>NZ_JABFAN010000018.1:116526-191900 GCF_017168155.1 Dietzia sp. KRD202 | reverse complement strand
GGGGGGACCCGGTGGCACGAGGGGAGTCGGTGGGGACGCCCGGCCGCACCATCTCGACGATCCAGGGGATCGCGGCGACGACGGCGAGGACCGCCCACCACCCGATGGAGACCCGCCACCCGGCGGCCTCCTCGACCGGCACCGCCACCAGCGCCGGGACGACGGTGCCCAGCTGCAGACCGGTGATGTAGGCCATGCTGACCGCGGCCACGTGCCGGGGGAAGTACTTCTTGACCAGGGGTGGGGCGACGACGTTGCCGATCCCCATCCCCGCCAGCGCGATGAGTGATCCCGCGCCCATCACCCAGGGGTCGTGGGCGGCGGCCCGGATGAGCTGCCCGACGGCCGCCGCGACCATCGCCAGGACCGTGAGCATCTCCAGACCCACCCGGCGTAGGACGATCGGGGTGAGCACACCCCAGACGGCGAACATCGCGGTCGGGACCATCCCGAGCAGCCCCATCCCGGCGGCGCCGAGGCCGATCTCGGCGTCGATCACCCCGAGCAGCGGGCTGAGGGAGGTGACGGCGGTTCGGAGGTTCAGCGAGACGAGGACGACGCCGACGAGGGCCACGAGCGGAAACGCGAGGGCACCCTGGCGGGACGATGCCCGCGGGGAACGGGGGGTCATGCCGACGTGTCCCCCACGAACTCGCCGACCTCGCGGGCCATGGACTGCAACCCGTCCATGGCATGTGGGCGCGAACCGGGGTGCAGCGCGTGCACCGCCAGCCGGAACACGGCAGCGCGCAACACCATCTGGGGCCACTGCTCGAGATGGCGCCATCTGCCGAGGACCCCGGTGTCGGCCGTCCCCCACGACAGGTGGTCGACGGCGACGACCGCGGCCGACCACGAGGCTGGCCGGGCATAGGGCACAACGTCGGTCAGTGCGGGTTCGGCGGACGAGTCGAAGAGCAGACCCCGGGCGAGATCCCCGTGGACCACGCCGGTCACGGGCATCTCGACCGGCCTGCGGTGCCGGATGAGGCCCGTCGCACCGAGCAGAGCGGCCGCACGGTGGGTCGCGAACGGCGTGCCACGGTCCTCCATCCCGGGCGCCAGGTCGTGTTCGGGATCACCGTCCCAGGCGGCCGCCTCGGCGAACGCGAACAGGTCGGTCTCGGACCACGGTCGCCTCGCCGGGCGGGTGGCGGGCCGTGGGGGCTCCACGTCGGCGAGCGCCGCGTTGATGCGGGCCGACCACGCGATGGTCTCGTCGGCGCGCGCCTCGGGGCGACCGGACACCACCCGGTCGGCGCGCCAGCCGGACACGACGTGGCGTCCATCGGTCGAGCGGACGGGGAGGGCCACCCGGAGCCCCGTCACGTCCATCTCCTCCCGGACCCGGGCGGACCAGTTCGCCAGCGCCGTGTCCGCGACGGGGCGGAGCACGACGGCGGCACCGGAGGTGGACACCAGCCAGCCGGTCCCGGAGCCGGCGACCACGGGGACGGCCGGGCCGTCCGTCACGCCGAACGCGCCACGGACGTGCTCGGGGACCCTCGCATCGTTCACGCCGCCCACGCTACCCACCTCCTCGGTCAATACCCGGGCAGGGACGGGTCGACGTCGCGTGTCCACGCGTCGATTCCGCCCGCCAACGACCGGACGCCGGTGAATCCGGCCCCGGACAGGGTCGTGGCGGCGCGCGCGGAGCGCACACCGGACTTGCAGTAGAGGACCAGGCGCCCCCTGGCGGCGGCGCGACCGAGGACACCGGTGGGGTCCGCAGCGTCCTCGGCGACCGAGTCCAGGGGCACCCACACCGACGGCTCGATCCGGGCGATGGACCGCTCACCCGCCCCGCGGACGTCCACGAGGACCGGGGCGGCAGCGCCGGGGGACCCCGCCTGCGTCAACTCCTCCGCGAGCTCGGCGGCGGTGACGACCGGCACGGCCGCCGGCCCGGCCGCCGGCATCTCGCAGGAGACGTCGTCGGCCCCGTCGGGCAGTCGGGTGACCGGCTCCCTCGACGGGTCCGGTCGGATCGTCACCGCCCGGTGGGTCGACTCGAGCAGATCCATCAGGACCAGGCGTCCGAGCAGGGGCCGGCCCGCTCCCGTGACGAGCTTGACCGCCTCCATTGCCATCATCGACCCGACCGTGCCACACAACGCACCCACGACCCCGGCCTCGGCACAGCTGGGCACCGACCCGGGAGGCGGTGGGGACGGGTAGAGGTCCCGCAGGGTCACCGGGTCGGCGGGCGCCGGTGGGCGCGACCAGAACACGGCGAGTTGCGCCCGGAAGCGGTCGATGGTCCCCCAGATGAGCGGGATCCCCGCGATCTCGCAGGCGTCGGAGACCAGGTACCTGGTCGCGAAGTTGTCGCTGCCGTCGATCACCAGATCATGGCCCTCGAGAAGCGACTCGATGTTCAGGGCGTCGAGTCGGGCGTGGATCGCGTCGACCCGGACCCCGGGCGCCAACTCGGCCAGGCGGTCCCTCGCCGAGTCCACCTTGGGTCGGCCCACGGCCCCGACGGAGTGGATCACCTGCCGGTGCAGGTTGCCGAGGTCCACCTCGTCGTCGTCGACGACCGTGATCCGCCCGACACCCGCCGCGGCGAGGTACATGAGCACCGGGGCACCCAGGCCGCCGGCACCCACGACGAACACCGACGCGGCGCGCAGGCGACGCTGCCCCTCGTCGCCGATCGCGCCGAGCAACAGGTGCCGCGAGTACCGTTCCCGCTCGTCCCTCGTCAGCTCCGGTACCGGGTCCACCAGCGGGGGAAGGCCGCGGTCCCCCGGTCCGCCCGCGGCGGTCATCCCGCCACCGGGGGTCCGTCGGGGAACGGCCACGCGTTGTATCGACACGTGTCGTCGTTGTCCGGGACCACGCCCACGGGATCCAACTGGTGGATGTCGCCGTTGTTCACGCCGAACGTCTGCTGCATCATGATCGGCGCCAGGGCGCCGTCCGCGGGGCACGGCTCGTGGGCCGGGTAGCCGATCGCGTGGCCGACCTCGTGGTTGACCAGGTATTGCCGGTAGGACCCGATGTCGCCCTGGAACGACCTCGCTCCCCGCACCCAGCGCGCGAGGTTGAGGTAGACGCGACCCGTGGCCGAGTTGTAGCAACTCGCCTCGAGTTCGATGTCGTACCCGCAGTTCTCGCGGACCGTCATGGGGCTCGCCAGCGAGACCCGGAACGCGGGCTCGTCACCGGCGATCCGCCGGAACGCGACTGCGCCGTCGGCCGTCCAGCTCTTGGGGTTGGCCAGGGTCGCGTCGACCATCCTGGCGACCGAGTCGTCCCCGCCGAAGTCGACGGTGTCGATCCCGTCCTCGACCTCGACCGTGTAGCTGAACTGCTCGGCCGTCGGGCGTCCCACCGGATCGGTGCCGCCGGGCACGATCCTGAACTCCCCGCTCGCGGCCCCGATGAAGGAGCCGCCCTCCGGCAACTCACCACTGGGCGGGACCTCACCCGCCGCGGGTACCCCGACCACGGCCGGGGTCTCTTCCGCCCGGACCACCCGGTCCTCGTCGGACGCGCCCGGCGAGACGATGGCGTCCCCGATCACCAGGGCGGTGAGCACCACGAGCACCGGGATCGCGTACGCGCGCCAGCCCCAGGTAGCCAAGAACCTGCCGACCGGGGTCTGCCGACGCAGGTGGTCCCGGGATCCGGGCACCGACCGGCGGCGCCCCGGGGTCGACTCCTGCGGGTCCCACGGCGCGCGCAGCGGCTCGCCGTGCGGAGGGTAGTACGGGGGTCGCTGACGACCCTCGGCGTCCGCACCGCCCGGCGTCCGGCGACGGCCGTCGCTCATCCGTACACCTCCACGTCCACTCCTGAAGTCAAGGCCTACACGATCCCACATGAGGGGTGAGGCGCCTCCTCCCGCACTCCGCGGCTGCGGGTATTGTCCGTCTGGCCCGGACGCCTGTCGACTCCCGCCCGGGCGGAGAAGGAGCCAGCAGATGACGAGCCCGGACGGACCCTTCCCGGCCGCACCGGGCCGCACCCGAGCGGCCCGGCTCCCCCGCGGGGCCCGGCGCAGCCAGCTGATCGACGCCGCCGGGACCGTGTTCGTCGACCAGGGCTTCCACGCCTCCGGGATGGATGACATCGCCGTCCTGGCCGGCGTCTCCAAGCCGGTGCTCTACCAGCACTTCGATTCCAAACGTGACCTGTACATCGAGGTGCTGCGCCACCATGTCGACGAACTGCTCGGACGCATCCGTGCCGCGCTGGACTCGACCTCCGACAACCGGCGCAGGGTCGAGGCGGCCGTCGACACGTTCTTCGCGTACGCCGACGCCGACACCCGCGGGTTCCGGTTGGTCTTCTACTCCGAGTCCGGTGACGAGGACGTCCGGCGGGAACTCGACAGGGCCACCGACGGGTGCATCGACGCGGTCCACGACCTCGTCCGCGGGGACTCCGGGCTCGACGCCCACCGCTCGCGACTGCTGGCCGTCGGACTGGTCGGGGCCAGCCGGGTCAGCGCCGGGCACTGGCTCGACGCCGGCCGACCGATCCCCCGCGCGGACGCCGTCTCGACGACGGTCACGCTGTGCTGGGGCGGCCTGTCCAAGATCCCGCGTCACGGAGGGGACCGGACCGACCCGGACAACCAGGCCTGACCCCCGGGGGTCGGGGCCGCGAGGGCGGCCCCCGGCCCGGGGTTCACTCCCTCAGGAGAGGAACCCGACCGCGCGGCGCGCGGTCTCGCCGATCTCGACGTACGCCACCCGATCGGTGGACACGAGGTAACGGCGCCCCTTCTCGTCCTCGAGCTCGAGTACCGCCTTGGCCTCCGCGGTCAGGGCCGCCTCGACGCGCTTGTACACGTCCTCCGGCGTCATCCCGGTCTTGAACACGAGCTCACGGTTGCTGTCGGCGATGCCGATCTTGACCTCCACGGTGCCTGCCCTTCTCGTCGTAGGCGCATGTCACGCCGTCATCGGCGGTGCGTGCGGTCCAGGCTAGCCCGACGCGCTCGAAAGGCGGCGGCACGGGATAGGATGTGTGCACGTGGATCACTCCCCGGGTCCGGATCGCTCCGGCGCCGGGCGTGACAGGTCCCGTGGAAATGTGCGCGCGCCCCGCTCGCGAGGCCGGACCTTGTGCGGCCCGAACCATCCGCGCGCGAGACGAGAAAGGCACCGCCCTGTCCACCACAGATGTCACCACCGAAGAAGTCGACGGCATGGCCACGACGACCGCCGTCGTCGACGCCCCGTCCTCCGACTCCTCCCCCAGCTTCGCCGAGCTCGGCGTCCGCCCGGAGATCGTCACCGCGCTCGCCGAGCGCGGGATCACCCACACGTTCGCCATCCAGGAACTCACCCTCCCGCTGGCACTGGCCGGATCCGACCTCATCGGTCAGGCCCGGACCGGCATGGGCAAAACCTACGGGTTCGGCGTCCCGCTCCTCCACCGCATCGCCACCGGCGAGGCGACGAGGACGCTCGACGGCACCCCGCGGGCGCTCATCATCGTCCCCACCCGCGAGCTGTGCGTCCAGGTCACCCAGGACCTCAAGATCGCCGCGACCGGCCTCACCGCGCCGGCGGCCTCCGGGTCCGGCACCCGCCCGCTCAAGGTCCTCGCGATCTACGGCGGAACGCCGTACGAGCAGCAGACCGAGGCCCTGGAGAAGGGCGTCGACGTGGTCGTCGGCACCCCCGGCCGCCTGCTCGACCTCGCGAACCAGTCGAAGCTCGTGCTGGGCAAGGTCGAGGCCCTCGTCCTCGACGAGGCCGACGAGATGCTCGACCTGGGCTTCCTGCCCGACATCGAGAAGCTGCTGCGCATGGTCCCGGAGAAGCGCCAGACCATGCTGTTCTCGGCCACCATGCCCGGCCCGATCATCACCCTGGCCCGCACCTTCCTCACCAAACCCACCCACATCCGCGCCGAGGCCGCCGACTCCGGCGCCACGCACGAGAACACCACCCAGTACGTCTACCGGGCCCATTCGCTCGACAAGCCCGAGGTGGTCTCCCGGATCCTCCAGGCCGAGGGCCGTGGCGCCACCATGATCTTCTGCCGCACCAAGCGCACCGCCCAGAAGTTGGCCGACGATCTCGCGGAGCGTGGCTTCCGGGTGGGCGCCATCCACGGCGACCTCGGCCAGGGAGCGCGTGAGAAGTCCCTCAAGGCGTTCCGCTCCGGTGACGTCGACGTCCTCGTCGCCACCGATGTCGCGGCCCGCGGGATCGACGTCGACGATGTCACCCACGTCATCAACTACCAGTGCCCGGAGGACGAGAAGACCTACGTGCACCGGATCGGCCGCACGGGCCGCGCCGGACGCACGGGTGTGGCCGTCACCCTCGTGGACTGGGACGACCTGCCCCGGTGGGGCCTGATCGACAAGGCCCTCGGGCTCGGGTCCGGTGAGCCCGCCGAGACCTACTCGACGTCCCCGCACCTGCGGTCCGACCTCGGGATCCCGGAGAGCGCCGGCGGACGCGTCGGCGCTCCCACCGGGACCGGCTCCGGCCGTCGCCCGGCCGACCGTGACTCCCGCGGGCCCGCCCGGGAGTCCGGGACCGGATCGGCGCCCCGTCGGCGGCGTACCCGGACCGGGGCCTCCGGCGCGGACGGGGCCTCGACGCCCGCCGCGTCCGGTGACCCCGCTCCCGGGACCGACAGCGGAGACGATTCGGCGACCCCCGGGGACGCACCCCCGCGGCGCCGCCGTCGCCGTCGGCGCCCCTCGTCGTCGTCGCCCGACCAGGCCGGTCAGGACTGACCGGGCCACCACCTCCCCACACACGGCACGTGCGCGCAGACAGTCACGCCACCGGCGGCCCGGGCCGACGGTTCCCCGGTGTGCCCTCCGAACGGGGGACACGGCGCGATCTGGTGACCGCAGCCGTCATCGTCGTCGTCATGGCGGTGGTGGCCGCCGCCGTCCTGCTGTCGGGAAGCGCGAACCGGTCGCACTTCCGCGCCGCCGACGACGAGCAGCCCGTCTACGGGCCCGCAGTCGAACGCCCCACCTCACTCCAGCCCCTGTGGTCCCACGCGTCGGGGGGCGCAGGCGCCCCACTGACCACCAAGGGCAACCTCGTCACCCTCGACGACGACGGGACCCTCGTGGGCCGCGACGCGGGCTCGGGCGAGCAGCGGTGGACGTATTCACACGCCGGACGTACCTGCGCGGCCACGTTCTACGCCGACATCCTCGCCGCGGCGTTCGACGGGGCCGCCGGGTGCAGTGACGTCACCGCCCTCGATCCGACGACGCAGCAGTACACGAGCACCCGACAGAGCGCCTTCCCCGACGCGATGGAACTGACCTCGACCTGGCGGCACGCGCTCGCCTTCAGCCCCGAGCGGCTCGAGATCTGGCGCGACGACCTGGTCCGCACCGTCGAGTACGGCGCCGTCGAGGCGCCCCAGGAAGCCGACATGCAACCACGCGCCGACTGCACCCTCGGAACGGCCGATCTCACCGACGACCGGTTCGCGGTCGCCGAACGCTGCCCCGGCGACGACTCCACACGGCTCACGCTCGCCGAGACCGTCCCCGAGGACAGTCGCAAGCCCGAGGAGATCGCCTCGGAGACCACCGGCGCCCGTGGCCTGTGGATCATCGACGTCACCGACGAGGGAGTCCTGGCACTGACCGACCGCGACGGTGCCTGGGCCGTCGAATGGTTCACCTCCCCGCGCCGGTACTCCCCCGTCCTGCGGCTGGACTCCGAGCCCGCCACGAAGCCGGGCGTCACCACCCTCTCCGGCGACGACACCCAGGCACGGTGGTTCGACGGCGGCTCCACCCACGCCTTCCGGACCGATACCGGCCAGCACACCTGGACGGCCGGCGGGACGACCGGCCCGGGACTGACCGGCGGGTGGTCACCCGACCCCGACGTCACCACCGCGCGGGATTGGGTGCTGCTGCCCGTCGCCGGCGGATTCGGACTCCTGGACCACGACTCGGGCGTCGAGACGCTCCGCCTGGGTGCCACCTCCGCAGAGGGCGAGGGCGTCACCGGGCTGGCGCAGATCGGCGACATCCTCTACGAACGCCGCGGCGGCTCGATCCACGCCTACAAGCTGCTGGCCTGACCGGGCCGCCGACGGCCGGTCAGGCGGCGTACCGGTCGGTCAGGCGGCGTACCACTCGACGGCGTCGCGCCGGAACAACGCCACCAGGGCGGAGGCACACACCACCGCCAGAGCGATCCCGGCCAGGTACTGGTGCGACCCCACCCCCACGTACCACGCGACGAAGAGCAGCAGCAGCTCGGCGATCACCACCAGACCGCGGCCCCACCTCCGACCGCGCAACAACCCCAGTCCGGCGGCCAGCAACCCGCCGCCGAGGATCGCGAACCACACCGCGGTCCCGTACCCGCTGATGACCACGGTCTCCTCGCGGTGGCCGCCGATCGCACGGACCAACAGGACCACCGCGATGCCCACGCCGATGAGTCCCTGAGCAGAGGCGATCCAGCCGGCGAGGCGGACCGGGCCGGGGATCGCGATCCGGGGGTCGGCCGGAACACGGGGCTCGTCCTGTCGTCTCACGTTCACCTCTCAAGACTATGTGCCACCGGATCCACCGGGCCCCACACCCCTGGTGGAGCGCATTCCACCTAGGCGATAACAGCCTCTGGTGTGGGGTTTCGCTCCGATTTGACAAAGCGCGTGACGTTTACCACATCACGCTTCAAGAGGGTTGACTTGTCAGGGAATCGTGGGACGATCAGTTGTAACAGCGCAGACACACCGTGTTTGCCTTGCCTTAACCGGGAGCCACTCCAGCAGGAGCGAGCCCGCGGAGCGGGTACAACCCCCACCACCCCGTCGGGTGTCACCGAACACGCACGTTCTCACGTCGATCGTACAGGTCAACGCCTGAACGGCGCGTGTTCGTGCTGCCCGGCGCACCCGACCTCGGTCTCACGACGAAGGAGTTCCCATGGACTGGCGCCACAAGGCCATCTGCCGCGACGAGGATCCCGAGCTGTTCTTCCCCGTCGGCAATTCCGGCCCCGCCCTCGCGCAGATCGCCGAGGCGAAGATCGTCTGCAACCGCTGCCCCGTCACCGCCGAGTGCCTGACCTGGGCCCTCGAGTCCGGCCAGGACGCCGGCGTGTGGGGCGGCATGAGCGAGGACGAGCGTCGCGCCCTCAAGCGTCGCCGCGCCCGCACCCGGACCACGGTCTGACCCCGACCGTCTGACGCGTCCGTCGCCCGACCCCAGGACGGCCAGCGTACGAGAGGCCGGTTCCCAACCCGATCAGGGTGGGAACCGGCCTCCCGCCGTTGTGGCGGCCGATCGGTCAGTCGATGACGGCGATGAGATCGCCCGCCTGGATGACGTCGCCGGGCTTCACCGCGACCTCCGTCACGGTTCCCGAGCCCTCACACAGCACCGGGATCTCCATCTTCATCGACTCCAGGAGAACGATCGTGTCGCCCTCGGCGACCTCGGTGCCGACCGCCGCGACGACCTCCAAGACGTTCGCGACCATCTCGGCACGGACCTGTTCAGTCATATGGATTATTCCTCTGCTTCCTCGACAACGGCCCCCGGACACCTCCAATGCAACCACACGGGCCCGCGCATGGAAGACTTGTACACCGACGAAAGGAGGCGACCATGAGCAAGCGTGGCCGCAAGAGGCGGGATCGCCGTAAGAAGAACGCCAACCACGGTAAGCGTCCGAACAGCTGAGTACGGACGCCGTGGACGACGAGGGGGCGGGCACCTGACCGGTGCCCGCCCCCTCGTCGTCCGTCACCGCGTCCGCGGATCAGCCGAAGTCGCGTCTCTCGACGGTCGTGTGTCTGTGAACCACGGTGGTGCCGTCCGCATCCGTCGTGGTCACCGTCGTGCGTCGGATCTCCACCATCAGACGTTCCCGCAGCCCGGTCGGAGCCTTCTCGCAGCACGAACTGGAGAGCTTCGCCTTGAGGCGGCGCTCCGAGAGGAACAACTCCCGGCAGTCCGGACACCCCGCGAGATGATGTTCGAGTCGAGAGCGGCAGGCGTCGTCGCACTCGAGGTCCACCAGCAGGGACAGGTCGCGCTTCGCCGACCGACAGTCGATCTCGTCGAGTCGTGGGTCGTGCTCCCTCATCACTTCGCCCCCTCCTCTCGGTCGCGGCCGAAACCCCGCTCGGTGGCCACGTCGCGCAGCAGCTCGCGCAGCTGCTTGCGACCGCGGTGTAGACGCGACATCACGGTCCCCAGCGGGGTGTCCATGATCTCCGCGATCTCCTTGTACGGCAGGTCCTGGACGTCGGCGTAGTACACCGCCATCCGGAACTCCTCCGGCAGCTCGGCGAGGGCCGCCCGGATCTCGTCGTCCGGCAGCAGTTCCATCGCCTCGACCTCCGCCGAGCGGAGGCCCGTCGAGGTGTGCTCGGCCGCGGCGGCCAACTGCCAGTCCGTGATCTCATCGGTCGGGTACTGCGCGGGCTGGCGCTGACGCTTGCGGTAGTGGTTGATGTACGCGTTGGTGAGGATGCGATGCATCCACGCGCGGAAGTTGGTCCCCGGCTTGAACGAGTGGAATCCCGCGAAGGCCTTGGCGTAGGCCTCCTGCACCAGGTCCTCCGCATCGGCGGGATTCCGGGTCATCCGCAAGGCCGCGCCGTAGAGCTGGTCGAGGAGAGGCATCGCCAGCTCCTCGAACTTCTCTGCGCGCTGGTCGGCCTCGTCGGGCTGCAACTCGGTCGGCAACCGGAACTCCTCACCTGTCGGTGTCCCGGAGTCTAACCGCACGCCCGGGGCGTCGAGGACCGCGGTCCGCATCGCACCCTCCCTTCCGACCCGGGACCTACCCCGGGTACCTGCTGGGAATCAACGCGGTGGGCCGTCGCGGTATTCCGGACCCCGTCACCCGCTAGGCTCCCGTCCCGTGGGCAGCAGGAAGGGACGAGGCGGCGCCGCGGCGACCCCGGCGATCGTCGCGCTGCGCGACGCCGACATCGACCACACCGTGCACACCTACGAGGTGACCGGTGACGCGGCCTACGGCGACGAGGCGGCCCGCGTGATGGGCGACCGACTGGGGGTGGCCGCGAACAGGGTGTTCAAGACACTGGTCCTGGCCACCGGCAGACCTCCCGAGGGGTCACGGGTCCCGCTCGCGGTGGCGGTCCTGCCCGTGACCTCCTCGCTGGACCTCAAGGCCGCGGCCGCCGCCCTGGGGTGCGGCAAAGCCACCCTGGCGCCGATCGACGTGGCGGAGAAGAGCACCGGGTACGTCGTCGGGGGCGTGTCGCCCGTCGGCCAGCGACGCCCCCTGGCGACTGTGGTGGACGCCTCGGCCCTGGCCCATCCCACGATCCTGTGCAGCGCCGGCAGACGCGGGTGGGAGATCGAGCTCGCCCCCGTGGATCTGGTGGCGATCACCCGGGCGGTGACCGCCCCGATCACGGCCGGCTGACCGCCCGGTCACGGCCGCCCAGACACGGCCGCCTGGACAGGACTGTCCGGATGCGACCGCCTAGAAGAGCATCCCCTCGGCGGGGTCGACCGGCCGCACCAGCTCCGGACCGTCGTTGCGGACATTGGACACCGCCCGCGACACCGGCCTGATCTCCACCGACTCGGCCCACTCGCCCAGGTCACCGCCCGCGCCGTCCACCAGGGCGCGCGGGTCACGCATGACAGCGGGATCGAGCCAGTCCCCGAGTACCTCGGGGCGGACCACCAACGGCATCCGGTCGTGCACCCGGCGCAGTGACCCGAGCGCCTCCGTGGTGAGGATCGTGCACGACAGTTGGGTGACCGTCTCGTCCACCGGGTCACGTCGGGCCTCCCACAATCCGGCCATGAGCAGGCCGCGGTCCCCTGGCAGGCTCATGAAGTACGGCTGCTTGGGACCGGCCTTCCCGCCGGGGGTGGCGGGCTCGCCCGGCACCCACTCGTACCAGCCGTCCATCGGGATCACGCAGTGCCGGCGGGCGACCGCGGACCGGAACGACGGCTTGGAGTACGCGGTCTCCACCCGGGCGTTGAACAGGTTCGGCAGCCGCTGTGAGTCCCCCGCCCACGAGGGAACGAGCCCCCACCGCATCGCCCGGAGCACCCGCCGGGGCGTCGCCGTGCCCGCCGCTGCGCCCGGGCCCGGGGTCGCGCCCTGACCCGCCGTCGCCGCCGTTCCGGCCGGCTCGACGAGCCTCTCGGACCGCGGAACGTCCAGTGCCAGAACCGGGATCGTGGTGGTGGGCGCGATGTTGAACCGCGGGGCCCGGGGCGCGCTGGCGGGGAACAGGCCGGGAGGCGGGGACGTCGCCTCGTCGACCGCGTCCAGCTCCACCGCGAGCAGCGCCGGGTCCGAGGAGAGGGAGAACCGTCCACACATGCCGACATCCTCGCACCCGGGTCCGGCGGATGCCGCCGCGATGGGCGACAATGACCAGGTGAGTCATTGGAACGCGCCCGTCGCCGCCGGCCCCGTCGACGCGGACGTCACCATCCCCGGGTCCAAGTCACTGACCAACCGTGCTCTGGTGCTCGCGGCGCTGGCCGACGGCCCCTCCCGCCTGGTCGGCACGCTGCGCAGTCGGGACACCGATCTCATGATCGGCGCGCTGCAGGCGCTGGGGACACGCATCGAGGGACCGTCCGGACCACTCGGCCCGGGTGACACCGACCTCGTCATCACCCCCGGTGAGCTGCGGGGCGCCGACGTCGAGTGTGGACTGGCCGGCACGGTGATGCGCTTCGTCCCGTCGGTCGCCGCCCTGGCGACCGGCCGGTCCACCTTCGACGGCGACCCCGCGGCCCGTGTCCGCCCGCAGGCCACCGTGCTCGACGCCCTGCGCGCACTGGGCGCCGCCATCACCGGGGGCAGCCTGCCGTTCACCGTCGACGGCACCGGCTCTCTGCGGGGCGGCCGCGTCGAGATGGACGCCTCCGCCTCCTCGCAGTTCGTCTCCGGCCTGCTGCTCTCCGCCGCGCGGTTCGACGAGGGCGCGGAGTTGGTCCACGTCGGCGCCTCGCCGGTCCCCTCCGGGCCGCACATCGAGATGACCCTGGAGATGCTCCGCGAGTCCGGCGTCGCCGTCGACCAGCCGACCCCGTCCTCATGGCGGGTCGCGCCGAGTGCGATCGCGGCCGTCGACAGGGTCGTCGAACCGGACCTGTCCAACGCCACCCCGTTCCTCGCCGCCGCCGCGGTCACCGGCGGGACCGTCCGCGTCCCGCACTGGCCCGCCGCCACCACCCAGCCCGGGGACGCCATCCGTGGCATCCTGCGGGACATGGGCGCGTCGGTCACGCTCGAAGACGCCGACGGTGCGGGCCACGGCACCCTCGTCGTCGTCGGACCCGAGCGCCTGTCCCCCGTCGACCTGGACCTGTCCGCCATCGGCGAGCTCACCCCCACCGTCGCCGCGCTGTGCGCGCTCGCCGACGGCCCCTCCCGGCTCACCGGCATCGCGCACCTGCGCGGACACGAGACCGACCGCCTCGCCGCGCTCGCCGCGGAACTCGGCGCCGTGGGCTGCAGCGTCACCGAGCTCGACGACGGCCTCGAGATCACCCCGGCCCCGCTGCACGGCGCGCCCTGGTGCGCCTACGCCGACCACCGCATGGCCACCGCCGGCGCCATCATCGGCCTCGTGGCCCCGGGCGTCGGGGTCGACGACGTCGAGTCCACCTCCAAGACCATGCCCGGCTTCACCGCGATGTGGGCCGACATGCTCGCCGGACAGGGCTGACGGGCGGCCATGCCGAGCGGACGGGGTGCGGGCAGCGCACGGGGGTGGGACGAGTCCGACGTCCGGGTCCGGCCCGGGAAGGGCTCACGCCCCAGGACCAAACGTCGGCCCAGCCATGACGACGCCGCCGCCGCGATGATCGTCGCCGTCGACCGCGGGCGCTGGGGCTGCGTCCTGCTCGACGACGGCCCCGACCACACCGCCGGGACCCGCGTCGTCGCCATGCGGGCCCGCGAGCTCGGCCGGACCCCCGTGGTGGTGGGTGACCGCGTGGGCGTCGTCGGCGACCTCACCGGCGCGCGCGACACCCTCGCCCGGATCGTCCGCGTCGAGGAACGCTCGACGGTGCTGCGCCGGACCGCCGACGACTCCGACCCCTACGAGCGGGTCGTGGTGGCCAACGCCGAGCTCCTGCTCATCGTCGTGGCCGTCGCCGACCCCCCGCCGCGCGCCGGGTTCGTCGCCCGCGCCCTCGTCGCCGCCTACACCGGGGGGCTGGACCCGGTCCTGTGCCTGACCAAGGGCGACCTGGACGACCCGTCGGTGTTCGCCGCCGAATTCGCCGAACTCGACGTGCCGGTCCTGCGGGTGGGGGTCGACGACGAGCTGGACGATCTCCACGACCTGATCGACGGCCGGATCTCTGCGATGATCGGACACTCGGGCGTCGGCAAATCGACGTTGGTCAACCGCCTGGTCCCCGATGCATACAGGGCGACGGGCGTGGTCTCCGGCGTCGGCAAGGGCCGACACACCTCCACGCAGTCCGTCGCACTCGAACTGGCGACGGGCGGCTGGGTGGTGGACACCCCCGGCATCCGAAGTTTCGGGCTGGCGCACGTCTCCCCCGACGACGTGGTGGCCGCGTTCTCCGACCTCGACGAGATCGCCCGCGAGTGCCCGCGCGGATGCACCCACCAGGGCCCGCCCGCGGACCCCGAGTGTGCCTTCGACGCCGTCACCGACCCGGCCGTGCACCGCCGGGCGCTGGCGGTGCGTGAACTACTGGGGGCGCTGCAGTCCAACGACCCGTGGGCGCTGGGGTTCGACCAGGACTGATCCGGTGGACTGCGGCGGGGCGTGGCCCCGCCGACGGTCGTGATCCGGCCGGCGCCCGGGCCTCACGGGGGCGCCGGCCGGCCGATCAGATCTTGATCTCGACGTCCCCCAGCGCCACCGAGACGCAGGTCTGGATCCGCTCCCCCGGACCGTGGTCGGTGCCGTTGCGCAGGTCGCGGACGTGGCCCTCCTCCAGGCCCACGACGCACGTCTGGCAGATACCCATCCGGCAACCGAACGGCATCTGCACGCCCACGCTCTCCCCGCCCTCGAGGATCGTGGTGGCCCCGTCGAGCTCCACCGTCTTGTCGGTCGAGCCGTACTTGACCGTCCCGCCCGACGCGCCCGCGTTGCGGTCCACGGTGAAACGCTCCATGTGGAGATCGTCCCGTCCCGTGGCCTCGAAGTGCTCGGTCAGCTCGTCGAGCATCGCCGAGGGCCCGCACGCCCAGGTGGGACGCTCCGACCAGTCCGGCACGAGCGCCGACATCTGCTCGGAGTCGATGCGGCCGTCCTCGCTGGTCACCCGCAGGTGCAGCGTGTAACCCGGCTGGGTGCGCTCCAGCGCGAGGAGCTCGTCGTGGAACAGTGCGTCATCACGGTCGCGGATCGAGTGGACGTGCTCCACGTCGGGGAACCCCTCGTCGGCCGAGCGGCGGTCCAGCGACCGCAGCATGCCCATCACCGGGGTGATGCCCGAGCCGGCGGTGACGAACATCAGCTTCTCGGGCGTGGGCGAGGGCAGGTGGAAATCACCGGCCGGCGCCTGCAGCCGGACGATCATCCCCGGCTCGACCGTTCCGACGATATGGTTGCTCAGCAGCCCCTCCGGCAGGGCCTTGACCGTCACCGAGTACTCGCCACGCCCCGTCGTGGGCGCCGACGTCAACGAGTACGAGCGCCAGGTCCACCGGCCGTTGAGCAGGACGCCGATCCCCAGGTACTGACCGGGGCGGTACTCGGGCGTGGCGCCCCAGCCCGGCTTGATCACGAGGGTCACCGCGTCGTCGGCCTCACGGCGCACGGAGACGATCTCGCCGCGCAGCTCGCGGGACGACCACAGCGGGTAGATGAGCGAGGAGTAGTCGTCCATCCGCAGCGGGTGGGTGAGGCGGTTGAGGAACGTACGCGCCCCCCGCGGCTCCGGAACCCGCGCGGCCGCCGCACGCAGGACGCGATTGAGCCCACTTCTCGACTCGGACACTGGTGCCTCCTTGATACCGGATACCCGCGGCCCGGGGGTCGGACCGACGCTTCCGGACTATGAACCTACGGTAGCGTAGGTTCCCGCCCGAAAGGATCTCCCCGGCCGATTCTCCCCGCCGTCGACCCGGGTCCGCAGGCGATCGGGGCAGTCCCGGCATCCGGGCGGTGTCCGGCCCGGGTGCGCCCGCACCCCTAGAGCAGCGTGAGCAGGAACGGCAGTTCCACCGCGTCGTACCACGCCAGGTCCACGTCGAGGGCGTCACCGACGGTGAGCTCGGCGTCCTCGTCCCCTAGATCCGCACGGTCCACCACCTCGACCGCGTCCTTCACCAGGTCCACGGCCCCGGCCAGATCAACGTGGACGGCGGCGATCTCCGCGGTCCCCACCGTGGCACCGTCCAGCCGCACCACGGCGGTGTCCAGGTCCGGCCGCGGCTGCACCCGCCCGTCGGGGACGTCCGCGCTCACCACGACCCGCCGGTACGGGTGGGCCTCGTGCGCGGCGCCGGAGTCGAGTTCACCGCCGAGCAGCCGGAGCGACGCCCGCGCGGCCTCGAGGAACGCCACGTGTTCGATCTCCTCCATGTCGCCCTCGGCGTAGGACTCGATGAGCGCGGGGGTCGCCGCGAACGCGGTGCCGCTCCGCACGGGCATCTCCCCTGCCTCGAGCAGGGTCTCGAGCATCGCCATGGTGGCGGGGACGAACAAACGCATGATGGACTCTCCTCGGGCGGGTGATGGTCAGCAGGCGGTGCTGCTCAACCGGCGGTGCCGGTGAGCTCGTCCAACGCGGACGAGATGAGCTCTCCGATCTCCTCCACGTCCGGGACGGCCTGGCGATCCGAGGTGAACCCGCAGTACACGGCCCCGGCATAGCTGCTCATCGACACGGCCAACGCCTGCCCCTCGAGCAGGGCCGGGACGGGGTAGACCTCGACGAGTTCGCCATCGCCCCAGAACACCTTGCGCTGGGGACCGGGCGCGTTCGTGACGACCAGGTCGTAGCTCTCCGACGGCAACATGATCGCCGCCCGGGAGGCCAGCGCGTGCAGGGTGGGCGGAGCGAACCCGGACAGCCGCGCCAGGGACTTGGCCCCCACGGCCTCACGCGGATGACGCTGGGTGGCCGTCTCGCGGGCGATCTGCGCCAGACGCATACGGGGATTGGGCTCCCCGACCGGCATGCCGATGAGCGCCGAGGCGATCTCCGCCGAGGTGGCCTCGCTCTGGTTCTCCGACCCGTCGGCCTCCGAGGTCACCGCCATCGGCACGATCGCCCTGAGCGTGTCCGAGGTGGACAGGGGGTGGCCGCACGACAGGATCCAGGACCGCAGTGCCCCGCAGAGCACGGCGAGCACGACGTCATTCACCTTGCAGGAGTGCTCGCGCGCGATCTCCCGCGCCTGCGCGAGAGGGAAGGACGCCAACCCCACCCGGCTCCCGCGGGGACGGGTGGTGCGGAACATCTCCGCCAGACCGCCTGCGGGACGGAGCACCGACAGATTCGCCGCGCCGACCAGTCCGCGGGTGGCCCGCTCCAGCGCGTGAGCCAGGCGGGCCGAGCGGCGCACCAGCTCCAGGGGGTCGGTCGCGATGGTCATGAGCGCGTCCAGGACGAGGACCCCGTCCCCGGGCGCCGGCACCGGGGTCCACGTGGCGACCTCGTCGACATCCGCGGAGGCCCGCTCGTCCGTCACGAGCACCTGGGCGAGATCCACGGCGTGGGGACCGCCCAGCAGCGCATGGTGCGTCTTGGTGAGGATCGCCAACCGTCCATCCGGAAGCCCCTCGATGAGGTACAGCTCCCACAGCGGGCGATCCGCCTCCAGTGGCCTGTCGACGAGCCGCGCCACGAGGTCGGCCAGCTGGCGCATCCCGCCGGGAGCGGGGAGCGCCGACCGCCGGACGTGGAAACTGAGGTCGAAGTCCGGGTCGTCCACCCACACGGCCCTGGCCAGGGAGAAGGGGATATGCCGGATCCGTTGACGGTACCGGGGCGCGTCGGCCAGGCGGGCGTCGACGAACTCCATGACGCGGTCGATGTCCCACGGTTCGTCCCTGGCGACCAGCGCCAACGAGCACGAGTGCCTGCTCCGGGAACGCGCGGCGTCACCGACGAGCAGATCCGCGTCCGCGGTGGCCAACCTGGTCGCCACGGTGTCAGACCACCTCGTCCAACCCGAGGAGTCCCCGGATCTCCACGGCCGCACGGTCGAACACCTGGTAGAACACGCCGATCATGCCGGTCCGCACGGCGCCGAGGACGTTCTCGATGGCGTCGTCGACCATCACGCACTCCCGCGGCTCGAGTTCGAGCCGGCGCGCCGCCTCCAGGAACGCCTCGGGCTCGGGCTTCTCCACCCCGGTCACACCGCTGAGCACCACGTGCTCGATCCCGAGATCGCGGGCGTCCTCCCGGACACGGTCCGCCCCCGGCCCCTCGGGTTCATTGCTCAGCACGGCGAGACGGACGTCATTCGCCCTCGCACCGGTCAGGATCGACCGCCAGTTCTCACGGTCCTCCTCCGTGCCGTCCAGCACCCCGAAGTAGTCGACTATCAGTCCACGCATGGGGACAGCCTAGGCAACACCCGGCCACGGTGCAGTAGGCGAGGTGGAACCGGGCGCCCGTTCCGGCGCGTCATGAGGGGTAGAGCACGCCAGACCACCCCGGGTCCGGCGCGGGAGGGAGCAGACCCCAGATGGCACCGACGCCCGTTTCACCACCCACGACGGTGCGGCCTCCCCGGTCGGCCGAAACAGATCGGGAGGCCGGACGCGTCCGGCCCCTACCCTCCACCGAACCCGCGCCGGGAGTGCCGGGGGCCGCGGGGCCGGCGGATCGGGAGTGCGTCGTCACCCCGCCCGCCAGGCCGGTGCCGGCTCCGGAACGCGGCGTGCCGGTCCCCGCGCGGCGGGCCGCACACGCCCTGGTCGTCATGGCTCTGGAAGTCGTGGATCGCAGGCGGGCCCCGCACCACACCAGGGGCGCGTTCCCACCCCATCTGGCGGAGATGCTGCGCACGCTCGCGCGTGACGGTGTGCCCGGACAGCACCTGGGACCGGCCAGGGTCCACCGGCTGCACATCCACGCCGCCGACCCCGGCAGGTCGGAGTCCGGCAGGTCGGAAGGCCGCACGGCCGACCCCGGACGAGCGCCGGACGCGGAGGCGGTCGATTACGAGGTCTGCGCCACGTACGCCCGCGGGCCGCGACTGTTCGCCGTCGCGGCCCGCATTCGGGTCACCCCCACCGGTGCCGGCTGCGTGGCCCTCAGGTTGGTCTGAACCATCCCGCGGGCCGCGCGGGGGTGCCGGGTCAGTCCCGGCGGCCCCTCGTGGCGGCCTTGGCCGCCCTCTCGCGGCGCTCTGCGCGCTGCTGCCGCTCCTGAGACCGCCGCTCCGCCCGGTTCGCGGAGGCACCCTCGTCGACCAGCTCCGGGTCGCCACTCTCCGACGGGCCGGAGAACTGCATCTGGTCCGCACTCACATCCCGGCCGGTACCGGCGGCCCGGAGGATCGGGTTGGCGCCGGCGAGTGCCGCCGCCTGCGACGCGGAGGGACCGGCCATCGCCTTCTGCTGCTGGTTGGCCTCGACCTTGACGTTGAAGAGGAACGCCACCGTCTCTTCACGGACGCCGTCCATCATCACCGAGAACATGTCGTAGCCCTCGCGCTGGTACTCGACGAGCGGGTCACGCTGGGCCATCGCGCGGAGGCCGATGCCCTCCTTGAGGTAGTCCATCTCGTAGAGGTGCTCGCGCCACTTCCGGTCGAGGACCTGCAGCATGACCGACCGCTCGAGCTGACGCATGGCACCCTCCCCGCCGATGCCCTCGATCTCTGCCTCACGCTCGTCGTAGCGGGCGAAGACGTCGTCGAGGACGGCGTCCTTGAGGTTCTTGGCGGACAGGTCGCCGGACGACCCGTATTCGTCGCCGTCGATGATGTCCTGCGCCGCGATCGTCACCGGGTAGAGCTGGTGGAGCGCGTCCCACAGCTTGTCCAGGTCCCAGTCCTCGACGTACCCCTCGGCGGTGGCACCGTCGACGTAGGCGCTGACGACCTGGTAGATCATCGACTCGACCTGGTCGGTGATGTCCTCGCCCTCGAGGATCCGCTTGCGCTCACGGTAGATCACCGTGCGCTGCTGGTTCATGACCTCGTCGTACTTGAGGACGTCCTTGCGGATCTCGAAGTTCTGCGACTCGACCTGCGTCTGCGCGTTCTTCACGGCCCGCGAGACCATGCCGGCCTCGATCGGCACGTCGTCGGGCAGGCTCAGACGATTCATGATCGCCTCGACGGCAGCACCGTTGAAGCGCCTCATGAGCTCGTCACCCAGCGAGAGGTAGAAGCGTGACTCGCCCGGGTCGCCCTGACGTCCCGAGCGCCCGCGCAGCTGGTTGTCGATGCGCCGCGAGTCGTGCCGCTCGGTGCCGAGCACGTACAGGCCACCGGCTTGGCGGACCCGCTCCGCCTCCTCCTTGGTGAGCGTGCGCATCCGCTCGATCTCGGTGTCCCAGGCCTGCTCGTACTCCTCCGGGGTGGTGACCGGGTCGAGACCGCGCTCGCGCAGGTTGAGGTCGGCGATGATGTCGGCGTTGCCGCCGAGGACGATGTCGGTGCCGCGGCCGGCCATGTTCGTGGCGACCGTGACCGCACCGGGCCGTCCGGCCTGCGCGATGATCTGCGCCTCCGAGGCGTGGAACTTGGCGTTGAGGACGTGGTGCTTGATGCCCTTGCGCGTGAGCAGCTTGGACAGGTGCTCACTGCGCTCGACCGAGGCGGTGCCCACGAGCACCGGCTGCTTCTTCTCGACCCGCTCGGCGATGTCCTCCACGACGGCGGCGAACTTCGCCTCCTCCGTCTTGTAGATGAGGTCCGCCTGGTCCTCGCGGGCCATCGGCCGGTTGGTCGGGATGGGCATGACCTCGAGCTTGTAGATCGAGTAGAGCTCGGCGGCCTCGGTCTCGGCCGTGCCCGTCATGCCAGCCAGCTTGTCGTACAGCCGGAAGTAGTTCTGCAGGGTGATGGTGGCCAGCGTCTGGTTCTCGGCCTTGATCTCGACCCGCTCCTTGGCCTCGATCGCCTGGTGCATGCCCTCGTTGTAGCGACGCCCGTCGAGGACGCGGCCGGTGAACTCGTCGACGATGATCACGTCGCCGTCGCGGACGATGTAGTCCTTGTCCTTGGTGAACAGCTCCTTGGCTTTGATGGAGTTGTTCAGGTAGCTCACCAGGGGCGAGTTCGCGGCCTCGTAGAGGTTGTCGATCCCCAGCTGGTCCTCGACGAACTCCACGCCCTGCTCGGTCACGCCGATGGTCCGCTTCTTGCGGTCGACCTCGTAGTGGGTCCCCTCCTCCAGCAGCGGCGCGATGCGTGCGAACTCGCCGTACCACTTGCTGGAACCGTCGGCGGGTCCCGAGATGATGAGCGGGGTCCGCGCCTCGTCGATGAGGATCGAGTCGACCTCGTCCACGATCGCGTAGTTGTGGCCGCGCTGGACCAGGTCGGCGGTGTCGTGCGCCATGTTGTCGCGCAGGTAGTCGAAGCCGAACTCGTTGTTGGTGCCGTAGGTGATGTCGGCGTGGTAGGCCTCGCGGCGCTGCGCCGGGGTCATCCCGCCGAGGATCGCTCCCACCGACAGGCCGAGGAAGCGGTGGACGCGACCCATCCATTCCGCGTCGCGCTTGGCCAGGTAGTCGTTGACGGTGACCACGTGCACGCCGTTACCGGCCAGCGCGTTGAGGTAGGCCGGCAACACACAGGTCAGGGTCTTGCCCTCGCCGGTCTTCATCTCGGCGACCGAGCCGGTGTGCAGCACGATGGCGCCGATGATCTGCACCTTGTAGGGCTTCTGACCGAGGACCCGGTGGGCCGCCTCGCGGGCCACCGCGAAGGCCTCCGGGAGGAGCTCGTCCAACGTCTCCCCGTCGGCGACGCGACGCCTGAACTCGTCGGTCTTTGCCCGCAGTTCGTCGTCGCTCAGCTTCTCCGTCTCGTCGGCGAGTGTGTCCACGTAGTCGGCGAGAGCGGTGTACTTCTTGAGCTTTCGCCCCTCGCCGGCACGGAGCAGCTTGGAAAGAATCGACACAGTCTCGAACGTCCTCGTGGTCGGGGAAGTGGTCGTGGATACGGCGACCTGCGTGGCGACACGCCGGCCCGTCCTCATCCTAGGTGCTGTGGGCCGTCGTGACACGCCGAGGGCGGTCCGGTCAGGGGGGACCGGACCGCCCTCGGGGGTTACGGGACGGGGCCGTCAGCCCTCGTCGCTCAGGGTGATGAGCCCGTAGTCGAACGCGTGCCGGCGGTAGACGACGGTGGCGCGTCCGGTCTCGGTATCCCGGAAGAGATAGAAGTCGTGGCCCACCAGCTCCATCTTCTCGAGTGCCTCGTCGACCGACATCGGGGTGCCGTCGTGCTCCTTCTTCCGCACGATCTGTCCCGGCATCTGCTCGTCGACCCCGTCGTTGTACTCGGCGCCGTCGACCCCGTCCAGCATCTCGGCCGGGGCGGCGTCGGCCGTCAGCTCGGCGGTCGCCTCGGCGACGGACTGGGGGCGCCGGTGGCCGGAGTGACTGATCTTGCGCCGCGTGCGGGCCTTGCGCATCTGACGCTCGAGCTTGGCGACCGCCGACTCGAGGGCCGCGTAGAAGGTGTCCTCGGCCGCCTCCGCGCGAGCGACGCCGGGCTTGCCCTTGAGGGTGATCTCGATGCGCTGGCTCACCTTGGACAGCCGCGGGTTGTTCTCGTGCAGCAGGATCACGTCGAACCGTTGGATGGCCGGCGAGATCTTCTCGATCTTCGCGAGCTTGGCGTTGATGCGGCTCGCGAAGTGTTCGGGGACCTCGACATTGCGGCCACGGATGGTGACCGGGGCCTCCGGCGTACCGGGGTCGTCCGTCGACGGACCGTCGAAGGTGGCGGGATCAAGCAGGACTGCGGGGGTCTTCGCCATCGAAGCTCCTCCTCATCGGGCCTGCGGCGGACCGCTGCGGCCGATCCGGTAACCGCCCGGAATCCCGGCCGAAGGGGCCACCCACATGGCTGAGTGGATACTCTGCAGACGCTGTCCACCGGAGCCGCCAGGCGGCGAACGTGCTGGTGAACGTGTCCAAAACCCACCCTACCCCCTCGCGTGGGCGCGGACCCGCGGACCGCGAAGGTCGCGTCGACCCCTCCCCCGCGGGGAGTCGTCCGCCGTCAGGCGGCGGTCACGGCGAGCACACCCGTGACGCGCAGCCCGCCCGCGTCCAGGACCGCGACGCACTGCGCGGCAGTGGCGCCCGTGGTGACCACGTCGTCGACGAGGAGCACGGTCGACGGTGTCCCCAACAGGGCGGGCACGGTCGCCGGCGCCCCCGGGGTCGCCCGCAACCCGGTGCCCACCGGGCGGCGGCGGATCCGCCCCGAGAGATTGTCCGCGCGGGCCTGCGCGCCGAGCCCGGCCGCGTCCCGCACCCGTCCCCGGACCTCGAGGAGCGGGGCCACCACCACCGGCCCGCCCGGCACCGAGCCGGCGAGCTCGGCGGCGAGGACGTCCACCACGCCGCGGACGTGGTCGAACCCCCGCCGCCGCCGGGCCCGCGCCGACGCGGGCGCGGGCACCAGCACGGTGGGGCGGTCGCCCGCCTCCGCGATCTCCCCGTCTGCCCGGAGCACGTCGACGGCCGCGGCCAGGGCCGCTCCGAGTGGCCGTGCCAGGTCGGCCCGCCCGCGGTCCTTGTAGGCCGACACCGCCCGGGCGGCCGGGCCGGCGTGCCGGGACAGCGCCCAGACCGGCACCCGCAGGTCGGCGCGGGTCCGCACTCCCAGCGGGGCGCCCGCGAGTGTGGCGGCGCAGTCCGGGCACCACCGGTGACGGGGGCGGCCGCATCCGGCGCATTCCACGGGTACGACCAGGTCGGCGAGAGCCGCGGTCCAGGTCTCCCCGCCGCGCCACCGGGCCGGCGCACCCTCGTCCCCGGCGGTCACCGGCTCAGCCCGCCACCACCGGGTCCGCGCGGATGGCGGCCAGTCCGGCGATCTCCCGCCAGTACCTGTCACCGGTGTCGGCACCGGTGTCGAGTCGCAGCAGGGACCGCCGGTCCACCACGTAGATCTCGCGCCCGGCCGCCGCGACCGCGGTCACCGGTCCCGAGATGTTTCGCTGGGACAACGGCTCGGCGATCGCCCCGTCCACGGAGACGGTCGCGACGGGGGCCTCGGTGGTGTCGCGACCCACGACGATCGTGGACCGGTCCCGCCACGCCACGGCGGTGACGGTCTCCCCGAGTGCGCGGCCGACCTGGCGGAACGTGCCCGGCAGCGGTTGTCCGGTCTCGGCGGACAACGCGCCGATGAACACCTTGCCGTCGACGACCACGGCCAGTTGGGTTCCGGACTGGTCGATACGCAGGCCGGTCACCCTCGCCCCGAGGGCGAGCAGCGGCCCGGCGTCCATCTCCTGGACGGCGGGGGCGTTCTCGCCCATCCCGATACGGAGCAGTCGCGCGTCGTCGACCAGCACCCAGGCCCGCCCGGTCACCGGGTGGAACGTCGGGCCGGCCACCGTCCCGGCGGTGAGGGCCTCGGCGGGCGCGCCGTCGATCGGCCCCACCAGGACACGGCGCGGTCCGATCTCCCCCTCCCCGGTCACCACGGCGAGGTTGCGTCCGTCGTGGGAGATCACCGCGTTGGTGCCGCCGCGCACCTCCGACCAGGGCCCCGAGGCCGGTCGTGCGCCGCCGGCCTCGAGCCGCACCAACCCGTCCGCGGCGGTGAGGGCGTATCGCATGGGCTCCGCCGGCGGGTAGGGGTCGAAGTCACGGACGTCCTCGGTGGTCCACCCGGTCGCGTATCGCTCGTCGAGGGGGGCGCCGTCCCGCTCGAGGCGGTAGGGGCCGGGGACGTCGGCGCGGGCGAGGGTCCACACGACCTGCGCGGCGAACTGGGTGGTGGCCTGGCTGCTGAGGACCGGCAATCGGGCGAAGTCGATGGTGGTGCCCGCGGCGTCGGCGCCGTCCTCGTCCTCGTCGGGGCGGACGGAGACGGAGGCGGGTACGCGGGACAGGACCGCGTCGGTGAGTCCGGGCCGGGGGCCGGTGGCGAGCAGATTGACGAGCGAGTACTCGAGATCGGTGCGGTCGGCGGCCGTCCAGCGCGGGTCCGGGACGAGCGCGTCACCGGATCCGGAGAGGAAGAACAGGTCCCGTTGCGCGTAGGTCGACAAGAACTCGGCCTTCTCGATCACCACCCCGGGCGGCAGTTCGTCGATGCGCCACTGGCCGTCGGTGCGGGTCAGGCCGATGGTGACCTCGAGTTGGCCGACGTCCTCGCGGAAGATGCCGCCGGGGTCAAGGGTGCCGACCTTCTCCGCACGCAGCGTGTACTCGGCGCGGTCGGCCGACCGGCCGCCCTCGGCGCTGAGGTCGGCGCGCAGCACGATGATGGTCTCCGCGAGGTCGTCCCAGTTCTCGGCGGCGTCCGGGGTGAGGAACTGACGGGCGGCGGCGTGCCGCTGATCGGCGATCGCCGCGGCCTTGAGGAAGTCGCGGACCAGGAGGTCCGGTTCCTGGTCCGGTACCGGCGTGGGGACCGACAGTTCGCTGCCCTCCGGCGAGAAGGTGTCGATGACCTGGGGGGACGACGACGAGGGCAGCGTGGCGCACCCGGTCGCCGCCAGCCCGGTCGCGCAGGCCAGCGCCACCGACACGAGCAGGGACCGGGGCCGGGGCCGGGTCATGGCCGGCTCTCCCCTGCCCCGGTGACCCGCTCGAGGGGGGTCGGCGAGCCGGTACGCACGAGCCTGGCCTCGTCCTCGGGGGTGAGGGGCAGCGGGCTGGAGGTGAGGGTGCCGCCGCGGCGCCGCGGGATGGTCAAACGGAAGCAGGACCCCTCCCCCGGGCTGCCCCAGCAGTCCAGCCGGCCCCCGTGGAGCTTGGCGTCCTCGAGGGCGATCGCCAGGCCGAGCCCGGTGCCGCCGGAACGTCGCACCCGTGAGGGGTCGGCGCGCCAGAAGCGGTTGAACACCCGGGTCTCCTCCCCGGGTTTGAGCCCCACCCCGTGGTCGCGGACCGAGACGGCGAGGGCGGCGTCCGAACACCGCAGGGTGACCTTCACCGGCTTGGACTCACTGTGGTCGAGCGCGTTCGCCACGAGGTTGCGCAGGATCCGCTCGACGCGCCGCGAGTCGACCTCGGCCATGACCGGCTCGTCGGGCATGTCGACCTCGACCTCCACCCCGGCGGCCTCGGCGATGTGAGCCACGGTGCCGACCGAGTCCGCGACGGAGGTGCGCACGTCCATCTCGGCCGTCGCGAGCTCGGCCATGCCGGCGTCGTGACGGGAGACCTCGAGCAGGTCGGTGAGCAGGCTCTCGAACCGGTCGAGTTCGGATTCGAGCAGCTCCACCGCGCGTTTGGCGGGGGCGTCCAGGTCGGCGGCGGAGTCGGAGATGATGTCCGCCGCCATCCGGACGGTGGTCAGCGGTGTGCGTAGCTCGTGGGAGACATCTGAGGTGAACCGCTTCTGCAGGTCACCGAACTCCTCGAGCTGGGTGATCTGGTCCGACAGGCTCTGCGCCATGTCGTTGAACGCCATGGCCAGGCGCGCGACGTCGTCCTCGCCGCGGATGACCATCCGTTCCTTGAGGTGGCCGTTGGCGAAGCGCTGGGCGATGGAGGCCGCCTGCCGCACGGGCAGGACGACCTGCCGGGCCACTATCCACGCGATCGCCGCGGACAGGACGATGATCGCCAGGCCCGCCGTGGCGACGATCCCCCGCATGATCCCGAGGGTCTGTTCCTCCGCGGTGAGCGGGTAGACGAGGTACAGCTCGAGTCCGGG
This sequence comes from Dietzia sp. KRD202, assembly GCF_017168155.1. Taxonomy (NCBI): domain Bacteria; kingdom Bacillati; phylum Actinomycetota; class Actinomycetes; order Mycobacteriales; family Dietziaceae; genus Dietzia; species Dietzia sp. KRD202. Next base: position 165,150 of record NZ_JABFAN010000018.1, on the reverse strand, counting down.
GATGGAGGAGTCCGTCGGCGTGCCGAGCATGAGCGCCTTGACCTGCTCGCCACGGAAGTCGACGGTGACGTACTGGGAGGCGATCCTGCCCCGCTGGACCAGGGACTGCAGCTCCGGTGGCACCTGCGCCCCGGAGGGGCTGACCACCTGGCCGCGGCCGGTCTGGTCCGGCACCACGAGGATCGGGTCGAAGGTGCCGGCGTGGACGGAGTCCCCGTCGGAGGCGAGCCCGCGGTCGCTGATGGCGCTCCGCGCCTGGTCGATCCGGGACTGCTCGCTCGTGCCCTCGTCGGTGGCGGCGATCTGCGCCTGCACCGTGAGGCGGAGCCTGCTGGCCTGCTCGATGGCCGCATCGAGTTTGGTCGACAGCAGCTGGGCGGCCATCTGGCTCTGCAACATGAACGCGATCGTGAGGATCACGCCCATCGACAGCGCCAGCGTGGAGGTGACGACCCGCAGCTGCAGCGACCGCCGCCACAGCCGCGCGATCCGACCGCCGATGGCGGCCGGGTCGAGTTCGGACAGTCGCTCCCGGAAGGTCGGTGACGAGTCGGTCACGTCCCGGGTGTCGGGCTCGTCCCCGGTGGACGCCACCGCGTCGTCGGGACGAGCGGTGGTCACGAGACCGGACCGGCCTTGTAGCCGACGCCGCGCACGGTGAGGACGACCTCCGGGTTCTCGGGGTCCTTCTCGATCTTCGCCCGCAGGCGCTGGACGTGGACGTTGACCAGCCGGGTGTCGGCCGAGTGGCGGTAGCCCCACACGTGTTCGAGCAGGACCTCACGCGTGAACACCTGGCGGGGCTTGCGGGCCAGTTCCACCAGGAGGTCGAACTCGAGCGGGGTGAGCGGGATCGGCGTGCCCTCGCGGGTGACCGTGTGCGCGGGGACGTCGATCGTCACGTCGCCGATGTGCAGGACCTCGCTGGGCTCGTCCTCGCCGCGACGCAGGCGGGCCCGGATGCGGGCCACCAGCTCTTTCGGCTTGAAGGGCTTCATGATGTAGTCGTCCGCGCCGGACTCCAGGCCGAGCACCACGTCGACGGTGTCCGTCTTGGCCGTGAGCATGACGATCGGCACCCGGGACTCGGCGCGGATCTCGCGGCACACGTCGATCCCGCTCTTGCCCGGCAGCATGAGGTCCAGCAGAACCAGGTCGGGCTGCACCGCGCGGAACGTCTCGATGGCCCGGACTCCGTCGCCGACGATCTCGGTCTCGAACCCCTCGCCCCGCAGGACGATGGTGAGCATCTCTGCCAGTGCGGCGTCGTCGTCGACGACGAGGATCTTCGGGGTCATGGTCACCACTTGTGTCGGCGTGTCGTGTAGGCGTCGTCAGGCTCACCACCCGTGGGCACGCACCGCGGGTCGTGTTCCTGCCCTCTCAGACCTTACCCGGCCGACCCGACGGACCGGGGTGCGGCGCGGCGGCCGGAGGGGGGACGACGACGAGGTCGGCCAACTCCCGCACGTGGGGGTCCGCCCCGATCACGCGCCAGGTCGAACGCCACTCTGCGGCGGCGAGCCGACGGTAGACCCGCCCGGTCGCCGCCTGCAGCTCCGTGTCGCGTTCGTAGCGGTCGCGGACGCGCGCCGGATCGGCGGCCTCCCGGGAGCCCGCGCGCCGTGCCGCCAGCTCCACCGGGGTGTCGAGCAGGATCTGCAGGTCGGGGACGGGCAGCCCGAGCCGGTCGAACTCGAGGGTGCCGATCCACTCGACCACCTCGGACTCGCGGTCCGGACCGAGCCGGGCGGCGGTGTACGCGGCGTTGGAGGCCACGTACCGGTCGAGCAGCACCACGTCGTGGGTGGACCCCAGCTGCGCGAGCTCGCCCAGCGCGGCGTGCCGGTCCATCGCGAACAGCAGTGCCATCGCGTGGGGCGAGTCCGCGGTGCCGGCCTGGCCACCGTGCAGTGCGTCGGCGGCCAGGTCGGCGTGCAGGGTGCCGTACCGGGGGAAGGCCAGGCGGCCGACCGAGAGACCGCGGGAGGCGAGCTCGGCGACGAGCGCCGTCGTCAGCGTGTTCTTCCCCGCGCCGTCGAGACCCTCGACGACCACCAGCCGTGCGACCATCCCCGGCGTCGCTCAGTAGCGGTAGTGGTCGGGCTTGAAGGGGCCCTCGACGTCCACGCCGATGTACTCGGCCTGGTCCTTGGCCAGCGTGGTCAGGGAGCCTCCGAGCGCCTCCACGTGCAGGCGGGCGACCTTCTCGTCGAGGATCTTGGGCAGCAGGTGCACCCCGATCGGGTACTGGTCGGCCTTGGTGAACAGCTCGATCTGCGCGATCACCTGGTCGGAGAAGCTGTTCGACATCACGAACGACGGGTGCCCTGTGGCGTTGCCCAGGTTGAGCAGGCGCCCCTCCGAGAGCACGATGATCGAGCGGCCGTCGTCGTCGAAGACGAACTCGTCGACCTGCGGCTTGATGTTGATGCGGGTGACGCCCTCCGCGGACTCGAGCCCGGCCATGTCGATCTCGTTGTCGAAGTGGCCGATGTTGCCCAGGATGGCCTTGTTCTTCATCCGCGTCATGTGCTCGAAGGTGATGATGTCCTTGTTGCCCGTGGCCGTGATGACGATGTCGGCATCGGCGATCGCCTGGTCCACGGTGACCACGTCGAACCCGTCCATCATCGCCTGCAGCGCGTTGATCGGGTCGATCTCGGTGACCTGCACACGCGCACCCTGACCGGCCAGCGCCTCCGCGCAGCCCTTACCCACGTCGCCGTAACCGCACACCAGCGCCTTCTTGCCGCCGATGAGGGCATCGGTGCCGCGGTTGATGCCGTCCAGCAGCGAGTGACGGGTGCCGTACTTGTTGTCGAACTTGCTCTTGGTGACCGCGTCGTTGACGTTCATCGCCGGGAACGGCAGCACGCCCTCGTTGTGGAAGTGGTACAGGCGGTGGACGCCGGTGGTGGTCTCCTCGGTCACGCCCTGGACCGACTCGGCGATCGCCGTGTACTTGCCCGGGTTGGCCGGAACGGACTCACGCAGCAGCGCGTGGAAGACCTTCTCCTCCGCGGACCAGGCCGAGTCGTCCGAGGGCACGGCGCCGGCCTGCTCGAACTCCTTGCCCTTGATCACGAGCATCGTGGCGTCGCCACCGTCGTCGAGGATCATGTTCGGCTCGGTCTCCGGCCAGGTCATGATCTGCTCGGTGCACCACCAGTACTCGGTGAGGGTCTCGCCCTTCCACGCGAACACCGGCACGCCCCGCGGAGCCTCCGGGGTCCCCTCCGGGCCCACCACGACCGCCGCGGCCGCCTCGTCCTGCGTGGAGAAGATGTTGCACGAGGCCCACCGGACCTCCGCACCCAGCGCGGTCAGCGTCTCGATCAGCACCGCGGTCTGCACCGTCATGTGGATCGACCCCGCGATCCGGGCGCCGGCCAGCGGCTGCTCGGCCGCGTACTCCTCGCGCAGCGCCATCAGACCCGGCATCTCGTGCTCGGCCAGACGGATCTGCTTGCGGCCCGCCTCCGCCAGCGACAGATCCGCCACCTTGAACTCGACACCGTTGACGGACTGAACCTGCAGATCAGCGGACATGTTCCTCGACCAGCTCCTCGTTGACTCGCGAAAGACTTCCGCCCCACACTAGCGGGACGGCCCGCCGGGTTGTCGGCCCCGTCACCCGCCGGCGACGCGGGTCCGGAACACGGTGGCCCCGGCGGTACTGCGCAGACACACCCGGGAGGTCGAGGCCGGTACCCACACGGCCCGCCCGGGCGCGAGGGCCTCGCTCGTCCCGTCGGAGTCGACGACCGCCTCGCCGGAGGTGCACAGCAGCACCTCGGGGCCCTCCGGTCGCCAGGCGGCCGGGTCGCCGTCGGCCGGCACGTCGATGCGCGACAACGCGAAATCGGGTTCGGGCGTGGGGTAGTCGACCTCGCCGGGGATGTCGCGGTCGGCCTCGACCGCCCGGACGGTGGGGTCTGCGAGCGGGCTGAACTCGAGCACCCGCATCAGTTCGGGGACGTCGACGTGCTTGGGGGTCAGGCCGCCGCGCAGGACGTTGTCCGAGTTGGCCATGACCTCCACACCGACGCCCCGTAGGTAGGCGTGGAGTTGCCCGGGCCCCAGGTAGACGGCCTCGCCCGGCTGGAGGACGACCCGGTTGAGCAGCAGCGCACCCAGGACCCCCGGATCGGTCGGGTACCGCTCGGCGAGTTCGGTGATCGTCGCGGCCACCGGGGACCACGGCCCCTCGACCCCGTGGTCGGTGAGGTAGGACACCGCACAGGTCACCAGGTCGGGCACGACGCCGGCCAGTACGACGTGCGGCATCGTGACGAAGGTGGTGAAGACCGCGCGCAGACCCTCGGCGTCGGGCTGCCCGGCGAGCATGTCCCGGTAGGGCTTCAGGGACGCGACGCCCAGCGCGTCGAGCAGTGCCACCGTGCGCTCCACCGGGCGGAAGCCCACGAGGGCGTGGAACTCGGTGAGCGCGACGAGGATCTCGGGCTTGTGGTTGACGTCGCGGTAGTTGCGGTCCGGCGCGTCGACGGCGATCCCGCGCGCGTCCTCCGTCGCGAAACCCTCACGCGCCTTCTCCGGGGACGGATGGGCCTGGAGCGACAGTGCCTGTTCGGCGGAGAGCAGCTTGACCAGGAACGGCAGTCCCCCGCCGTGCTCGGCCAGCACCCGCGGGCCCAGCTCGCGCTCGGGGTCGGCGGCGATCCGTGCGTCGAGACCACGACCGTCCGAGCACCGCGAGGAGCCGCAGTCGTGCGCGCCGAACCAGTGCTCGGCGACGGGGTGGGGCGCCGGCGAGGTGGTCCCGCACAGCTCGGGAAGCGCGGTCCGGGAGCCCCAGGCGTAGGCCTGGACCACCGGTTCGAGTGCGACCACGGACCTACAGACCTCCGACGAGGAGGTAGGCGGCGGCCAGTTCCGTGCGGGCCATGAGCGCTGCCACCTTTCCGCTCAACGGGGCCGGGGCGTCGCCGGCCGTGTCCCGACCGCGATCGGTGATCCACTCGACATCCGCGAGCGGGCCCGCGGCCAGCCGGACGATCTCCTCGTCCGCGCCCAACACCATACCGACGTACCTGACGGGCAGATCGTCGCGTGGTCCGTCCAGCTCCTCGTCGTGGAACAGGCTCGCCAGCGGATCCGTCGGGGGACGCCCCTGGGCCCGTTCGGCGTGCGCACGCACCGCGTCGGGGACCGAGGACGCGGCCGTGACCCTGCCGGCGTCGCAGAACGCGGCGACCGCGCGGTCACAGTAGGCCGCGGACACCGGGTCCGAGTGGATCCACACGAGCGGGTCACGGCCCGCCACCGATGTCGCGAGCAGCTTCGCCGGGTTGACCGGCGTGGCCAGTTCGGGGCCGAGCCCCTCGAGTTCGATGTCGACGGCGTCGGCGGCGGCGGCCACGTCCAGGCCCTGGGCGCCCAGCGCGGCGAGCACGGCCATCCCGGCCGCCAGGTGCCGCAGCACACCACGGTGGGGCGGCACGTACGGGAGTGGTTCGAGCCACGTGGCGCGGCCGCGGCCGGACTCGGCGACCGGGCCCTCCCGGGGTACGTCCACGATGACGGTCGCGCCGCGGCCGGCGGCGGAGTCGATCGCGGTCACCAGTCGAGGGTCGCCGGCGTCGTCGCCGGAGACGAGGACCACGTCGAGAGCGCCGACCCACGCGGGCAGGGTGCGCGCGAGCACCAGCGGGGGGACGGCGGGGCCGCCGCCGATCTCCGCCAGTGCGGCCACCACGCCGGCCGCGTGGCGTGCGCGGTCGGACCGTCCGGACACCCAGACCACCGCGCGCGGACGAAACCGGTCGAGGGCGTCGAGCGCCCCACCGTCCACCGCGGTGGCCACGGTGCGCAGCTGGGCTCCCGCCATCGACGCGTGGAGCAGGGCCCCCGTGGCGTCGGCCGCGCGCAGCGACTCGGAGTCGTCGAGATCGACCCGTCCCGCCCCGGTGTCGCTGGTCAGGTCAGGCACGGACGATCGCGAGGACCTCGTCGACCACCGCGGCGACGCCCTCCCTGGTCGGCGCCTCGGCGTTGAGGCGCAGCAGCGGCTCGGTGTTCGAGGCGCGGAGGTTGAACCACGACCCGTCACCGAGGTCCACGGTCACACCGTCGAGCCGGTCGATGGACTCGGCCCGGTCTGAGAACGCCGCGAGGACCGCCTCCATGCGCTCGGTCTGCGCCTCGGCGGAATCCAGCGTGGAGTTGATCTCCCCGGAGGCGGCGTACCGGGTGTACTCGGCCATGAGCGCCGACAGGGTCCCGTCCTGCCCGCCCAGCGCCGCCAGGACGTGCATCGCGGCGAGCATGCCCGAGTCGGCGCCCCAGAAATCGCGGAAGTAGTAGTGCGCCGAGTGCTCCCCTCCGAAGACGGCACCGGTGTCGGCCATCTGCGCCTTGATGAAGCTGTGCCCGACCCGGGTACGGACGGCGACGCCGCCCTTCTCCTCGACGAGCTCCGGGACGGCCCGGGACGTGATGAGGTTGTAGATGATCGAGGCGCCCGGGTCCTTGGCCAGCTCACGCTCGGCGACGAGGGCGGTGATGGCCGACGGCGCGACCGGCTCGCCGCGCTCGTCCACCACGAAGCACCGGTCGGCGTCGCCGTCGAACGCCAGGCCGATGTCGGCCCCGCTCTCCCTGACGAGGGCCTGCAGATCGACGATGTTGGCCGGCTCCAGCGGGTTCGCCTCGTGGTTGGGGAAGTTGCCGTCGAGCTCGAAGTACAGCGGCACGATCTCGAGCGGCAGACCGCCCAGGACGGCCGGCACGGTGTGGCCACCCATCCCGTTGCCGGCGTCCACCGCCACCGTGAGCGGGCGGATGCCCGACAGGTCGACCAGTCCGCGCAGATACTCGCCGTAGCCGTCCAGGACGTCCCGCTCGGTGGCGGTGCCGGCCTCGCCGTCGTGGGCGGGGACCCCCTCGATGACCTCGTCCGCGATGGTCCGCAGGCCGGACTCCTGCCCGACCGGCTTGGCGCCGGGGCGACACAGTTTGATGCCGTTGTAGGCGGCGGGGTTGTGGCTGGCGGTGAACATGGCACCGGGGCAGTCGAGTGAACCGGAGGCGAAGTAGAGCTGGTCGGTCGAGGCCAGGCCGATGGTCACCACGTCCAGTCCCTGGGCGGTCACCCCGTCGGCGAAGGCGGCGGACAGGCCCGGAGACGAGTCCCGCATGTCGTGGCCGATCACCACGGTGCCGGCACCCTCCGAACGCATGAGGCGGGCGAACGACGCCCCGACCTCGCGGACGAAATCCTCATCGATCTGTTCGCCGACGACACCACGGACGTCGTACGCCTTGATGACTGCTCGGACGGACTCGGCGCTACGTGCCACGTGTTGCTCCAGGGGTGTGAGACGGGTCGGTCGGTGTTCTGCCTGACCCTACCCGCGCCGTACTGGCGGCGGACCGACCTCGTGGCCCGCGGCTCAGCGGGGGGCGGGGCCCGGCTCCGGTCGGCCGTCACCGGACCCGCCGGCCCCGGCGTCGGGCGCGGTGGCCATGTCCGGCACGACCCGCAGGTGGGGACGTCCGGTCGCGCCGGGGGAACCGGTGGCGGGGCCGGACCCTTCCTCCGTGCGGCTCCGTGCGTCGTCGAGGACCGGCCCGGGATCGGAGACCCCGAGACGGCGCAGGCGATCGGCGTCGACCAGGGCGGCGCCGGTCCTGCGTCCGCCGACCGGGCCGCCGGTGACCGCGTCGAGCAACGCCGTGAGGTCCGAGTCCTCGGCCGAGGTGTCGATGTCCGGGTGGCGCACCAGGTCCCAGCCCCGGGGGGCGGTGATGCGCAGTGCGTGGGCCGCGCAGAGATCCCAGGCGTGCGGCTCGCGGACCGCGGGCAGCGGACCGATGACGGCCGTGGAGTCCGCATAGACGTAGGTGAGCGTGGCAACCGCGCGGTTGGGACATCCCGGACGGCAGCAACGACGGTTCTCACTCACGAGGCCCCAGGGTAGTCCCGCACCCGGGGCGGAGGGGCCGCGACCCGCCCACGCCGGTTCGACGCACCCGCCACGAGCGGGGTTATCCTCGCGCCATGACCCCCACCGCCCCGGTACCCGGCCGACCGCCCACCGGCACCGCGATCCCCGGTGCCGGCCAGAGCGACGTGTGCGCCGGCAGCCGGATCTCGGTCCGAGATTTCCCCGGGGACCCGGGGCGTCGCGGCCCGCGTGTGGTCACCTCCCGGCGGGCGGACCGACGCGGGCACGGCCCCCGCGGCCCGATCCTGCCCCCGGAGGTGCCGAGGTGGCGCAGCCGGTCGGCCGAGTTCGACGCCGCCGCGCTCGAGGCGTTCGCGGAGATCGACCAGCACTGGCACTCCCGACTGGTGCATCTGGACCTCGCGGTCGACATGGTGCCCCGCATGCGACTGCGTCCCGGCGAGACGTGGCCCGAGGAGGTCGTGGCCGACGGCGACGTCCCGCTCGCCCGCCTGGTGCCAGCGGGCGTCGACCGCTCGGGGCAGCCGACCCGGGCGCGGCTGGTGTTGTTCCGCAAGCCCCTGTCCCGGCGCGCGCCGGACAGCGATGACCTGCGGGACCTCATCTACTCCGTGCTGGTCGAACTGGTCTCCCAGCACTTGGAACTCTCCCCCGACGAGGTCGAGGCCGGCCCCGACGAGAACTGACCGCCCGGTACGGGGCGGTCAGGGGTGGGAGGTGGCGCCGGAAGACGGGGCCGGGTGACGGGCTGGGATGACCCGCACGCGGCTCACATGACGGCGTCGCGCTTGATGCGCCGCCGCTCACGCTCGGACAGCCCGCCCCAGATGCCGAAGCGCTCGTCATTGGCCAGCGCGTACTCGAGGCACTCGGCCTTGACCTCGCAGCCGGTGCAGATCTTCTTGGCCTCGCGGGTCGACCCGCCCTTCTCCGGGAAGAACGCCTCGGGATCGGTCTGCGCGCACAGAGCCCGTTCCTGCCAGCTCTCCTGCTCGTCCTCGACGAACAGGCCGGAGACACCGAGGTCGACCAGGGCCAGCTCGGGTCCCGCGACGGTGCGTGACTGTCGATCCACGGTCATCCCTTCGTGTTGCATGTTCGTGCGCGATGGTCCGCGTCGGAGTGCCCGTCGCCGACACGGCCGAGGGAGCCCTGCCGGATCGCGGATTGTCTGATGTCTGTGCGATGTTTACCGTCACCCACCAGGGAATGACACACCTGTGATTACACACATGCAAGCCGCGTAGGTCAAGCGAAATCGGGGATACCTACCATTTTCCCCACCCGCCGCGGCCGGTGACACGCCGCCCCGATTGTGGCGTGGGACACGTCCCCGGCGCGCCCGCCACCCTCCCGGACCGGGCCTGTCCGGCCCACCGGCGCAGCGTCGCACGCACCGTCACTACTCTCGTCCGTGTGAAGATCTGTGTTCTGGCCGGCGGCGTCGGTGGCGCCCGTTTCCTGCTCGGCGCCCGCCGACTACTCGGACTGGACGCCGAGTCCGCCCGAGCGGGTTCGCCGCATCGTATCGACGCGGTGGTCAACGTCGGCGACGACGCCTGGATGCACGGGGTCCGCATCTGCCCCGACCTCGACACCTGCATGTACACCCTCGGCGGCGGCATCGACCCCGAGCGCGGCTGGGGCCACGCCGGGGAGACGTGGAACTGCCGGGACGAACTCGCGGCATACGGCGTGCAGCCCGACTGGTTCGGGCTGGGCGACAAGGATCTGGCCACCCACCTGGTGCGCACGCAGATGCTCGACGCCGGCTACCGGCTCACCCACGTCACCGAGGCGCTGTCGACCCGCTGGTCCCCCGGCGTGCGCCTGCTGCCCGTGACCGACGACCGCTGCGAGACGCACGTGGTCGTGACCGGCGGCACGGCCGACGACGGGACCGGCGCGGGCGACGCGGCGACCCCCGGCGACGGCCCTGACGCGGACGCCCCCGGCCCGCGGGCGATCCACTTCCAGGAGTGGTGGGTCAAGCACCGGGCGCAACTGACGCCTTCCGGCTTCGTGCAGGTCGGCGCCGATGCCGCCACGCCGACCCCGGAGACGCTCGAGGCGATCGAGACGGCCGACCTCGTCGTCGTCGCCCCCTCCAACCCCGTGGTCTCCGTCGGCGCGATCCTCGCGGTGCCCGGGATCCGCGCCGCGCTGCGGTCCACCCCCGCCCCCGTGGTGGGCATCAGCCCGGTGATCGGCGGGGCGGTGCTGCGCGGCATGGCCGACACGTGCCTCACGGCGATCGGAGTCGAGACCTCCGCGACGGCCGTGGCGCGCCACTACGGCGCCCGCTCCGGCACCGGCCTGCTCGACGGCTGGCTCGTGGCCCCGGGCGACGCGCCCGCCGACGGCTCCGGCGCGGTCGACGGCGTCGCGATCCGGGAGGTCCCGCTGCTCATGACCGACCCCGACGCCACCGCGGACATGGTCGCCGCCGCGATCGACCTGGCCGGCCTTGAGGTCCCCGCCCGGACCGACCGATGACCGACGGCGCGCTCCCCGAGATCCGCCGCTGGACCGTCGAACACGCCGCGCCCGCGGACGTCGTAATGTGGGCACCCGACGGCCTGCCCGAGTTCCGGCCCGGTGACGACCTCGCGGGCGCCCTCGCCGACGCGCTCACCGCCGACCGGCACGGCCTCGTCGACGGCGACGTGGTGGTGCTGACCTCCAAGGTGCTGTCCAAGACCGAGGGGCGGATCGTTCCCGCCCCCACCGACCCGGACGAGCGTGACGCCCTGCGCCGGCGGCTCGTGGACGCCGAGTCGGTCCGCGTGGTCGCGCGCGTCAACCGCACGCTCATCACGGAGAACCGGCTGGGGATCGTCCAGGCCGCCGCCGGGGTCGACGGCTCCAACGTCGAGGCCCGCGAGCTCGCGCTGCTCCCCGAGGATCCTGACGCCTCCGCCGCCGCGCTCGCTCGCGAACTCCGACGCCTCACCGGCGCGCGCGTCGCCGTCGTCGTCACCGACACGATGGGGCGGGCCTGGCGCACCGGCCAGATCGACATGGCCATCGGCGCCGCCGGACTGCGGGTGTCGGTGGGGTACGACGGCGCCGTGGACCGCCAGGGCAACGAACTGTTGGTGACCGACGTCGCCGTGGCCGACGAGATCGCGTCAGCGGCGGACCTGGTCAAGGGCAAGCTCGGGGCGCGACCGGTCGCCGTGGTGCGCGGGATCGGGCACCTGCTGCTGGACGACGGTCACGACAACGGCGACGACGACGACACCAACAACGACGACGACGAGGTGGACTTCCCCCGGCGGGCCCGTGACCTGGTCAGGGACGGGTCCTCGGACCTGTTCCGGTTGGGCACCGCCGAAGCGGTGGCGCTGGGGCGGCGGGAGGCCGTTCCCGCCCGTCGCTCGGTGCGACGGTTCTCCGACGAGTCCGTCGACGCGGACCTGTTGGCCGGCGCCGTGGCGGATGCGCTGACCGCCCCCGCACCGCACCACTCCACGCCCGTCCGGTTCGTGCGCGTCGCGGGCCACGCGCGCATGCGGCTGCTGGACGCCCTGCGCGCGGACTGGGAACGCGACCTGCGCGCCGACGGGCACACCGGCGAGATCCTGGCCCGTCGACTCGGGCGCGGTGACCTGCTGCGCACCTGCCCCGAGCTGATCCTGCCGTTCGTCGACGACGACGCCGGAGCACACGACTACCCGGACGCCCGCCGGGCCGCCTGCGAGGAGACCATGTTCACCGTCGCCGGAGGTGCCGCGGTGCAGTCGCTGCTGGTGGCGCTCGCCGCGCGCGGCCTGGGCTCGTGCTGGGTGGGGTCGACGATCTTCGCCGCCGACACCACCCGCCGCGAACTGGGGTTGCCGGGCTCGTGGCGGCCGCTCGGTGCGGTCGCGGTGGGCGTGCCCGCCGAGACGGTCCCGCCACGGGAGCCGCGGCCGGCAGGCGACGCCTACCTGACGGTCGAGTGAGTCGGTAGCCGCCATGAGCGCCACCTATCCGATGTCGCGCCACCTGCCGGATCCGATGGGTGGCGAGACATCGGATGGGTGGCGAAGGCCGGCCGGGCCTACATGTCGGTGGAGTAGCGGATCCCGCCGTCGGGGATCTGCACCCCCGGCCACACGCGGGCACCGCGCAGGAGCTCGCAGCGGGCACCGATGTCGGCGCCGTCACCGATCACGCCGTCCCGGATGAGCGCCCGGTGGCCAATTCTCGCGCCGAATCCGACGATCGAACGCTCGACCGTCGCCCCGGCCTCGATGCGGGCACCGTCGAAGACGACCGCGCCGTCCAGTCTGGCCCCGGCCCCGATCTCCGCGCCGCGCCCCACGACGGTCCCGCCGACCAGGACGGCGCCCGCCCCGATCCCGGCACCCTCGTGGACCAGGGACTCCCCCGCGTGGCCGTCGAGCGCCGGCGACGGGGCGATGCCGCGGACCAGGTCCGCCGAGCCGCGCACGAAGTCCTCCGGCGTGCCCATGTCCCGCCAGTAGGCGGAGTCGACGAACCCGTAGACGCGCCGGCCCTCACTGAGCAACTGGGGGAAGGTCTCACGCTCGACCGACACCGGCTGGCCCTCGGGGATCTGCTCGATGAGCTCACGGCGGAACACGTAGCAGCCGGCGTTGATCTGGTCGGTCGGCGGATCCTGGGTCTTCTCCAGGAAGTCCTGGACGCGCCCGTCGTCGTCGGTGGTGACGCAGCCGAACGCGCGCGGATCGGAGACGCGGACCAGGTGCATCGTCAGGTCGGCGTTCTTCTCGCGGTGCAGGGCGAGGATTTCCCGCAGGTCGGTCCCGCCGAGGACGTCGCCGTTGAACACCATGACCGTCGAGGCGGTGAGCTCGGACAGGACGTTGCGGATGCCGCCGCCGGTGCCCAGGGGTTCGCTCTCCACGACGTAGGAGATGTCCAGGTCCAGGGCCGACCCGTCGCCGAAGTACTCCTCGAAGACCTCGGCCTTGAAGGAGGTCCCCAGCACGACGCGCCGGATGCCGGCCGCCCGGATCCGGGAGAGCAGGTGGGTCAGGAAGGGCAGGCCCGCGGTGGGCAGCATCGGCTTGGGCGCCGAGATCGTCAGGGGCCTGAGCCGGGTGCCCTTGCCGCCGACCAGCACCACCGCCTCGGTGTCCGCGATCAGGTCGTCGTCGGTGGTGGCACTCCCGGGGGTCGTCGAGGTCACGGTGAAGGCTCCTGCTGTCGAAAGGGCCGCGGGCGGGGGCGCGCTCGCGCCGCTCCGGTGGCCGGTGGATGGGACTCGGTTCCGGGGTGTCGGGCTCAGCCCGCGGCGCGCCGGGCGGACCGGATCGCCAGGCGACACCGCAACTCCAGGCCCGCTTTGAGCGCCCAGCGTATCGGTGCCTGCCAGGCGTGTGGGTGCCTGTCCGCCTGGAACAGGTACGCGCTGCGGTGGTGCGCCCGGAGGGTGAACTCCGGCACCGCGTTCGCAGCGTGACCCTGGTCGTGGTGGATGACGGCGGCGGGCACGTAGACGTTCTGCCACCCGGCCCTGCCGAGACGGTCGCCCAGGTCGATGTCCTCGAGGTACATGAAATACCGCTCGTCGAACCCGCCCAGGGCATCGAACGCCGCCCGGCGCAGCAGCAGGCACGAACCCGACAGCCACCCGGCGGCCCGCTCGGTCTCCATGTCCGCGTCGTCGAGGTATCCCGCCGTCCACGGGTTCCGCGGCCACACCTGGCCGAGCAGGGCGTGGCCGATCCCCGCGCCCAGACGTGGGACCGCCCGGGCGGACGGGTACACGGACCCGTCGGTCTCGGAGATCCGCGGGCCGAACGCGGCGGCCCGCGGCCAGCGTGCGGCGGCGGCGAGGAGCTCGTCCACCGACCCGGGTTCGAAGGTCACGTCCGGGTTGACCACCAGGACGAACTCCTGGTCGAAATCCTCCGGCCGGCCAGCGATCAGCGTCACCGCCCGGTTGATGGCGGTGCCGTACCCCAGGTTGTCGCCCGTGGGGAAGAACTCGGCGAACCCGTACTCCGCCGCGACCTCCTCCGGCACCCCGTCCGTCGACCCGTTGTCCGCCATCACCAGGCCGACCTGCCGGGTCGTGGCCGCGGGGAGGGTCTCGACGAAGCTGCGGAGGTGGTCGCCCGGCGAGTACGTCACCGTCACGACGGGTAGTCGGGTCGTCACGCGAAACACTCTACGACGCACCCCACGGATTCCGACGCCCGGCGCGCGGCGCGGTACCGTTGATCATCATCGGCGGCCTCGAGCGGCCCTACTCGACGACAAGGACGGTGGATGAGCGCCGAGCTGCCAGCGACGCCCCGTCGTGCCCCCGGCCGGGCACGGAGACGGCGTCACGCCACCCCGGCCCGCCCGGTCGCGTACCGGGTCGGTCGCGTCGTGGCCGCCCTCGTCTCCGCCCTGTGTCTCCTGATCACCGGCGTCGGGTGGACCCTGTTCAACGGACTCAGCTCGGACCTGACCTCCGCCGGCGGTCTCGACGTGGGTGACGGTGGCCTCGACGGCGCCGTCGACATCCTTCTGGTGGGCACGGACAACCGGACCGACGCGCAGGGCAACCCCCTCAGCCAAGAGGAACTGGCCACGATCCGGACCGGCGAGGAGGAGGGCGAGAACACCGACACGATCCTGCTCATCAGGATCCCCGAGGACGGCAGTTCCGCCACCGCGATCTCCATCCCCCGCGACGTCTACGTGGAGACCAGCTCGGTCGGCGGGAGCAAGATCAACGGCGTCTACGCCGCGAACAAGGAGGCCCATCTCGAGCGTGCCGTCGCGTCCGACCCGGACGGTGAACTGACCGAGGAGGACCAGCGCGCCGCGGTCAAGGCCGGGCGCAACGGCCTCATCGGCGCCGTCGAGGATCTCACCGGCGTCCAGGCCGACCACTACGCCGAGATCGGCCTCCTGGGGTTCGTGCTGCTCACCGACGCGGTCGGCGGCGTCCCCGTCTGCCTCAACGAGCCGGTCGACGAGCCGCTGTCGGGCGCGAACTTCCGTGCCGGCGTCCAGACGGTCTCCGGATCGGACGCCCTGAGCTTCGTGCGCCAACGCCATGACCTGCCCGCGGGCGACCTCGACCGGATCGTCCGTCAGCAGGTGTTCATGTCCCAGCTGGTCAAGAAGATCCTCTCCGCCGGCACCCTGGCCGACCCCTCGAAACTCGGTGCGCTGGTCGACGCCGCCAAGCGGTCCTTCGTCATCGACGAGAATTGGGACTTCGTCGACTTCGCCATGAAGCTCCAGGACATCAGCGGCGGCAACGTCCGATTCGAGACCATCCCGGTCACCAGCATCGACTCGTTCACCGAGTGGGGCGAGTCCATCGTCACCGCCGACCCCGCCGAGGTGTCGGAGTTCGTGGCCGGTTTCGCCAGCACCGAGGATCGGGAAGCGGACGCCGACGCCACCACCGATCCGGAGCAGACCCCCACCGACGCGCCGGGGCCGGACCCCGCCGAGGTGACGGTCTCCGTGGTCAACACCACCGCGATCGACGGTCTGGCCGCGCAGGTCTCCGGAGCCCTCACCGAACTCGGCTACACCGCAGGCGACCTGCTCACCGACCCGGCCACCGCCTACACCTCGCACGTCGCCGCAGCCTCCGCCGACGACGACGCCGCCTTCGCCGTGTCGGAGGCCCTCGGCGGCCTGCCCGTGCAGGTCGACCCAGCGCTGCCCGACGGCTCCGTCCGCGTCGTCCTGGCCGAGGACTACAGTGGCCCCACCGGCAACGCCGCCGGCACCGAGTCCTACTCCCCCACCACCTCCTCCTATGCGCCGCTGCCGCCGTCCATCGCGGATCGCCCGACCTTCGACGCCGGCTCGGACGTGCCCTGCGTCAACTGACCGACTGCGCCCACCGACCGACTGCGCCCACTGACCGACCACCACCCGGGAGGCCCAGAGTGACCACCGCCGCCGACACCGTCCTGCAGCCGCTCCTCGCACTCGACCCGGGAACCCCCATGGTCACCCACTACAACCAGGCCGCCCCGTCACGAGTGGAACTGTCTGTCACCTCCACCGCGAACTGGGCCGCGAAGATCGCTGGACTCCTGCGCGACGAACTCGGGGTGGTGCCGGGCGACGTGATCGTGTGCGACCTGCCCGCGCACTGGCTCACCGCGGGCGTCCTCCTCGGCGCCTGGTGGGCGGGCGCCGAGGTGAGCACAGGGGCCGCGGACGACGCCGTCGCCGTCGTCACCGTCCCCGACCGCCTCGCCAGCCACCCCACCGACATCGAGACCCTCCTCATGACCACCGACCCGATGGGCCGCCCGCTGGCGGCCGCCGGCGTCGAGGTCCCCCCGGGCGTCACCGACCTCGCCGAGGCCTGCCGCATCCACCCGGACGCGTTCGCCCCCTCCGGCGGGGGCCCGCTCGCCCTCGACGGCTCTCCACTGTCCGAACTGGCCGACCCCGCGCTGGCCGGCCGCGCCCTCGTGGCGGGCTCCGATCGCGACGACGTGGTGCAGGTGCTGGCCCGGGTGTTCGCTTCCGGTGGCACGGCGGTGCTCGTCACGGGAGCAGACGCGGACGATCCCGCGGTCGCCGACGTGGCGGCCACCGAACGCACCACGCTCACCCTCTGACCGCCCGGCGCCCGCGACACGCGCCCCAACGACGCCGCGCCCCAGCGCCCCAGCGACGCGGAAATCCGCTACTCCGATTCCGGATCCGCTCCCCTGATGCGGGTAGCAGATCCGGAATCGGAGTAGCGGATTCGTGGAGGGTGTACCGGTCAGCGGGCCGGCGGCACGGGCATCAGGCCAGGATCTGACGCGCCATGACCATGCGGTTGATCTGGTTGGTGCCCTCGTAGATCTGGGTGATCTTGGCGTCGCGCATCATGCGCTCGACCGGGAAGTCACGCGTGTACCCGGCACCGCCGAACAGCTGCACGACGTTGGTGGTGACCTCCATCGCGACATCCGAGGCGAAGGTCTTGGACGCCGCGGCCATGAAGCCCAGCTTCTCCCCACCGGGCGCGGAGCCGCGCTCGGCGTTCGCGGCGGCCGTGTAGACCATCAGACGCGAGGCCTGCACCTTCATCGCCATGTCGGCCAGCATGAACTGCGTGTTCTGGAAGTCCGAGATCGCGCGGCCGAACTGCTTGCGCTCCTTGGTGTAGGCGATCGCCGCGTCGAGGGCGCCCTGCGCGATACCGACGGCCTGCGCGCCGATGGTCGGGCGGGTGTGGTCGAGGGTCTGCAGGGCGGTCTTGAAGCCGGTGCCCGGCGCGCCGATGATCCGGTCGCCCGGGATGCGGACGTTCTCGAAGTACAGCTCCGCGGTGGGCGAACCCTTGATGCCGAGCTTCTTCTCGGTCTTGGACACGCCGAAGCCCTCGTCGTCGGCGTGGACCATGAACGCGGAGATCCCGCCGGCACCCTTCTCGGGGTCCGTCACGGCCATAACGGTGTACCAGGTCGACTTGCCGCCGTTGGTGATCCACGCCTTGCTGCCGTTGAGGATCCAGTCGTCGCCGTCCTGGCGAGCGCGGGTGCGCATGGCTGCCGCGTCGGAGCCGGCCTCGCGCTCGGACAGCGCGTAGGAGGCCATCTTGCCCTCGGCGATCTCGGGAAGGACCTTCTGCTTGAGCTCCTCCCCACCGGCCAGGATCAGGCCCATGGTGCCGAGCTTGTTGACGGCGGGGATCAGCGAGGACGACCCACAGACGCGGGCGACCTCCTCGATCACGATGCACGCCGCCACGGAGTCCGCGCCCTGCCCGCCGTACTCCTCCGGCACGTGGACCGCGTTGAAACCCGAGGCGTTGAGCGCGTCGAGGGCCTCCTGGGGGAACCGCTCGTCCTCGTCGACGGCCGCGGCGTGGGGCTCGATCTCCTTCTCCGACAGGGCTCGGATCGCGGCCCGGAGCTCTTCGTGCTCCTCCGCCGGGCGGTACAGGTCGAAGTCGGGGTTACCGGACATATGCGGGCCTCCATAAGGGATTCGTCGGTGCTGATCGCGCGGCGGGCGCCGGCCAGGTTCTCGCGGAGGGGCCGCTGACGTTCGTCGGCCGCCAGTATCGCCGCGGGAGACGCGAGGCCGCGTCCGGCCCTTCAAATTACCAGCCGGAAGTCGGCCCCCGTCGGCGCCGTCGGCCCCGCCGCGCCCCCGCGGTGGCGATCAGCCGAGCAGTTGTCGGCGCAGGGCCTCGTCCTTGCGCTCGACCATCGCCTCCAGCTCGGCCTGGAACGCCTCCATCCGCTCGCGCAGGGCGGGGTCGGAGGCGGCGAGGATCCGCACCGCGAGCAGACCCGCGTTTCGCGCCCCGCCGATCGACACGGTGGCCACCGGGACACCGGCGGGCATCTGCACGATCGACAGCAGGGAATCCATGCCGTCCAGGTGCTTGAGCGGCACGGGGACACCGATGACCGGCAGCGGCGTGGCCGAGGCGACCATCCCCGGGAGGTGCGCGGCGCCGCCCGCACCCGCGATCACCACGCGGACGCCCCGGCCGGCCGCCGAGTGGGCGTAGTCGAGCATCTTCTGCGGGGTGCGGTGTGCCGAGACCACCCCGACCTCGAAGGTGATCCCGAACTCGGCGAGTGCCTCCGCCGCTGCCTCCATGGTGGGCCAGTCGGAGTCGCTGCCCATGATCAGACCGACCTGCGGCCCGCCGTGTCGCTCGGTCATCCCGTCGCCTTTCCTCAGTGTGGTGCGCTCAGCGTTCCGGTGGTGCGCTCAGCGTTCGAAGTCTCCGGCCGGCGCCCCCGAGTGGGGGTCCCAGCCGTCGGCCCACTCCCCGTGGGAGAGCCAGTGGGCCGCGAGTTCCGCGACCGCGCGGACGGATGCCACCTGGTCCGCGTCGTCCGGGTCAACACCCGGGTCGGCCAGGACGTTGACGTGGCCGATCTTGCGGCCGTGCCGCTCCGACTTGCCGTAGAGGTGCACCTTCGCGTGCGGGAACCGCGCGGCGAGGTGGTGGACGCGCTCGTCCATGCTCATCTCCGGCGTCTCGGGAGCGCCGAGGACGTTGGCCATCACGGTGAGGGGCGCGGTCGGGACGGTGGAGCCGAGCGGGTAGTCGAGTACCGCCCGCAGGTGCTGCTCGAACTGGCTGGTGGTGGCCCCGTCCATCGTCCAGTGGCCGGAGTTGTGGGGTCGCATCGCGAGCTCGTTGACCAGTACTCCCGGGCGACCGTCCGAGCCGATCACCTCGAACAGCTCCACGGCCATCACGCCGGTCACGTCGAGGTGCTCGGCCAATCGCAACGCGGTGGCCTGCACGGCCGAGCGCAGGTCGTCGGGCAGCCCGGGGGCGGGCGCGATCGCCACCGAGCAGATCCCGTCACGCTGGACGGTCTCGACGACCGGCCACACCGCCCCCTGCCCGAACGGGGACCGGGCCACCATCGCGGACAGCTCCCGGGTCCACGGGACGCGGGCCTCGGCCATCATCGGCACCCCGGCGGCGAGCTGCTCGTCGGCGATCCGCTCGGCTTCCTCCAGCGAGCCCGGCATCCAGACGCCCCGACCGTCGTACCCGCCCCGCGCGGCCTTGAGGACGATGTTCCCGTCCTGTTCGTCGTGGAAACGTCGGACGTCGGCGAGCGAGTCCACGCCGGTGAACGGCGGGACAGGGGCGCCGATCTCCGCGAGCGCGCGCCGCATGAC
The DNA here is from genome assembly GCF_017168155.1 of Dietzia sp. KRD202. Lineage (NCBI taxonomy): Bacteria > Bacillati > Actinomycetota > Actinomycetes > Mycobacteriales > Dietziaceae > Dietzia > Dietzia sp. KRD202. The sequence continues at coordinate 145,618 of NZ_JABFAN010000018.1, read as the reverse complement.
CAACTTGTCCTGGGCGTGGATGAGCGCGGATGCACGGGGACGCACGGCGACCCCGGCGGATTCCAGCTCGAGCAGGATCTGTGGGGGCACGTGTTCGTGGTCGAAGGTCATCACGTCGGCGCCCTCCGCGGCGGCGCGGACGGCGTCGGGATCATCGTGCGCGCCGATCACCACATCCGGCGTGACCTGGGCGGCCGGGTCCTGCGGGTCGGCGGCGAGCACGCGGAGCGTCTGGCCGAGGGCGACGGCCGCCTGGTGGGTCATGCGGGCGAGTTGTCCCCCGCCGATCATCGCCACGACGGGCGTGCCGAGGGGATTGCGGCGGATGCGCGAGTCGTCGTTCACGTCGCCCATGGTCTCACGCGGGGCGGGGTCGTCACCGCCGCCCCGGGAGCCCCCAGCGGAACCGTGGCGCCGCGGCGACCGGAGCGGGCGGGGGCGGGGGTGGCAGTCGCATGAGCTCGTCGTAGACGGCGGCGTGGACGCGGGCGACCTCCGGGACGTGGTCGATCTCCACCGGCGGCAGGTGACCGAGCTCGAGGATCAGGCATCCCGTGCCCAGGGCGCGGTCGGTGAGGGTGTGGCGGAACCTGACGGCGCTGATCCTGCGCAGCGGCACGTCCACGCACCGCCGCGAGGACCCGGACGGCCGGTAGAGCACCCTCTCGTCGGTGACCACGAGGTCGGTCCGTGCCCACCGGGTCAGGGGCCAGAGCCCGAACCGGAGGAAGACCAGGGCGTACAGCACCGCGACCATGGCCCAGGTCGCCGTACGGTCGCCGGCGTGGACCACCTGCACCTCGATGAAGCCGCCGGCGATCCCCGCGAGGCCGGCCCCGACCACCGTGACCAGCGCCGGGCGGACGAGGGCGCGCCAGTGCGGGTGGGTGTGGACGATGAGCGTCTCCCCCGGCGCGAGGACCGATCGGATGAAACCCACGGCTCAGCCGCCCCACCGACCGCCGACGCCACGGACGTGGGTGACGTCGCCGGCGGCGACGGCGAACTCACCGTCGGGGTCGACGACGACGAGGCGGCCGTCGCGGTCGACCCTGTCCGCGCGCCCGGTCCGCACGACGTCCCCGGGTAGTTCGACCCTCACCTCGGCGCCGACGGTGGAGCAGGCCTCGGTGTAGGTCGTCATGAGCAGGTCCGAGACGGTCGATCCGCTCCCGTGCTCGCACTCACGCCACTGGCGATGGCGCAGAGCCAGCGCCTCCAGGACGGCGCGGGCCACGCCGTCCCGGTCACCGGACCCGCCGGCCAGCGCCAGCGAGGTGGCGTGGGGCACCGGCAACTGCTCGCGGGTGAGTGAGACGTTGATGCCGACCCCCACCACCACGGCCGGCAGCCGGACGGGGAAGTCCCCGCCGCCCGGCACGGTGGTCATCTCGGCGAGGATGCCGGCGATCTTGCGCCCGTCCACCAGGACGTCGTTGGGCCATTTGAGCGTCGCGTCCACGCCACCGGCCTCGCGCAGCCCGTCCCTCACCGCGAGACCGGTGACGAGGGGCAGCCATCCGAAGAGGGTCGGCGAGATCGCTCCGGGGCGCAACAGGACGCTCACGGCGACCTGCGTGCGCGGCGGGGCGGTCCACACGCGACCGAGGCGACCGCGGCCGGACGCCTGGTGCTCGGCCAGCAAAACGCTGCGGTCGGGGGCACCCCCGGCCGCGCGGGAGATCAACTCGGCGTTCGTCGACCCGATGTCGTCGACGACGTCGAGTGACGAGTACGGCGCGTCCGGGCCCTCCACCAGAGCGCGACGGAGCGCGTCAGCGTCCAACCTGGGCGGGATCTCGGTACCTGGATCTGCGTGCACGACCCCCAGCGTATGTCGCCGCTCGGACATCGGGCGGGGTCGCCGCCGGGGGATGTACGCCGGGTCACGTCGCCACGGAGGCGGGTCACTGGTTAGAGTCTTGCAACATGACGACTGCCTCAGAACCGGACGTGAGCGCCGACGTCCAGACGGACGCTGCGACCCCCGACATCCACACGACCGCCGGGAAGCTGTCCGAGCTGCGTCGGCGCCTCGACGAGGCCCGGGCCCCGATGGGGCAGGCCGCGGTGGACAAAACACACGACAAGGGCCTGATGACGGCCCGCGAGCGCATCGAGAACCTTCTCGACCCGGGCTCGTTCGTCGAGATCGACGCCCTGGCCCGCCACCGGGCCACGACGTTCGGTCTCGCCGAGCGCCGGCCGCTGGGCGACGGTGTCATCACCGGCTACGGCACGATCGACGGCCGGAGCGTCTGCGTCTTCTCGCAGGACGCCACCGTCTTCGGCGGGTCGCTGGGCGAGGTCTACGGCGAGAAGATCGTCAAGGTCATGGATCTGGCCCTCAAGACCGGCCGTCCGATGATCGGCATCAACCACGGCGCCGGCGCCCGGATCCAGGAGGGCGTCGTCTCGCTCGGCCTGTACGGCGAGATCTTCCACCGCAACGTCCTCTCGTCGGGTGTCATCCCGCAGGTCTCCCTGATCATGGGCCCGTCGGCCGGCGGCCACGTCTACTCCCCCGCGCTGACCGACTTCACCGTGATGGTCGACAAGACGTCGCAGATGTTCGTGACGGGCCCCGACGTCATCAAGACCGTCACCGGCGAGGAGGTCTCGCAGGAGGAACTCGGCGGCGCCACCACGCACATGACCAAGTCGGGCGTGTCCCACTACACCGCCAGTGACGAGCAGGACGCCCTGGACTTCGTCAAGGACCTGCTCTCCTACCTCCCGAGCAACAACCGTGCCGAGGCCCCGCGGTTCCCGTTCCCCGTCGCCGAGGGTGCGATCGAGGACAACCTCACGCTCGAGGACCACGATCTCGACACGATCATCCCCGACTCCTCCAACAGCCCGTACGACATGCACGAGGTCATCTCGCACATCGTCGACGACGGCGAGTTCCTGGAGATCCAGGGCCAGTACGCGATGAACGTCATCGTCGGTTACGGCCGTATCGAGGGCCGCAGCGTGGGCGTGGTCGCCAACCAGCCCACCCAGTTCGCCGGCTGCCTGGACATCAAGGCCTCCGAGAAGGCCGCCCGCTTCGTCCGTACCTGCGACGCGTTCAACATCCCCATCCTCACGCTGGTCGACGTGCCGGGCTTCCTGCCCGGGACCGGCCAGGAGTTCGACGGGATCATCCGCCGCGGCGCCAAGCTGCTCTACGCCTACGGTGAGGCCACCGTCGGCAAGGTCACCGTCATCACCCGCAAGGCCTACGGTGGCGCGTACGACGTCATGGGCTCCAAGCACATGGGCGCCGACATCAACCTCGCGTGGCCGACCGCCGAGATCGCCGTCATGGGCGCCTCGGGAGCCGTCGGCTTCGTCTACCGCGACCAGCTCAAGCAGGCCGCGGCCAACGGCGAGGACGTCGACGCCCTCCGGCTCAAGCTCCAGGCCGAGTACGAGGACACCCTCGTCAACCCGTACGTCGCCGCCGAGCGTGGCTACGTCGACGCGGTCATCCCGCCCTCGCACACCCGCCTGCAGGTCGCCCAGGCACTGCGGCTGCTCGACCGCAAGGTCGTCGAGGTGCCGGCCAAGAAGCACGGGAACATCCCGCTGTGACCGGCGAGCAGCAGCAGGACCCCGCCGGGCAGCCGGAGAAGCCGTTCCTCGAGATCGTGGGCGGTAACCCCACTCCCACGGAGGTGGGCATCCTGTCCGCGGTCTTCGCGACCGCGCAGGGGAACGCCGCCCACGCGAGTGAGCACGACACCGGCGTCAGGGATGACTGGGGATCCTACGAGGACCGCCTGCGTCCGCCGTTCGGATACAGCCCGAGCTCGTTCCTCAACCGCCGCCAGTACTGAGCGCAGAGGACGGGCCGCACCACGAGCCGCCCCCGTCCCCGTCCCCCACGCGTGCCGATGCACGCGCTGGAGCACGGGCACGGGGGCGGCTGTGTCGTATCAGGGCTGCTGCGTCGGATCAGTAGGGTGGTGGCACCGCCGCCGGACCGGTCGGCGGGCAGTTCTCGAGGAGGACCGTCGATGTCCGAGGAAGCCACCTCCGCCGGGCGGGAGGCCACGTCTCCCGGGCGGGACGCCGGGGCATCCGGCGGTCCCACCCGCGACCCCGTGGCCGAGGATCGCGATCACGGCCGTCGTGCCGGCACCGACGAGGGCACCGCCACGCACCACACCGACCTCATCGGGAGGGCGGCGCCGTCCGCCACCCGCCCCGGGGCCACGGTCGTCCACCAGGACGAGACCGCCAAGATCGTCGCGTTCGAGTTCGACGAGGGCCAGGAGATGCCCGACCACGCCGCGTTCCACCCCATCCTGATCCAGCTGCTGCGGGGACGCGTGGAGTTCGGCCTGCCGGACCGCACACTCGAACTGCGCACCGGCGAAATCCTCCACCTCACCGCCAAGCTCCGGCACCGGGTCCGGGCACTCGAACCCACCACGCTGACCATCACGATGCTGCTGCCGCGGTCCTGACCCGGTGGCTACGCTGAGGCCCATGATCGCGCTCGTCCTCGCCTCCGCCTCCCCGTCCCGACTGCGGATCCTCGAGCAGGCGGGGGTGGACCCGCTCATCCGCCACCCTCAGGTCGACGAGGACGCCCTGCAGGCCGCCCTGCCGCCGGGAACCCCGCACGTGCGGGTCGTGGAGGAACTGGCCCGCGCCAAGGCGGAAGACGTCCTGCAGCGCGAGGGCGAGTCTCTCGCGGCCGAGGCGAGGTCGGCCGGTGCCGACACACTCGTGGTGGTCGGGTGCGACTCGATGCTGTTGGTCGACGGCCACCTCGAGGGCAAACCCCACACCTACGAGCGCGCCATGGAGCGCTGGCGGAGGATGCGCGGGCGTCACGGGGTGCTGCTCACCGGCCACGCGCTGATCGTGGCCGATCTCACCGGCGACGACCCCCTCGCCGTCACCTACTCCGAGACCGACACGTCCGACACCACGGTGCACTTCGGCGCACCGTCCGACGCCGACCTCGACGTGTACCTGCGCACCGGGGAGCCGCTCGAGTGCGCGGGCGCGTTCACGATCGAGTCACTCGGGGGCTGGTTCATCGACCGGATCGAGGGCGACCCGTCGAGCGTGATCGGGCTCAGCCTGCCACTGCTGCGACGACTCCTCGAGGGTGCCGGAATCAACGCCCACCGCGTCTGGCGACCCGAGCTCCGGACGTGAATCCACCCGGGTTTCCCCACCCGGGGACGTGACCGGCCCAACAACTTCGCAGGTCAGGCCGCCCGGCGCCCGGCGGGCCCGCCCCCGCGGGCCAGCCCTTGGACCCCCAACACCACACATGAGGGGGGCCTCTCATTAGACTGCGGAAGAACTCGGTGGGCCCCACGGCCGATCGACAGTAGAGACGTTTACCTCCAGGAGGCCCTGAGTGCCCAGTCATGCCAGCTCTCACATCACCAAGGTCCTCGTCGCCAACCGCGGCGAGATCGCCGTCCGTGTGATCCGTGCGGCGAAGGACGCCGGCCTGGCCAGCGTGGCCGTATACGCCGAGCCCGACGCCGACGCACTGTTCGTCAAGCTGGCCGACGAGGCCTTCGCTCTGGGAGGCACCACCTCCGCGGAGTCGTACCTGGTCTTCGACAAGATCCTCGACGCCGCCGCCAAGTCCGGCGCGGACGCCATCCATCCCGGCTACGGCTTCCTGTCCGAGAACGCCGACTTCGCGCAGGCCGTCATCGACGCAGGCCTGATCTGGATCGGCCCCCCGCCGCAGGCGATCCGGGACCTCGGCGACAAGGTCACCGCCCGCCACATCGCCGAGCGGGCCAACGCCCCCATGGCCGCCGGCACCAAGGACCCCGTCGCGGGTGCCGACGAGGTCGTGAAGTTCGCCGAGCAGTACGGCCTGCCCATCGCGATCAAGGCCGCCTTCGGCGGTGGCGGTCGCGGTATGAAGGTCGCCCACAGGATGGAGGAGGTCGCCGAGCTCTTCGAGTCGGCCACCCGTGAGGCCGTCGCCGCGTTCGGTCGCGGCGAGTGCTTCGTCGAGCAGTACCTCGACAAGGCCCGCCACGTCGAGGCCCAGGTCCTCGCCGACCAGCACGGCAACGTCATCGTCGCCGGCACCCGCGACTGCACCCTGCAGCGCCGCTTCCAGAAGCTCGTCGAGGAGGCCCCCGCGCCGTTCCTCACCGACGACCAGCGCAAGCGGATCCACGACTCCGCCAAGGCCATCTGCAAGGAGGCCGGCTACTACGGCGCCGGCACCGTCGAGTACATGGTCCAGGGCGACACGATCTCCTTCCTCGAGGTCAACACCCGCCTCCAGGTGGAGCACCCGGTCACCGAGGAGACCGCGGGCATCGACCTCGTCCTGCAGCAGTTCAAGATCGCCGAGGGCGAGGTGCTCGAGTTCACCGAGGACCCCGCCCCGCGTGGCCACGCCTTCGAGTTCCGCATCAACGGCGAGGACGCGGGTCGCGGCTTCCTGCCCGCCCCCGGCACCATCACCGGTTACCACGAGCCCACCGGCCCGGGCGTGCGCATGGACTCGGGCGTCGAGCAGGGTGACACGATCGGCGGCCAGTTCGACTCCATGCTCGCCAAGCTGATCGTGTGGGGCGAGGACCGCGACCAGGCACTCGCCCGCTCGGCCCGCGCCCTGGCCGAGTACAAGATCGAGGGCATGGCCACGGTCCTGCCGTTCCACCAGCACATCGTCACCAACCCGGCATACGTCGGTGACGGCAAGAGCTTCGACATCTACACCAAGTGGATCGAGGAGGAGTGGGACAACCCGATCGAGCCGTGGTCGCCCACCGGTGCGCCGGCCGACGACGACGAGCCCGTCGAGCGCAAGAAGGTCGTCGTCGAGGTGGACGGACGTCGCGTCGAGGTCTCCCTGCCCGGTGACCTGGCCTTCGGCGGCTCCCATGCCGGCGGGACCGTCCGCCGCAAGGCCAAGTCCCGCACCCGTGGCGGCGCCGCAGGTGCGGCCGCGTCCGGTGACGCCGTGTCGGCCCCGATGCAGGGCACCGTCGTGAAGGTCGCCGTGGAGGAGGGCCAGGAGGTCTCCGCCGGCGACCTGGTGGCCGTGCTCGAGGCCATGAAGATGGAGAACCCGGTCACCGCGCACAAGGACGGCGTCATCACCGACCTCGCCGTCGACGCCGGTGCCGCCGTCACCCAGGGAACGGTCCTCTGCGAGATCAAGTGATCCGCGGGTAGAGCCTGCAGCCCGGAGGGCCCCGGCGACCGACTCCGGTCGCCGGGGCCCTCCGGCGTCAGCGCCAGCACCTGACCGGGCGGCCCGGGCTCTGCGACGTCAGCGGCAGAGCGCGGGCGGTGTTCCGCCGGGCCCGGGCGGTGTTCCGCCGGCCGGGTTCGCTTCCCGTGCGCTTTGCGCGTCCGCGATGGACCGTTCGAGGCGCGCACCCCCACACAATGCGGGCAGACCGGGCGCGCAGGTAAGCGAGAGCGCGCAGGTGCGCCCAGTCGGGCCGGGTCAGCCGGTCGAGCTGTCGACCACGGGCTGGGCGCTGGCGGGATCGAAGATCGCGTCCGCGAGGAACTCCCGGACCTCGGGCACACGCCGCAGGAATCCGTCCGCCTCGTCGTCGGATTCGGCCACCTGGCTCGCCTCCTCGGCGGCGACCCGCCGCTCGAACAGCTCCACCTCCCTCGCGATGCGGTCGTCGTCCCAGCCGAGAACGCCCGCCATCAACTCGGCGACCTCCCGGGCGCAGTCGACGCCACCGTGCTGGTACTCCATGGAGATCCGGGTGCGGCGCACGAGGACGTCCTCGAGGTGCAGGGCGGCCTCCGCGAGCGCGGCGTGCACGATCTCCACACGCAGGTAGCGCTCGGCTCCCCCGACGGGATCGAGGAGGTCGGGCCGGTCGGCGGCGAGCTCGAGGACGTACTCGGCGAGCGTTCCGTACCGCCCGAGCAGGTGCTGCATCTGGTCGTCGCGGATCTCGTACTGGTCGGCGATCCGGTCGGCCCGGTTGACCATCCCGGGGTAACCGTCGGCGCCCAGCAGCGGGATCCGCTCGGTCGTCGACGGCGGCACCTCGGCGGCCCGCTCCCCCAGTTCCGCCACGGCGGCGTCCACCGCGTCGGCGGCCATCACGCGGTAGGTCGTGTACTTGCCGCCCGCCACGACCACCGCGCCGGGGGCCACGGTCATCACGGCGTGTTCGCGGGAGAGCTTGGCGGTGGAGTCGGCGCCTCCGGAGAGCAGCGGGCGCAGGCCGGCGTACACGCCGCGGACGTCCTCGCGCCGGATCGGGGTGGTGAGCACCGAGTTGACGTGGCCGAGGATGTAGTCGATGTCCGCGCCGGTGGCCGCCGGGTGGGCGAGGTCGAGCTGCCAGTCGGTGTCGGTGGTGCCGATGATCCAGTACTCGCCCCACGGGATGACGAACAGCACGGACTTCTCGGTGCGCAGGATGAGCGCGGCCTCGGAGTCCACCTTGTCGCGGTCCACCACGATGTGCACGCCCTTGGACGCCCGCACGGTGAAGCCGCCCTCCTCGCCGAGCATCTTCTGCAGCTGGTCGGTCCACACCCCGGCGGCGTTGAGCACGGCCCCGGCCCGGACGTCGGTCTCGCGACCGGTCTCGGCGTCACGCACCCGTACGCCGGTGACCCGGTCGCCGTCCCGCAGGTAGCCGATCACCTGGGTGGAGTTGGCCACGACCGCCCCGTGGTGAGCGGCGGTGCGCGCCAGGGTGAGAGTGTGGCGGGCGTCGTCGACGAGGGTGTCCCAGTAACGGATCCCGCCCACGACGGCGTCCTCGCGCAGCCCCGGGGCCACCCGGCGCGCTCCCGCGCGGCTGTAGTGCTTCTGCGGCGGGACGCTCTTGGAGCCGCCCATCAGGTCGTAGAGCACGAATCCTGCGGCCATGTAGGGGCGTTCCCAGAACCGACGGGTGAGCGGGAAGAGGAACTTCAGCGGCGTGACCAGGTGCGGGGCCAGGCGCGTCATGCTGAGTTCGCGCTCGTGGAGGGCCTCGGCGACCAGGCCGAAATCGAGCTGCTCGAGGTAGCGCAACCCGCCGTGGAACATCTTCGAGCTGCGGGAGGACGTGCCGGCGGCGAAGTCGCGGGCCTCGACGAGCGCCACGTTCAGCCCCCTGGTGGCCGCGTCGAGCGCGCTGCCGGTGCCCACCACACCCCCGCCCACGATCACGATGTCGAAGGTGTCCTCCGACAATCTGCGCCAGGCCTCGGCGCGGCGGTCGGGGCCGAGGACCGATCGGGACCTGGTCGTGGGCATGGGCGCTCCCTCCGGGGCCGTGCGCGGGTTCCGGCCCGTCGCCGACGACTCTACGCGCGAGGCGGACGTGTCCACGCGAACGCGGACGTAGTCTTGGCCGTGTGACTCGCAGCTCCTACATCCTCGCGATCGACCAGGGCACCACCTCGACACGGGCGATCCTCTTCGACGACCGGGGCATGCCGGTGCCCGCGGCGACGGCGCAGGTCGAGCACCGGCAGATCCTGCCGAGGGCGGGCTGGGTCGAGCACGACCCGCTGGAGATCTGGCAGAACGTCCGCGCCGCCATGGCCCAGGTCGCGAGCAGCGTAGACCTCGAACCGGCGGCGGTGACCGCCATCGGCATCACCAACCAGCGCGAGACGGTGGTGGTGTGGGACCGGGAGACCGGCGATCCGGTCTACAACGCGATCGTGTGGCAGGACACCCGCACCTCCGGCATCTGCGCACGGTTGTCCGAGGCCCACCCGGACGGCGACGACCGGTTCCGCGCCGCCACCGGCCTGCCCCTGTCGACGTACTTCGCCGGCCCCAAGATCCGGTGGATCCTCGAGCACCTGGACGAGCGGGGCGAACGCGGGACCGAGCGGGCCGAGGCCGGGGAACTGCTGGCGGGGACCATCGACTCGTGGTTGGTGTGGAACCTCACGGGTGGGCGCCGGGGTGGCGACGACGGCGAGGCGGCCCTCCACGTCACGGATGTCACCAACGCGTCGCGGACCCTGCTCATGGATCTGCGGTCCCTGGAGTGGGGTGACGAGCTGTGCCGTGAGGTCGGCGTCCCCCGGGCGATGCTGCCGCGGATCGTCCCCTCCTCCGGCGTGCTGGGGCACGTGACGACACGGCGGATGTTCGGCGGCACGCCCATCGCCGGGATCCTCGGCGATCAGCAGGCCGCGATGTTCGGGCAGACCTGCTTCGAGCCGGGCGAGGCCAAGAACACCTACGGCACGGGCGCGTTCCTGCTGCTCAATACGGGCACGACGCCGCAGTTCAGCGAGAACGGTCTGCTCACCACCGTCTGCTACCAGCTGGGGGACGCCGATCCCGTGTACGCCCTCGAGGGATCCGTGGCCGTGGCGGGGTCACTGGTGCAGTGGCTGCGCGACAACCTCGGGGTGATCTCGACCGCCGACGAGACCGAGGACCTCGCGAGATCCTTGGAGGACAACGGCGACTGCTACCTGGTGCCGGCCTTCTCCGGGCTGCTCGCCCCGCGCTGGCGGCCGGACGCCCGCGGCGTGATGGTGGGCCTGACCCGCTTCCACACCCGGGCGCACCTGGCGCGGGCCGCGCTCGAGGCCACGGCCTTCCAGAGCCGCGAGATGGCCGCGGCGATGGTCGCCGACGCCGGGGAGTCCGCCGATTCGCTACGGGTGGACGGCGGGATGGTGGTCAACGACTTCCTCATGCAGTTCCAGGCCGACATCCTCGGGGTGGACGTGATCCGGCCGGAGGTCACCGAGACCACCGCACTGGGTGCCGCGTTCGCCGCCGGGCTGGCGGTGGGTCAGTGGGACTCCCCCGACCGGCTCCGTGAACTGTGGCGGGAGGACTGCCGTTGGACGCCGCAGATGCCCGAGGAGGAACGTCAGCGGTTGATCCGCCGGTGGGACGAGGCGGTCGAGCGGACGCTGGGCTGGGCGGACGTCGAGGGCTGACCCGGCGGCGACCGGTGCGATGGGCGCGCTCGGTCGGCGGGTGCGATCGGCAGGTGCGGTCGACGGGGTGTCAGACGGCGTGGAAGACCGCCGGCCGCAGCGGACGCACGGCCAGTCGGGAGCCCGTCCCGACGCGCTGACCCGTGGGTACCGGCACGGCGCAGATCTGGTCGGTGCCGTCGAATCGCATCCGCACCAGGGTCCGGGCACCCCCGAACTCGACGGCGGTGCACACGGCGTGACCCCGGATCTCCTCGTCGTCGTAACCGACGTCGTACCCGTCGTCGTACCCGACCTCGTGCCCGGCGGCCCCGACACCGCGCACCTCCAGGCTCTCGGGGCGCCACAGGACGGTCCCCCGTCCCTCGGCGGGCGAGTCCAGCGGCACGGTGCCGAGAACCGTCTCCGCGGTCGCGCCGGTCGCCGTGGCCGGCAGGGCGACGGTCTCGCCGGAGAGGTCGGCGACCCCGCGGCTGACCGGATGGTGATAGAGCCGCTCGGGGGTGTCGACCTGGGCGAGCTCGCCGTCGATGAGGACCGCGACGCGGTCAGCCGTCGCCATCGCCTCGGAACGGTCGTGCGTGACGAGGATGGAGGTAGCCCCGGCCTCGGCGAGCAACGCCGCGACCTCCGCTCTCACCGCTCCGCGCAGAGCCGCGTCGAGCGCGCTGAAGGGCTCGTCGAGCAGGATCAGCCCGGCTCCGGGGGCGAGTGCCCGCGCGAGCGCCACCCGCTGCTGCTGACCGCCCGACAGCTGCGACGGCCGGTCACCCGCCCGGTCCGCCAGCCTGACCAGGTCGAGCACCTCGCGGACGCGCTCGGCACGCTCGGCGCGGCCGCGCCACCTCGCCAGGGGGCCCGGCGGCACCAGTCCGAACCCCACGTTGTGCGCCACGTCCAGGTGGGGGAACAGCGCGCCCTGCTGGGGGACCAGCCCGATCCCGCGCCGCTGGGCACTGAGCCGGTCTATGCGGCGGCCGTCCAGCAGGATCCGGCCGGACGACACCGGGTGCAGGCCCGCGATCATGCGCAGCATCGTGGTCTTCCCCGATCCGGAGGCGCCCAGGACCGCCACCGATTCTCCCGCCTCCACCCGGAGTGCGACGCCGCGGACCACCGGGGAGCCGTCGTATCCGCCCGAGACGGAGTCGAGTTCGAGTACCCCGCCGGGGCTGGGTTTCCAGGTCACGTCGCGCTCCGTTCGGTCTCGTTCGCCCGGCCCGAGGCCGCGGTCGCCGTGCCCGGGTCGCGTCGGCCGCCCGCGCCCCAGCCGAACGACCGACTCAGCACGAACGCGGGGATGACCGCCACGACGACCAGCATGGCGGCGTACGGGGCCGCCTGCGAGTAGGCCGCCACCTCGGTGTGCGACCACATCGCGGTGGCGAGGGTCTCCGTGCCCGTGGGCCGCAACAACAACGTGGCGGGCAGTTCCTTGGCCACGCTGAGGAACACGAGGCTCGCGCCCGCGAGGATCCCCGGCATCGCCAGTGGCGCGACCACCCGGGCGAACGTGCGCAGACGCCCGGAGCCCAGGCCGGCCGAGACGTCCTCGAGGCTCACCGGGATGGCGCTGACCGAGGAGCGCACCACTCCCACTGCGAGCGGCAGGAACAGCACCACATAGGCGAACACCAGCATCGGTGTCTGCTGGTAGAGCCCCGGCACCAGCCGGATCCCCACGAACACCACCGCGAGGCCCACCGTGATGCCCGGGAGCGCGAAACCGACCTGGGCGATGGTCTCGGTGGACCGCGCGACGATCCCGTCCGAGCGCGCCGCGAGGATCCCGATCGGCAGCGCCAGGACGATGGTGGCCAGCGCCGCCACGGCCGAGACCCCGGCGGTGGTGCCGGCGGCCTGGAACACCGGCGTCCACGAGACGTCCACGCTCGCCGCGGCGCGCACCCACCGGGCGAGGCCGGCGAGCGGGCCGAACACCCCGCCCGCGAGGATGACGGCGACGACGACGAGGGCGAGCCCCTTCAGGCGACCCAGCGGTAGCCGGGTGGGCGCCGAGTCGACCCCGGCGCCGACCCTCGCGACCTCGCCGCGTCGGGCCCGCCGCTCCCCGACCATCACGACCAGGGCCAACACGATGAGGACGCACGCCAGGACAGCCGCCGGGACACGGTCGAACGCCGCCCGGTAGGAGTGGTAGATGCCCAGTGTGAACGCCTCGTAGCGGAGCATCGCGACCGCCCCGAAGTCGGACAGCGTGTACAGCGCCACCAGGAGCCCGCCCGCGGCGACCGCCGGTCGGATCTGTCGGAACGTCACCCCGAACACGGCACGGGTGGTGCCGTGCCCGAGGGTGCGCGCGACCTCCTCGAGCCCCGGGTCCACCCGCCGGAGGGCGGCGGAGGCGGGGAGGAACACGTACGGGTAGCAGGAGATAGTGAGCACCGCGACGGCCCCCGGCAACCCGAGGACCTCCGGGAAGTCGGCCACCCAGAGGTAGCCGAGGACATACGACGGCGTGGCCAGCGGAACGCACAGGAGCGCACCGATGACCGGGGCCCCCGGTAGGTCGGTGCGGACCACGAGCCACGCCATCCCCACCCCGACCATCACGCTGGCGGTGGTGACCAACACGACCAGCACGACGGTGTTGCCGAGGAGGGTCAGCGTCCGACCGGAGCCGAGCACCTCGGCGGCGGACGCCGGGCCCCGTTCGCCCGCCCGGATGACCAGGTAGACCAGCGGGATGAGCGTCGCCGCACACGCCAGCACGGCGGCCGCCCCGAGGAGGGGCCGGCCGCCGCGCAGTCGCGTCAGCAGGTCGATGTCCGGTCCGTCAGATCATGCCGACGCGGGCGAGCATCGCCTGCGTCTGCTCGAGACCGTCCAGCTGACCGAGGTCGATGTCCGGGCCGCCGAGCGTGTCCAGCGGAGGGAGGCCGGCCGCGTCCGTGGCGATCCCCGGGACCACGGGGTACTCGCTTGTCTCCTCGACGAAATACGTCTGGGCCGGCTCGGCCAGGAACGCCTCGACGACGCGGCGGGCGTCGTCGGGGCGGTCCGTGGAGGCGAGGATCGCGACGCCCGCCACGTTGACCAGCGCACCCGGATCGCCCTGCGCCATGTACTTCACGCGGGCGCGCATGTTCTCCGCACCCTTCTCCGCGGCCGAGTTGTACCAGTAGTAGTGGTTGGTCAGACCGAGTTCGACGGCGCCCGCGTCGACGGCCTGCAGGAGCGCGTTGTTGTTCTCGAAGGTCTGCGGGTCGTTGGCGAGGAAGTCCCGCAGCCACTGCTCGGCGGCCTCGTCGCCCCGGTCCACCCGCAGCGCCGTGACGAAGGACTGGAACGACGCGTTGGTGGGCGCGTAGCCCACGCGCCCCTTCCACTCGGGGGCCAGGACCGCGTCGATGGTGTCGGGCACCTCGGCCTCGTCCAGTGTCCGGGAGTCGTAGATCAGGACGCGCGCCCGCAGGCTGGTCGCGACCCAGGTGCCGTCCGCCGCGCGGTATTCCGCGGGGACGGCCTCGGTCACGGACTCGTCGAGCTGCTGCAGCAGGCCCGCGTTGTCGAGGGCACCGAGGGCCCCGGCGTCCTGTGAGAAGAACACGTCCGCGGGGCTGGCCTCCCCCTCCTCCGCGATCTGCGCCGCCATCTCCGGGGTGGAGGCGTACCGCACCTCGATGTCCACCCCGGTGGAGTCCGAGATCTGCTCGATCAGCGGGGCCACGAGGCTCTCGCTGCGACCGGAGTAGAGCACCAGTGCGTCCGATTCGTCGGAGTCCGAGGTGCAGGCCGCCAGCCCGAGTACGAGGGATCCGGCGGCGGCCAGGGCTGCAACACGACGCAGCTTCATTGTGGCTCCTTAGCGGTTCCCGACGCCGTGTCGTCGACGTCGACGGAGCTTAGCCTAACCTGAACGGCCCTTCCGGACAGTGCGCAGGGCACGCGACATCGTCTCCATCGCACCGGATGCCGGGGCGCCGGATGCCTGTCAGTCGAGGTCGTCGTGGCGCATGAGCTGGCGCGCCGCCTCGGTGATCGTGCCCGTCATCGACGGGTAGACCGAGAACGAGCCCGCGAGATCGCCCACCGTGAGCTGGTTCCGCACCGCCACCGAGATCGGCAGGATGAGCTCGGAGGCGGTGGGGGCGACGACCACGCCACCGACCACCACGCCCGACGCCGGGCGACAGAAGAGCTTGACGAACCCGCGGCGCAGGCTGCGCATCTTGGCCCGGGGGTTGCCGGCCAGCGGCATGACCTCCACGCGCGCCGGCACCTCGCCGCTCTCGATCTGCGCGTGCGAGATGCCGACGGTAGCGATCTCCGGCCGGGTGAACACCGCCGAGGCCACGGTCTTGAGCTTGATGGGGCTGACGCCCTCGCCCAGCGCGTGGTACATCGCGATGCGCCCCTGCATGGCGGCCACGGAGGCGAGCGGGAACAAGTCGGTGCAGTCGCCGCCGGCGTAGATGCCCGGCGCGGTGGTACGCGAGACGCGGTCGACCTTGATGTGGCCGCTGCGCTGCAACTCGACACCGGCGCTCTCCAGTCCGAGGCCCTCGGTGTTGGGCACGGAACCGACGCAGATGAGGGCGTGGGACCCCTTGACCGTGCGACCGTCCCCGAGGCGGACGATGATGCCGTCCTGGAAGTGCTCGACCGCGTCGGCGCGCGCGTGCTTGACCAGCGAGACGCCCCGCTCACTGAGCGCCTCCTCCAGCACCAGGGCGGCGTCGGCGTCCTCGTGCGGCAGCACACGGTCGCGGCTGGAGACCATGGTGACCTTGACACCCATCTCCGTGAACGCCGAGACGAACTCGGCACCGGTCACACCCGATCCCACCACCACGAGGTGCGTCGGGAGCACGGTGAGGTCGTAGAGCTGACGCCAGTTGAGGATCCGCTCGCCGTCGGGCTCCGCGCCCGAGATCACGCGGGGGCTGGACCCGGTGGCCACCAGGACCACGTCGGCGTCGAAGATCTTCTCCTGGCCGTCATCGAACGTCACGGCCACCCGGTGGGAGGCCATGCCGGGCTGGGAGTCGTGCAGACGGGCCCGTCCGGACAGCAGCCGCACGCCCTCGCGCTGGAGTTGCGACCGGATGTCCGCGGACTGGGCGCGCGCCAGGGACTTGACCCGGCCGTTGACCTGACCCAGCTTGTAGGCGGTGGGATCGAAGTGCGCCTGGACGCCCATCTCCTCGGCCCGGCGCATGTCCGTGCGCACGCCGGTGGTGGCGATGAACGTCTTGGACGGCACGCAGTCACTCAGGACACAGTTGCCGCCGATGCCGTCGGAGTCGACGATCGTGACGTCCGCACCGTACTGGGCCGCGACCAGCGCGGCCTCGTAGCCGGCGGGGCCGCCGCCGATGATGATGATGCGTTGCGTCACATGTCCTCCACGGCTCACAGGGGTAAGGGCCGGGCGCCGCAGCCCGCTGTGGCGGATCGCGTCACGTCCGCCGTACACGGTAGTCGAACGCCACGATCGGGGACGCCGGGACATCTGGCCGCCACCGCCGAAGGGGCTAGGGTTGTGGGCGTGCCTCTCTACGCCGCGTACGGGACGAACATGTATCCCGATCAGATGAACACCCGCGCGCCGCACTCGCCCTTCGCGGGGACGGGTTGGCTCAAGGGCTGGCGCCTGACCTTCGCCGGGGACGACCCCACGTGGGAGGGTGCCGTCGCCACCGTCGTCGAGGACCCGGACTCCAGGGTGTTCGTGGTGCTCTACGACGTCCCCGACGAGGACGTCCGCGCCCTCGACCGCTGGGAGGGCACGGACCGGATGCCCGCCCGCAAGATCCGGGTCCGCATCACGCGCCGGCCCACCGTGCCCGACGGTCCCCCGGTCGACGCGCAGGAGTCCGAGTTCGCCGTGGACATCGCCCCGGCCGGCACCGACGACACCGTGCTCGCGTGGCTGTACGTGATGGACGCCTTCGAGGGAGGTCTGCCGTCCGCGCGCTACCTCGGCCTGCTCGCGGACGCCGCCGAGTGCGCGGGGGCCCCCGAGAAGTACGTGCACGAATTGCGCACCCGCCCGTCGCGCAACGTCGGCCCCGGCGCCTGACGCGGATGGCGCCCCTGCTGACGCCCACCGACGAGGCCCGCGCGGCCGCCGCCCGGATCGCCGACCTGAGTGGCCGCGGGCACCACAACGTGGCCCTGGTCCTGGGGTCGGGCTGGTCCGAGGTCGTGACCGGACTCGCCGACCCGGGCTCCGCCGTGACCATCGCCCCCGCCGACCTCCCCGGGTTCGCCACACCCGCGGTCGCCGGGCACCGCGGGACGGTCACCAGTTGCCTGGTCGACGGGGTGCCGCTGCTGTCCGTGGCCGGGCGCACCCACCTCTACGAGGGCCGGGGTACCGGACCCGTCGTGCACCCCGCCCACGTCGCGGCCGCCGCCGGAGCGCGGGCGCTCGTGCTCACCAACGCCGCCGGCGGGCTGCGGGACGACCTCGCCGTCGGTGACCTCGTCCTCATCCGCGACCACCTCAACCTCACCGCTCGCTCGCCGCTCACCGGGCCGCTGTTCGTGGACATGGTCGACGCCTACTCCCCACGCCTGCGCGCGGCGGCCGCCGACGCGATGGCCGCGGTGGACGCGGGCCGCCCCTCCGAGGGCGTCTACGCCGCCATGCCCGGCCCCCAGTACGAGACCCCGGCCGAGATCAACATGCTCCGCACCCTCGGCGCCGACCTCGTGGGCATGTCGACGGTGCCCGAGACCATCACCGCCCGCGGGCTGGGCCTCGACGTGGTCGCGGTGTCGCTCGTGACCAACCTCGCCGCCGGCGTCACCGGGCAGCCGCTGGACCATTCGGAGGTGCTCGCCGCCGGAGCCGCCGGATCCGCCCGCCTCACCGGGGCCCTGCGCGCCCTCGTCCCCGCCGTCGCCCGCTGCTGAGGGGCACACCCGTGACCGCGCCCGTTCCCGATCCCGCACCGCTGACCTTCGGCACCGCGGGCGTCCGCGCTCCCCTGGGGCCGGGGCCCGGCCGGATGAACGACGAGACGGTCACCCTCGTGGCCACCGCCGTCGCCCGGTACCTGCGGGAACATGAACCACCCGGGTCGACGGTCATTGTGGGCGGGGACGCCCGGCACGGGTCGGCCCGATTCGTCGACGTGGTGGCTGCGGTGCTGGCGGCGCACGACCTCGTCGTCGTCGTCCCCGGCGCGCCCGTCCCCACCCCGGTGGTGGCCGCGGCGGTCCGCGCGCGCGGCGCGGTGGCCGGGCTCGTCGTGACCGCCTCCCACAACCCCGCGAGCGACAACGGCATCAAGGTCTACGGACGCGGCGGCGCGCAGATCGTGCCGCCGACCGACTCCCGGATCGAGCGGCACCTGCACGCCGCGGCGCGGGAGGGGGTCGCCGTCCCCACGGCCGTACCCGGATCGGTGCGGATGGACCCCGTGCTCGTCGACGACTACGTGGCCTCCGTCGTAACGGCCCTGCCACGGCCCGCCCGGCCGCCCCGCGTGGCACTGACCCCCGTCCACGGGGTCGGAGGCGATCTCTGCCGCCGCGTCCTGGCCGGGATCGGCGTGCTCGACGTGACGCTGGTGGCCGAGCAGGCGGACCCGGACCCGGACTTCCCCACCGTCGCCTCCCCGAACCCCGAGCGGCCCGGGACGACCGCGCGGCTGCTGGAGTTGGCGGCGCGGATCGACGCCGACGTCGCGATCGCGCTCGACCCGGACGCCGACCGGTGCGCCGTGGGGTTCGCCGACCCGGACGGGCGGTGGCGGATGCTCGACGGCGACGAGACGGGCGCGGTGCTCGCCGACCATCTGCTGCGCGCGCCGCTTCCGGGGTCGGCCGCGGGCGACGAGCTCGGTGTGCCGGTCGTCGCATCGACGATCGTCTCCTCGCGGGTGCCGTCGCTGCTGGTCCCGGCGCGCGGCGGTCGGCACGTGGAGACGCTGACCGGGTTCAAGTGGCTCGTGCGGGCCGGCGAGCCGCTGCGGTACGCCTACGAGGAGGCCATCGGGCACTGTGTCCTGCCGGACGTCGTGGCCGACAAGGACGGGGTCTCGGCGGCCGCGGTGTGGTGCGCGATGGTCGGATCAGGCGGACCGACGGTCGGCGCGCGACTCGACGCACTGGCCACGGAGTTCGGGGCGCACCTCCGGCGCAACGTGTCGCTGCCCCTGGCGGACGACGCGGACCCGGCGGCGGCGCTGAGGCGGGCGGCCGGGCTTCTCACCACCGCCGGCGAGGTCCGACCGCTGGAGGGGACCGCCGGCATCCGCGTGGACTCGGATGGTGCGCGCGCGGTGGTGCGGCCCTCGGGCACGGAGCCGCTGCTCAAGACGTACGTCGAGGCGTGGACCCCGCCCGGGCCCTCCGCGTCGGACCGCCGCGACGCCGCACGCCGGCTCGCGCGGCTCGGTGATGCGGTCGCAGGCGCGGTGGGCGGCTAGCGCTCAGCGCTTACCGGTGGGCGGTTGGCGGTTGCCGGTTAGCGGGGGCCGAAGAGGCGGTCGCCCGCGTCGCCGAGGCCGGGGACGATGAAGGCGTTCTCGTCGAGGCGCTCGTCGATCGTCGCGGTGACCAGGGTCGCGGCCAGCCCGGAGGCGCGCACCGCCTCGATCCCCTCCGGCGCACACAGGACGCACACCACGGTGACCCCGGTCGCGCCGCGCACCGCGAGCGTCTCCAGCGTCGACACCAGCGATCCGCCCGTCGCGAGCATCGGGTCCAGGACCACGACGTGACGTCCGGCCAGGTCCTCGGGCAGCGAGCACAGGTACGACACCGGCTGGTGGCTCTCCTCGTCGCGCGCGAGGCCGATGAACCCGACCTGCGCGCCCGGCATCAGACGAGTGGCCGGATCCAACAGGCCCAGGCCCGCCCGCAGCACCGGCACCACGAGCGGCACGCCGTCCACCGCGACCGCGGTCGTGTCCGTGATCGGGGTGCTCACGGTGACCTCGGTGGTCGGTACCGACCGGAAGGCCTCGTAGCAGAGCATGGTGCCGAGGGCGTCCATCGCGGCGCGGAACCCGGCCGTGTCGGTGGCGGAGTCGCGCAGCGTACGGAGCCGGTCCCCGACCAGCGGGTGATCCACGACGGTGATGTCCATGCCCGTCAGGATTCCATACGGAGGAAATCCCGGACCGGCTGGAACCGGATCGTCTTCTCGACGCGTCGAACCCTGTGACGGGACGAGAGAGAACGACGAGGGGACGCAGGACATGACGGACGGGGCGATCGACGTCCATGTCGACGGTTTACGCGAACTGGGAACGGGGCTGACCACCCTGGCCGACACGCTGGGGGGTGCGCTCGAGGCGGTGGACGGGCTGCCGATCGAGGCGGTGACGCCCGTGGTCGGGCCCGTGGGCGCCGACTTCATGTCCGCGCTCATGGCGGCGACCGCGCGGCACCGCGAGGTGTTGGCCGGGCTCACGCGGGTCACCGACGCCGCCGGGGAGCTCGTGTTGGAGACGGCCAGGCTCTTCGACGAGTCCGACGCCGCCGGCGCTGCGGCGATCGGCGCCGCCGGTGCCGCCGGCGCCGCCGGCGCCGCCGGCGCCGATCTCACCGGGAAGTGGGTGTGATCCGGTGATCGCCGACGCGCTGGCCTACGCCGGCCCCATCAAACAGATCCTCGATCTGCTGTCCGCGGAGGAGTTCGTCCCCGCCGAGGCGCAGGACATCATGCGGCCGGTCAGTGACGGACTCGAGGCCGCGCAGCAACTCGGCCCGCCGCTGGAACGTCTGCTGTCGGAGTCGTGGGACTCCCTGGCCTCCCTGGGGGCCGCGCACTCGATCGCCGAGGTCGGCCGGACGATGGGCGCGCTCGGCGAGTCCGCCGCGGAGATCGCGCGGGTCACCGCCGTGGCCGCGGAGATCGTGGTCCGGGGGACTGTCGAGGTGATAGGGATTGTGCAGCAGTTCCTCGCCCGTGCGGCCGCCATGGGGCCGGCCCTCCTCACCCCGCCGGGACAGGCCGGCCTCCTCGGGCTGGCCGCCGAGCACCTCGCGCGTGGGATCCAGGTGGCCGAGCGGGTCCAGACCGAGCTGAGGGTGCCGACCGCGGAGATGCGGGCCATCGCCGCCGGTATCCCCCCGGCCCCCCGCATGCCGGGCACGGTCGGGGCCGGTTCCGGCACCGGCGGCGCGATCGACGCCACCATGGTCGCCTACACCGAGTCCGGTCCGGACGCGGTCTTCGCTGCGGGCGGCGACGCGGGCGGCGCGGTCTTGGCTGCGGGCGGCGGCGCGGACGGCGCGGGCGGCGGCTCGTTTGACGGCGGTTCGTTCGACAGTGGCTCGTCGGGTGTCGCGGCGGAGTCCGCCGCCGGGTCCGGGTTCGTGCCCGGGACGGCGGGGTTCGGTGACGCCGGGTCCGGGGTGATCGGCGGCGGAACCGAGGTGACCCTGCCCGACGGCTCGGTCGTCACCGCCCCCAACGAGCAGGCCGCCGGCGCTGTCCGCAACGCGCTCAGTCAGCAGGGTGTGCCGTACGTGTGGGGCGGCACCTCTCCCGGCCAGGGGCTGGACTGCAGTGGCCTGACGCAGTGGGCGTACGGGGACGCCGGTGTGGAGATCCCCCGCCTGGCCCAGGAACAGGGCGTGGGTGTCCAGGTGTCCCCGCAGGACGTCCTGCCCGGTGACCTGCTCGTGTGGGACGGCCACGTCGCCATGTACATCGGCAACGGTCAGATCGTGGAGGCCGGGGACCCTGTAGCGGTGTCCGGGCTCCGCACCGACAATATCGGCATGTCGTTCCACGGCTTTTACCGTCCGACCGGCTGATGGCACCCGACAGCTGCCGGCACACCGACCCGATGACCGGGGTGGTCGCCGAGGTCGGCACCGACGGCGTCCCGGTGGGCCTGGCCCTTCCGGAGGCCCTCCTCGACCGCCCGCCCGCGGAGGTGGCGCGCGCGGTCCTGCGCAGCCTCACCGCGGCCGCGGGCGACGCCCGCGATCTGCTGGAACGCCTCGCCGCCGACGACTGGGACGAGAGGGACTGGGACGAGAGGGACCCGGGCGACGAGCCGGGCGGGTCTGTCAGGTGAGCGCCGGAGGACTGGACGTCGAGGCGTTCCTCGATCGTCTGCGCGGGATCGCGACCGAGTGGGAGTCGGCACACGACCAGCTGGAGACCTTGCGCATCTCGACGACCAGCCGGGACCGACTCGCCACCGCGACCGCGGACTCCGGCGGGAGCGTGGTGGACCTCGTGCTGGCGCCCGGGTTGCGCAGGCACGGGTCCGAGGTGGTCGCGGCGTCGATCCTCGAGGCCACGTCGGCTGCCGTGGAGCAGGCCAACACCCGTCGCGCGGAGCTGGTCTCGGGCTCGGTGGCCCTCGCCGTGAGCGGTCGGAGGCGGGCAGCCGAGGACGCCGCCCGTCATCACACCGACCCCGCCCCGGCGGGCCGTGGCACCGCCTGACTAGCCGTGGATATGCTGACCGGCATGGCCAAGGACATCGTCCCGATCGAGCTCGGTCTCCCGGAGGGAGACGTCACGACCCTCTGGGCACCCAGCTGGCGGGAGGACAACGACGACTGGGAGGCGTTCCTCGGGCTGGACGAGGACCTCTACGCCTTTGACTCGACGGCCGAACTCCTCGCCCTGGTCCGCAGCGGCGCGGAGCACGATCTGCAGGACCACCCCTCGTGGGAGGAGTTCGCCGGATCGGACGTGCTCGCCTTCCGCGCCGCCGAGGAGAACTGCTACGACCTCGTCGGCGTCCTCGAGCTCCTCGGGGACGATCCGACCGAGTCGTCGGTCGACGAGATCGATCAGTCCTTCGCGATCGCCCGCTCGATCGGCGAGGTGTGCGAACTGGACACCGTCACCAAGTTCTTCAACGGCAACCCGGTGCTTGCGTCCGTCACGCACGGCATGGACGAGTTCTACGGCCGCGACGGGCTCAAGCTGTGGAAATCCATCCGCAAGACGGTCGCCAAGGGCTGGGACGACGTCCTCGACGCCATCCAGGACGTCATGACCACCCCGGAGATCGACCGCGCCGAGGTCGAGCGTGCGCGCCACGACCTGGAGACCGCCGAGGCCGCGCTCCCCGAGCCGGAGCCGGAGCCCGAGCCCGCCCCGACCGGGTACCCGGACGGCTCGCTCTGGAAGAGCGTCGGGATCGACCCCGTCAGGATCGTGTTCGCTGACCAGGAGTACCTGAGTCTGCGCTGCTACCTGGGCGACCGGCCGGTGTTCCTCGGCGACGGCGACCAGGCGTACGTCTTCACCAGTGCGCGCGGCCTGTCCCGCTACCTGGCCGACAACGACGACGACACCCTGAGCCGGGTGGCCACCTACGAGCGCGTCAAGATCGCCGCGACCGACGGCAGCCTGGACGTGCACGTCACAGACGACAACGTGTACGTCCTGGCCGGGCTCGACCGCGACATCGAGGTCGGGCCGGAGATGGTGGACTCCGAGCAGCTCGGCCTGGCGGTCGAGTTCGTCACCGACCTGGCCAACTACGTCGGCGACGCCGAACTCGAGGCGTCGGTGACCGGGCGCGGGTCGGCGCTACGGCGCTACCTGCACTACGTCCTCAACCCCGACGACGCCAAGCTGCTCGAGCCGACCGCACCGTATGACGACGAGGCGTCCGAGTGGCGCGACCTGGTCGACGACGTCGAGAAGCTCGTCACCACGCCCGACCTCGCCTGATCCGGGGTGCGTCGTCCCCGGCGTCCGTTCCCGGACGGTCACCAGCCGCGCAGTCGCTCGGTCACCACGCCGGCAGGACCGCGATCCGGGCCCGTCCCGAACGCGGCCGCCACCTCGTCGAGTGCGGCCGGCAACCGTGCGGTGTCGCCCGCGTGGACGGTGGCCACCACCTCGCCGACGCGGACGTGTTCGCCCTCGACGCGGTGCAGCATCACGCCCGCGCCCGGGTCGACCGCCTCGCCGGGGCGGGTCCGCCCCGCCCCGGCCAACCACGACGCGCGACCGACCCCGAGCGCGTCCCACCTGATCGGACCCGACGCCGGGGCCCGCACCTCCTCGACGTGCGCCGCCCGCGGTAGGACCGCGTCCGGGTCCCCGCCCTGCGCGGAGATCATCGCCCGGTAGGAGTCCATGGCCCGCCCGTCCGCCAGCCGGGCACGCGGGTCGGCGTCCGGGATCCCCACCGCGGCGAGCGCCTCGAGCGCCAGCGCGCAGGTCAGGTCGACCATGTCGGCAGGCCCCCCGCCGGCGAGGATCTCCCGCGCCTCGGCCACCTCGAGCGCGTTGCCCACGGCGCGACCGAGGGGCGTGTTATTGGCGGTCACCAGGGCACTGGTCCGCACACCGGCGGCGGCGCCGATCCCGACCATCACCCGCGCCAGCTCGGCGGCGTCGGCGGGGTCGGGCAGGAACGCGCCGGAGCCGAACTTCACGTCCAGCACCAGCGCACCGGTGCCCTCGGCGATCTTCTTGCTCATGATGGACGCGGCGATCATCGGGATGGACGGGACGGTGCCGGTGACGTCCCGCAGCGCGTAGAGGGCCCGGTCGGCGGGGGCGAGGTCGGCCCCGGCAGCGCAGATCACGGCCCCGGTCCGCGTCAGGACGGCACGCATCTCGTCGGCGTCGAGGTCCGCGCGCCACCCGGGGATGGACTCGAGTTTGTCGAGCGTGCCGCCGGTGTGGCCGAGCCCCCGGCCCGACAGTTGCGGCACGGCCACGTCCCACGTCGCCAACAGCGGTGTCAGGACGAGGGTGATCGCGTCGCCCACGCCGCCGGTGGAGTGCTTGTCGACGGTGGGCACCACCCTGCCGCCGCGGGTCAGATCGGACAGGTCCATCCGGGTTCCGGAGCCCACCATCGCCGTGGTCCACCGGGAGATCTCCCGGTCGGTCATCCCGCGGAAGTAGATCGCCATCGCGAGCGCGGACATCTGCTCGGGTGCGACGACCCCGCGGGTGAACCCGTCGACGATCCAGTCGATCTCGTCGTCGTCGAGTTCCCGCCCGTCCCGCTTGGCCTCGATGATCCGCACGGCGTCGTGTCGCGCGCTCATCCCGGAGCCACTCACCGCAGGTCCCCCGGTCCGAAGGCGTCCGGGAGGAGCTCGGCGAGGCGCACCGCGCCGCGCGCGGTGTGGACCACCAGCCCGGGGCCGCCGTGTTCGTGCAGGAGTTGTCGGCAGCGTCCGCACGGCGCGAGGGGGTCCCCGGTGTGGGAGACGACGACGAGCTCGAGCAGCCTCCCGCCGCCGGTGCGGTAGAGGTCGGAGACGAGCGAGCACTCGGCGCACAGGGTCAGGCCGTAGGAGGCGTTCTCGACGTTGCACCCGACGACCATCCGTACCCGCCCGTCGGGGTCGCCGGCGGGCGGGTCCACGTCCGGGCCAACGGCCAGCGCGGCGGCCCCCACCCCCAGCCCGGAGTACGGACGGTAGGCACCCCGTGCGGCGGCGAGGGCGGCGTCGGTGAGGCCGGCGACGATCGCGTTGTGTTGTGCTGCGGTTTCGTCCTGGGACACCTGGCTTACCCCTCGGTAACATCTTTTAGGCTTCCCTAACTGGGAGAACCCGCTCGGTCCACGGTACCCACCCTGCTTTCGCCTAGTCAGATCTCAGGTCTAAAGTCCTAGTAGGCGCCCGCTGTGCTCTCGGGCCGGAACGCGCGCCGATGGCATCAGGCCCAGACGATTCGGAGGCACGACAAGCCCATGAGTACTGCGCAGGCGCCGGCGCGTCCGGCCCCCACAAAGAAGCTCAACCTCTACAAGGGTGACCCGGGGATGTGGTCCTGGGTCGCGCACCGCATCTCGGGCGTCGCGATCTTCTTCTTCCTCTTCGTACACGTGCTCGACACCGCGCTCGTCACGGTGAGCCCGGAGAGTTACAACGCGGTCATCGACACGTACAAGACCCCGATCGTCGGCCTCATGGAGATCGGTCTGGTCGCGCTCGTGCTCTTCCACGCGCTCAACGGTCTCCGGATCGTCCTCGTCGACTTCTGGTCGAAGGGCGCCAAGTACCAGCGTCAGATGCTGTGGGCCGTCCTGGCGATCTGGGTCGTGGTGTTCGCCGCGGCCACCGCCCGCCTCCTCTTCCTTCTCTTCCAGCACCTCTAAGGGGAACGATCACCATGGCAGACGCACCTGTTCTCCAGACGTCCTACGACCGGCCGGCCTCCCTGGCGCAGCCGCGCTCGCCCCGCCTGCGCTCGCGCGGCAACTTCGAACGCTCGGCGTGGATCTTCATGCGCTACTCGGGCGTCGCGCTGGTCATCCTCACGATCGGTCACCTCACCGTCGGTCTGATGATCGACGAGGGCGTCCAACGCATCGACTGGGCGTACGTGGCGGACCGCTGGCAGAGCCCGTTCTGGGCCGTGTGGGACCTCCTCATGCTCTGGCTGGCCATGCTCCACGGCGGCAACGGTGTCCGCACCGTCATCGCGGACTACTCCCGCAAGGACTCGACCCGGTTCTGGCTCAACTCGATCCTGTTCGTCGCCACCGGCCTCGTCCTGGTCCTGGGCACCTACGCCATCTTCGGCCTCGCCTACGACCTCTGACCGCGGCCGTCTTCGTCTGCGGACTTCACCTTTCCGAAAGCGAGCACTGAGTAACCCATGACCGATCGTCAGGTCCACCAGCATCAGTACGACGTCGTGATCGTCGGCGCCGGCGGCGCGGGTATGCGCGCGGCCATCGAGTCGGGCCCGCGTACCCGCACCGCCGTCCTCACCAAGCTCTACCCCACCCGCTCCCACACCGGCGCCGCCCAGGGCGGCATGTGCGCCGCCCTCGCGAACGTCGAGGAGGACAACTGGGAGTGGCACACGTTCGACACGGTCAAGGGTGGCGACTACCTCGTCGACCAGGACGCCGCGGAGATCATGGCCAAGGAGGCCATCACCGCCGTCATCGACCTGGAGAACATGGGCCTGCCGTTCAACCGCACGCCCGAGGGCAAGATCGACCAGCGGCGCTTCGGCGGCCACACCCGTGACCACGGCAAGGCTCCCGTACGTCGCGCCTGCTACGCGGCCGACCGCACCGGTCACATGATCCTGCAGACGCTCTACCAGAACTGCGTCAAGCACAACGTCGAGTTCTTCAACGAGTTCTACGTCCTGGACCTGTGCCTCACCGAGACCCCCGAGGGCCCCGTCGCCACCGGCTGCGTCGCCTACGAGCTCGCCTCCGGCGACCTGCACGTGTTCCACTCCAAGGCCACCGTCTTCGCCACGGGCGGCTCGGGCCGCATGTACAAGACCACGTCCAACGCCCACACCCTCACCGGTGACGGCATGGCCGTGGTCTTCCGCAAGGGCCTTCCGCTGGAGGACATGGAGTTCCACCAGTTCCACCCGACCGGCCTCGCCGGCCTGGGCATCCTCATCTCCGAGGCCGTCCGCGGTGAGGGCGGCATCCTGCGCAACGCGGACGGTGAGCGCTTCATGGAGCGCTACGCCCCAACCATCAAGGACCTCGCGCCCCGTGACATCGTCGCCCGCTCGATGGTCCTGGAGGTCCGCGAGGGCCGCGGCGCCGGCCCCGAGAAGGACTACGTCTACATCGACGTGACCCACCTCGGTGCCGACGTGCTCGAGGAGAAGCTGCCCGACATCACCGAGTTCTCGCGCACCTACCTCGGCGTGGACCCGGTGACCGAGCTCGTACCGGTCTTCCCCACCTGCCACTACGTCATGGGCGGTATCCCGACCAACGTGCAGGGCGAGGTGCTGCGCAACTCCGAGGACGTCGTCCCCGGCCTCTACGCCGCGGGCGAGTGCGCCTGCGTGTCCGTCCACGGCTCCAACCGTCTGGGCACCAACTCGCTGCTGGACATCAACGTGTTCGGCCGCCGCGCCGGCATCGCCGCCGCCGAGTACGCCGCGGGCCATGACTTCGTCGAGCTGCCCGCCGAGCCCGAGCAGATGGTCCGTGACTGGATGGAGCGCATGCTCGCCCCGCACGGCAGCGAGAACGCCGCGGACATCCGCAGCGAGATGCAGGCCATGATGGACGACAAGGCGTCGGTCTTCCGCACCGAGCAGTCGCTCACCGAGGCCCGTGACGAGCTCCGCGCCCTCAAGGCCCGCTACGCCGACGTCACCGTCTCGGACAAGGGCAAGCGCTTCAACACCGAGCTCCTGGAGGCCGTCGAACTGGGCTTCCTGCTGGAGCTGGCGGAGGTCACGGTCGTCTGTGCCCTCAACCGCAAGGAGTCCCGCGGCGGTCACTCCCGCGAGGACTTCCCGGACCGCGACGACGCCACGTACATGAAACACACGATGGCGTTCAAGGAGGGCGGTCTCGACCTGCTCTCCGACATCCGGCTGGATTGGAAGCCGGTTGTGCAGACCCGCTACGAGCCGATGGAGCGTAAGTACTGATGAGCACCGCAGTCGACACCACCAAGGCCAACGACGGCAAGGACCCCGGCGCCAACCGTCCCGTGCCGCCCGGCTCGACCATGGTCACGCTGAAGATCGCCCGGTTCAACCCGGAGGATCCGGACTCGGCCGGCTGGAAGGAGTACGAGGTCCCGGCGCTGCCGTCCGACCGTCTGCTCAACCTGCTGACGTACGTCAAGAACTACATCGACGGATCGCTGGCGTTCCGTCGATCGTGCGCGCACGGCGTCTGCGGCTCGGACGCCATGCAGGTCAACGGTGTGAACCGCCTGGCGTGCAAGGTTCTGATGAAGGACATGCTCCCGAAGGACGGCAAGCCCGTCACCATCACCATCGCCCCACTGCGCGGGCTGCCGGTGGAGAAGGACCTGTACGTCGACATGGAGCCGTTCTTCAAGTCGTACCGCGACGTGATGCCCTACCTCATCACCTCCGGCAACCAGCCGACCGCCGAGCGCATCCAGTCGCAGACGGACCGGGCCCGCTTCGACGACACCACCAAGTGCATCCTCTGCGCCTGCTGCACGAGTTCCTGCCCGGTGTTCTGGGCCGACGGGTCGTACTTCGGGCCGGCGGCGATCGTCAACGCGCACCGGTTCATCTTCGACTCGCGTGACGAGGGCGCCGCCGATCGGCTGGAGATCCTCAACGACGCCGAGGGGGTGTGGCGTTGCCGCACCACCTTCAACTGCACCGACGCGTGCCCGCGTGGAATCCAGGTGACCAAGGCGATCACGGAGGTCAAGCGCGCGCTGCTGTTCGCGCGCTGATCACCGGGTAGCCACCACGCCGGCGCGCGTCGTTCCGACGTCGCCTCGCAGCACCGGCCGGGGCCGCATTCTCCACAGACGGAGAGTGCGGCCCCTCCGCCGTTTCCTTCCCTCG
>NZ_JABFAN010000018.1:64472-116426 GCF_017168155.1 Dietzia sp. KRD202 | reverse complement strand
GTGCCCGACACCCCTCCGGGCGGTGACGGGCTCGCCGGCTGCGAGGTCGTGGCGCCCGACGGATTCGAGGTGCCACGCGACGTCACCGCCAGCGCGTGGCTGGTCTCCGACCTGGACACCGGCCAGATCGTGGCGGCCAAGGACCCGCACGGCCGATACCGCCCCGCGAGCGTGATCAAGACACTGCTCGCCTCCGTCGCGCTGGACTCGCTCGACGTCGACCGGGTCGTGGAGGTCACCGACGCGGACCTCGAGGGGGCCGAGGGCAGCCTCGTGGGCATCGGGCCGGGCGGCGAGTACTCCGTGGGACGGCTCCTCAGCGGCCTGCTCCTGGCCTCCGGCAACGACGCCGCGGTGGTCCTGGCGCGGCAGCTGGGGGGCATCGAGGAGACGTGCGCCGCGATGAACGCGCACGCCGTCGCGCTCGGGGCCCGCAGTACGTATGTCGCCACCGTGAACGGCCTCGACGGCCCGGGCATGATGTCCACGGCCTACGACATGTCGCTGATCTTCCGGGACGCGATGGCCCGCCCGGCGTTCGCGGAGATCGTCGCCACCCCGTCCACGGGCTTCCCCGGATACCCCGCTGGTCCGGGCACCGAACCACCGGATCCGGCGGCGGTACCGGAGCACACCGGCCCGACGATGGGCGCGGACGGGGTCCTGATCAACCCCGGCTTCGTGCTGGGCAACGACAACCTGCTGCTCCACAACTACCCGGGCGCGATCGGCGGCAAGACCGGTTTCACCGACGATGCCCGGCACACGTTCATCGGGGCGGCCGAGCGGGACGGTCGGCGGCTCGCGGTGGTGCTGCTCGACGGCACGCGTGTGCCCAGCCCGCCGTGGCAGCAGGCGGCCGCACTCCTGGACGCGGGGTACGCGGCGGGCGACTCGGACCCTGTGGGCGTGCTCGAGGCCGGGCCGCAGGACTCGACCGATCATGCGACCGAACACCTGGCCGGCGGCCTCGGCGGGGCGGGCACGCCGGAGACGGCGATCGTCGGCGGCTCGGTGCTCGAGCGCTACAGCACGTGGCTGGCGCTGGGCGCGGCGGGACTCGTCGTGGTGGCCGGGGCGGTCCTCACACTGCGGTCACGGAACTAGCCCGGGGCCCGGCCCCACGTCCGTAGCGGCCGCCGCGTCGGCGCGTACGGCCGGGGAACGGCCGGTCAGGAGACGGCGCCGGCGCCGGCGAGAATGACCCGCAGACGCCCGGCGCACTCGTCGACCGTGGTGCGGGCGTCGGAATCGTCGGCCATCTCGACGAGGGCGCGGAGGAGGACGACGACGACGAGGTCGGCCGCGATGTCGATGGAGGTGTCGTCCGCTCCGGAGAGCGTCTCGAGCCGACCCAGGGTGATCCCCAGCCGGCGGCGGGCGGAATCGACGGCGGCCGCGAGGATCCGGTGGTCTGGATGCGCGGTGTCGACCAGGCCGCGGGCGAGCATGGCCCAGGTCTGCGGATCCCGGGTGGCGGCGGCGGAGGCCAGGCGGGGCCAGTCGGTCGCGGGGTCGTCGGTCGCGGTGGAGATCAGCTCGTCGATGAACGACCCGAGGGCGTCGGCCGCGCCGGACGCGAGTTCCGATGCGAGGTCGTCGACGGACTCGAAGTGCCGGTAGAAGGCGGTGGGGACGATGCCGACCTCGCGCGCGAGTTCGCGGACGACGAGCCCGGTGAAGCCGCGCGTGGCCACCCCGTTCCGGCCCGCCTCGACGATGAGTGCACGGGTGTGCCGCTTCTGTTCCGCACGTGTCCTGGGCGTCGTCACATTCGCCATCCTATCGACAGCCTGGACTGACGCGTCAGAAACCACCCGTCCGCGGAGTGTGGGCCGGGCCACAAATCGACCCTCTTCCCATTTCGGAGAACGGCTGTACACTCAAAAACGTCCGGTGGTCGAACCGGACGGATGCGCACCCCGACCGCGACGGCACCGACCCGGTGCGAGGCGCGACGACCGCCGGGGAGCGACCGCATCCGACGGCGTCCGACCACACCGACCCATATCCTCGACGGAGGTCCACATGACCGCCCCGCCCATCCGCAGGCTCTTCTCCCGCAGGGTCACGCGCACCCTACTCACTCCCCATCCGGTCGAACACTACGTCCGCTCCCTGGGCGTGGACTGGTCCGACGACCCCACCGGGGCGACCGTCGCGACAGTCGACCGGCCGGTCCCCGACGTCACGGTCCTCACCCTGCGGTTGCCCGCCGGGGTCGACCGCCCCGCCCCCGGCGCCGCGCTCGAGATCGGGGTCGTGGTGGACGGCGTCGTCCACCGCCGCCACTACTCCCCCGTCGATCCGGCGTCCCGCCGCGACGGGTTGGCGACCATCGCCGTTCGCAGGCAACCCGACGGCGTGGTCTCGAACCATCTCTGGGACGAGGCCGCGCCCGGGATGCGACTTCTCCTGGGTAGCCCGGTCGGCGAGATGGCGTTGCCCGAGGCCCGCCCCGCCGATCTGCTGCTGGTCAGCGGCGGCAGCGGCATCACCCCGATGCTGGCGATCGCCTCGACGCTCGCCTCAGACGGCCACTGCGGCGACGGGGCGCCGGGCCGCGTGGCGTGGCTGCACTACGCCCGCCGCGTGGAGGACGTGCCCTTCCGGGATCAGCTCCGTGAGCTGGCCCGGTCCGGGGTGACGGTCACGGTGGTCCCCACCGCCGAGGGGACGACCCCCAACGGCCTGGCCGGTCACCTCTCCGCCGACCATCTCGAGGAGACAGCCCCCTGGCACGATGACGCCGCGGTGTTCCTCTGCGGCCCCGAACCGCTGGCCCGGGGCCTCGAGGAGGTCCTCGGTGCCGAGCGGTTCTCCGGCGTCCTGCGTGAGCGTTTCACCTCCGCGACCGGGCCGGTGCCCGACGGGGACGGCGGCACCGTGACCCACCTGCGCAGCGGCATCACCGCCCGGAACGAGGGAACCACCCTGCTCGAGGGCGCCGAGGCCGCCGGCCTGAGCCCCCAGCACGGCTGCCGGATGGGCATCTGCCACACCTGCACGGCCGTGCGCGTCTCCGGCACCACCCGCGATCTGCGCACCGGCGAGGTCGACTCCACGCCCGACTGCCACGTCCAGATCTGCGTCAACGCGCCCGTCGGCGACGTCGAGATCGAGCTCTAGACCTGCATCCCCACCCGCCCGGAACGACCCGGAAGGACCCCATCATGACACTCCTGCAACTGCCCGGCCTCCGCCCGAAGAAGTCCACCACGCCGAAGGCGCCGAAGGCCAGCGGCAAGGCGGCCGGTAAGTCCGCCGACGCGAAGACCGCGAAGACCCCCGGCCCCGAGCCGATCGTGCTGTCGGCCGAGTCGGTCGAGATCATCGGCCGCGAACTCGATGCCATCCGCGACCGCGTGAGGGCCGACCTCGGCACCGCCGACCGCGACTACATCCTGCGGGTGGTGCGCACCCAACGCCGCCTGGAGTTGGCCGGCCGCGGGCTGATGTTCCTCGGCTTCCTGCCCCCGGCCTGGCTGGCCGGCGTCGCCGCGCTGAGCGCGTCCAAGATCCTCGACAACATGGAGATCGGCCACAACGTCATGCACGGCCAGTACGACTGGATGCGCGACGACATGCTCCACTCCTCGAGCTTCGAGTGGGACAACGTGTGCCCGTCGGACCAGTGGCGGCACTCGCACAACTACATGCACCACACGTACACCAACATCCTCGACCTGGACCGCGACATCGGTTACGGCCTGCTGCGGATGGAGTACGAGCAGAAGTGGACCCCGCTGCGTCTGGGCAACCCCGTGTACGCGTTCGCGCTGATGATGCTGTTCGAGTGGGGCGTGATGATGCACGACCTCGAGTACGACAACGTCCTCAAGGGCAAGCGCAAGTGGTCCGACGTCAAGGGCCTGCTCGCCGGCTGGTGGAACAAGGTCCGCGGCCAGGTGGCCAAGGACTACGTCGTGCACCCGGCGCTCACTGGCCCGCTGTTCCCGCTCACGTTCGCCGGCAACCTCACCGCGAACGTCGTCCGCAACATCTGGGCCTTCTCGGTGATCTTCTGCGGTCACTTCCCGTCCGGCGCCCAGGTGTTCACGCAGGAGGAGACGGCCGAGGAGACCCGCGGCGAGTGGTACGTCCGGCAGATGCTGGGGTCGGCCAACATCTCGGGCAGCCCGTTCATGCATCTGGCGACCGGCAACCTCTCGCACCAGATCGAGCACCACCTGTTCCCGGACCTTCCCGCGCACCGCTACCCGGAGATCGCGGACGAGGTGCGCGCGATCTGCGAGGAGCACGGCCTGCCGTACACGACCGGCCCGTTGTGGAAGCAGGTCGGAGGAGTCTGGTCCAAGATGTTCCGCCTCGCGCTGCCCCTGCCTCCCACCGCGGCGGACACGCCGGCGGTGATCATCGAGCGCAGGAAGACTCCCGTCGCCGCCTGAGCCGCGGGTACCGTCTAAGGGCATCACCGACGAAGGGAGCGGTCCATGAGCGACTTCGAACGCAACAAGGACCAGGTCCAGGCAGGTGTCCAGGCGGGCGCGTCGCTGGTGGGACGTATCGCCGTCATCATCACGGACGCGATCGGCTCGATCGCCAAGGAGGTCGGCGACTTCGTCACCGAGGGCATCGAAATGCGTGAGGCCGCCCGAATCTCCCGCCGCGAGGAACAGCAGCGCGGGGGGCGACCCGGCGCGGAGAAGGTCGCGGAGAAGGACACCTGGCCGATCGACCTCGACGGCATCGAGGACGGCGACCTCCAGGGCTGACACGCGCGACGGGGCTCGGTGGCCCGCGGTCGCCGGGACGCCGCCCAACTCCACCGCGCCAGGCAATCCACCTATCGAATTGCGATCCACCTAGGGAATTCCGTAGGTGGATCGTAATTCGATCGGTGGATCTTGGATTGAGGCTCAGCCCGTCTGCAGCTCAGTCGTTCAGCCTGTCCGCGGCTCAGCCCCGGGGAGCCGGTGAATGGTCGCGTCCGCAACGGTGGCAGGATCGTCGACCGTGACGATCATCGCCGCAGCGGACGGCTCCGCCCTCGGAAATCCAGGCCCCGCCGGCTGGGCCTGGTACATCGACGACTCGACGTGGCGCTGCGGCGGCTGGAAGCGCGGGACCAACAACCAGGGCGAGCTCACCGCCGTCCTGGACCTGCTGCGCCAGACCGCGCACGCCCCGGAGCCCCTCCACGTCCTGTGCGACTCGCAGTACGTCATCAACTCCATCACCAAGTGGATGGCGGGCTGGAAGCGCAAGGGCTGGAAGAAGTCCGACGGCAAGCCCGTGCTCAACGTCGAGGTGATGAAGGCCCTCGACGAGGCCATGCAGGGCCGCAAGGTCACGTTCGAGTGGGTCAAGGGCCACGCCGGCCACGAGCTCAACGAGAAGGCCGACGTCCTGGCCAACGGCGCCGCCAAGGCGCATGCCGCCAAGAAGGAGCCAGAGGCCGGCCCGGGTTATCCGGGCGCGCAGGCCGTCGGCGCCGGCGACGACCCGGCCGCTCCCCCAGCGGCGGGTGGCACCGTTCGGCGGTCGGCGTCCGCGTCGGTGCCGGCGTCCGCCCCGGCAGGCGGGGGTGAGACGAGGGCGACGACGACCAAAGCGACGACGACGAGGGCATCCTCCGCCGCCGAGCCCGATCTGTTCTCGCTGGCCGACGACGCCGACGACGCACCGGACCGGACGGACCTGGACCTGGTCGTGGATCTCGAGCGGTCGCTGCTCACGGAGGCGGTCCGTGGTGACCGCGCCCGGCTGGAGGCGTTGCTGGATCCCTCGTGGAGTCACGTGTGCGCCCGGGGCGAGGTGTGGTCCCGCGCGGACAGGCTCGCCGCCGCCGGATCATCCGGTCGGTCGACGGCTGAACGCACGATGGACCTCATCGAGGCCCGCCGGGTCGGGGCGGAGTCGATCCTGCTCGTGTGGCGGGAGCGGTCGGGCGACGGTTCCACGCTGCGCAGCTCGGTCTGGGTCCGCTCCGGCGGGTCGTGGCGTCAGACGTTCCAGCAGGGGACGTCGGAGGCCTGAGCCCCGTCCCGCACGAGAAGGTGCCCCTCACCGCGTCCGGTGAGGGGCACCATTTCCCGGCGCTGGCGGGCGCCTACAGGCCACCGAGAAGCAGGTGGAGGAGATCGCCGACGATTCCGATGAGACCAGCAACTAGACCCATTGTGTGACTCCTTGTCAGGTGGCGGGATACGACTGCTCATCGGAGCTTCGTCTCCGATGAGCTGGGCCCGACTCTAAGGACGTAGTGTGACGTCGACGTTTCAGTCGACGATGAACGTCGTGAACTCGACCGCCGCTAGAGTTACTACACCTGACTAGTAGTTTTTGGGCCTATCATCACTGGTCAGCCACGGCGGGGCGCGGTGAAGCCGACTGACTGGTACACCTGCGAGAGGACCGGGCTGGCCACCGCGCGGGCACGGTCCGCGCCGTCGGCGAGGATCCGTTCGAGCTCGGCACGGTCGGACATGTACTCGTCGAACCGGCCCCGCAGTGGGGTCACGAACGCCTCGAGCGCGTCGGCCGTGTCGGTTTTCAGGGCCCCGTAGCCGGCGCCGGCACTCTGGTAATCGGCCACGATGTCGGCGATCGGTCGCCCGGAGAACGCCGACTGGATCGCCAACAGGTTGGACACCCCCGGCTTCATCTCGCGGTCGTAGCGGATGGTGCCGTCGGAGTCGGTGACCGCGCTGCGGATGCGCTTGGCGGAGACCTTGGGGTCGTCGAGCAGGTTGACGATGCCCTTCGGGTTCTCACCGGACTTGCTCATCTTGGCGGTGGGATCCTGGAGGTCGTAGATCTTGGCGGACCCCTCGAGGATCTTGCCCTCAGGCACCACGAAGGTCTTCTTGTAGCGGGAGTTGAACCGCATCGCCAGGTCGCGGGTCAACTCGAGGTGCTGACGCTGATCCTCCCCCACCGGCACCAGGTGCGGGCGGTAGAGCAGGATGTCGGCGGCCATGAGCACCGGGTAGGTGAACAGACCCACCGTCGTGCCGTCGGTGCCCTGCTTGGCGGCCTTGTCCTTGAACTGCGTCATCCGGGCGGCCTCGCCATACCCGGTGATGCACCCCAGCACCCAGGCCAGCTCGGCGTGTTCGGGGACGTGCGACTGCACGAACAGCACCGACCGGGCGGGGTCCACCCCCAGCGCGAGCAGCTGCGCACAGCCGCGGAAGACACGCTCGCGCAGCTCCTTGGGGTCCTGCTTGACGGTGATCGCGTGCAGATCGGGGATGAAGTAGTACGCGTCGTAGTCGTCCTGCAGCTCGACCCACTGCCGCACCGCGCCCAGGTAGTTGCCGAGGTGGTACGAGTCGGCGGTCGGCTGGATGCCGGACAGGACACGCTGGCGCTTCGCGGGCGCCTGCGACCCGGTCGGCTCTGCGGGCGTGGGAGCTGCGGAGGAGGATTGCTCAGACATGGCGTTCATCTTCCCACGTCCCCGACAACCCACCGCCCACGCCCTCGCGCGGGCGATCTCCGCACTGTCAGCGGTCGGCGGGCGGCGCCATCTCCGGCGGGAAGCCGCCCGTGGCTATCGGGCCCCAGTCATCGATGGCCACCCGGATGAGGCACTTGCCCTGCCGCACCATCGCCGCCCGGTACTCGTCCCAGTCGTCGTGCTCCCCGGCGATGCTGCGGAAGTACTCCACCAGCGGCTCCACCGCCTCGGGCAGGTCGACGATCTCCGCGGTGCCGTCGAGGTGGACGTACGGGCCGTTGAAGTCGTCGGACAGTACGCACACGCTCACGGCCGGGTCGCGGCGGATGTTGGTCACCTTCGCCCGCTGCGGATAGGTGGCCACGACGAGCCTGCCCTCGGAGTCGACACCGCAAGTCACCGGCGAGGTCTGCAGCCCGCCGGACGACCGACGGGTGATGAGGACGGCGCGGTGTCGGGGGCGGACGAAATCGTCGAGGCCGGCTCGATCGGGACGTTCGGCGGTCGCATACTTCGGCATGGTGCCGAGGTTACGGACCCGTCCCCCGCGTGACATCCGCGACCGCGGGCCCGATCTCAGAAGTCGCCTTCGTCGTCGTCACCACTCGTCTCGGACATACTCGTCTCGGACCTACTCGTAGACGACGGTGACCGGCGCATGGTCGGACCACCGCATGTCGTACGCGCTCGCCCGGTCCACTCGATCAGACACCGCCCGGTCGACCAGTCCGTCGGACACCACGTGGTAGTCGATCCGCCAGCCCGCGTCGTTGTCGAAGGCCTTACCGCGCTGGCTCCACCACGAGTACGGGCCGATCTGGTCGGGGCGGCGATACCGCACGATGTCGGTCCAGCCGCTGCCGTCGGCGAAGACGTCGGTCATCCACTCCCGCTCGTGCGGCAGGAAACCGGAGCTCTTGTGGTTGCCCTTGTGATTCTTCAGGTCGGCCTCACGGTGGGCGATATTCCAATCGCCACAGATGACCATCTCGTGACCCTCACGGGTCTTCAGATGCCCGGCCCGCTCGGCGAGGTACTCGCGGAAGGTCCCCAGGAAACGGTCCTTCTCGTCCTGCTTGGGGGTGTCGGCAGACCCCGAGGGCAGGTAGAGGCTGGCGACGGTGACGGTCTCACCGTCGACAGCCCCGGGGTAGACGGCCTCGATGTACCGGCCGGACTCCTCGAACTCCTCGTCGCCGTACCCGACGCGCACGTCGGTCGGCTCGGCGCGGGACAGGATCGCCACACCGGCTCGACCCTTGAGCGAGGACGGAGCGCCCACCAGATGCCACCCGGCGTCGAGGGCGGGCGCGAGCGCCTTACGGGTCTGGTCGGAGTCGGCGCGCACCTCCTGGAGGGCGACGACGTCCGCCCCGCTGCCCTCCAGCCAGGGCAGGAATCCGAGGTTGGTCTCCGACCGCTGCTTGACGGCGGCGCGGATCCCGTTGACGTTGACGGTGCTCACGGTGAGGCTCACGGCCCACAGGCTACCGATCGCCGGGGACGTGACGGTTCGGCTACCCCGTCGCCGTCCGTCGCGCCGCCCAGACCGCGCCCACCAGGATCGCGAGACCCGCCGCCGCCAGGGCCGCCCCGGCGAGCGCCGGGGACGTGTAGCCGAAGCCCAGCGCGATCACGGCCCCGCCGAGCCACGCGCCCAGCGCGTTGGCGGCGTTGAGGGCCGAGTGGTTGAGCGAGGCGGCCAGGGTCTGACCCCTGCCCGCGTATGTCATCAGCCGGGATTGCAGCCCCGGCACCAACGCGGATCCGGTCGTGCCCACCAGGAACAGACCCACCAGCGCCGTGACGGGATGGTGCGCGGCGACGGCGAACAGCGCCAGCACCACGGTCATCACCGCGGCGATCGCGACCAGCCCGCGGTCGAGGTCCCGGTCCGCAACCACACCGCCGAGCAGGTTGCCGGCCACCATGCCGAGTCCGTAGACGGCGAGCACCGCGGGCATCCAGCCGGGATCGATCCCGGCGACGTCGACCATCGTCCACTGGATGTAGGTGTAGACGGCGAACATGCCGCCGAACCCGACGGACCCCACGGCGAGCGTCGCCAGGATCTGTGGCCTCGCCAACGCGGCGAGCTCCTCGCGCGCCCTGACGACCACCGTCCCCGTGGGTTCGGGGACGACGACGAAGATGGCCGCCACGGTCAGCGCGCCGATCACCCCGACCGCGAGGAAGGCGGACTGCCACCCGATCGTCTCCCCGAGCCAGGTCGCCGCCGGGACACCGATCACGTTCGCGACCGACAGTCCGAGCAGCACCTGGGACACCGCCCGCGCCTGCCGTCCGGGACCCGCGAGGGAGGCCGCCACCAGGGAGGCGACCCCGAAGTACGCCCCGTGCGGGATTCCGGCGACGAACCGGGCCGCCACCAGGATCTCGGCGGCCGGGGCGAAGGCCGCCGCGACGTTGCCCGCGGTGAACATCGCCATGAGGACGAGCAGCAGGGTGCGGCGCCGCCACCGTGAGGTCCACACGGTCAGCAGCGGGGCACCCACGACCACGCCGAGCGCGTAGGCGCTGATGACGTTGCCGGCCTGTGGTTCGGTGAGCCCGAAGCCCTCGGCGATCGACCGCAGCAGTCCCATCGCCGCGAACTCGGTGACGCCGATGCCGAACCCGCCCAGCGCGAGCGCGAGGATCGCCAGCGCCACACGGCGAGGGGTGGGTGCGGCGGGCTCGGTGTCCGGCGCCGGGGCGGCTGCGGGGCTCGTGGTCACCGACGAAGGCTACGCCCACCACCCCGGCCGGGCCTGCCACGTCAGCCCGATCAGGGGGCGGTGCGCATGAGGCGTCGGCCACCGTAGACCAGCGCGAACGCCGTGACGTACATGACGATGCTGTAGACGGCGGCCGCGAGCCCGACCTCCTCGTCACCGATCACGGTGAAGGCGATCAACAGCGTCAGGGTGGTGTTCTTGATGCCGAACTCCACGGCGATCGCGATCTGCTCCGCCCGCCTCAGCCTGCTCACCCATGCCAGGAGGCCGCCGAGAACGATCAGTGCGAGGTTGAGGACGATCACGGCGGGGCCGACGGTCACGACGAGGTCGACGATCCGGTCCCGTTCGCCGAGGACGATCCCCACGATGAGCAGGACCAGCACGACGAGGCCGACGATCCCGACGTAGCGCTCGATGCGGGAGGCGAGCGCGGGCCTCCTGGCACGGAGGATCATCCCGATCGCGACCGGGATGAGGATGACGCCCAGCAGGAGTCCGAAGGTCTGGCCGAGAGGGACGGTCACCTCCTCGTCCGCGGCTCCGGGGATGAGGCGCGCGCCGATGCCGAACCACATCGGCAGGGTGAGGATGACGGCGACGGAGGTGAGGGCGGTGAGGATGACCGAGAGGGCGACGTTGCCGCGGGAGAGATAAGTGATGAGGTTCGACGTCGCCCCGCCCGGCGTCGCGGCCACGAGCACCACCCCGAGCGCCAGCATCGGCGTGAGGCCGAAGAGCAGGGCCACACCGACACCGACCAGCGGAACCAGGACCAGTTGGCCGAACAGTCCGACGATCGTGGCCCTGGGCGATCTGGCCTGGACCGCGAAGTCCTCCCTGGTCAGACTCAACCCGATGCCGACCATGATGATGGCCAGGGCGATCGGCAGGCCGATATCGACCAAGGGGCTCTGATCCACGGACGTCTCCTGGGCTCACGACGGAACGGCTGGCCACGCCTGTGACGTGGACCACTGTCCGACTACGGTAACCGATCGGGCGCCGCCGCGACCCCACACCGGCGGGCGCGGGGTCGTCGCCGAACGGTGGGCGCGCGGGATCAGGCCTCTGCTCGGGTGCGCTTGAGATTCTCATCCAGCGCCGCGAGGAACTCCTCCGTCGTGAGGTGTTCCTGGCCATCGCCGACGAGCAGCGCGAGGTCCTTGGTCATCTGCCCCTCCTCGACGGTCTTGATGACCACGTCCTCGAGTTGGTGGGCGAACTCGATGACCTCCGGGGTGCCGTCGAGCTTGCCGCGGTGCTCGAGACCCCGGGTCCACGCGAAGATCGAGGCTATCGGGTTGGTGGAGGTCGCCTTGCCCTCCTGGTGCTGCCGGAAATGTCGCGTGACGGTGCCGTGGGCGGCCTCCGCCTCGCAGGTCTTCCCGTCCGGGGTGAGCAGGACGGAGGTCATCAGACCGAGTGAGCCGAACCCCTGGGCCACGGTGTCGGACTGCACGTCACCGTCGTAGTTCTTGCACGCCCAGACATAACCGCCCTCCCATTTGAGCGCGGAGGCCACCATGTCGTCGATGAGGCGGTGTTCGTAGGTCAGGCCGGCCTTGTCGAACTCGTCCTTGAACTCGCGGTCGAACACGTCCTGGAAGATGTCCTTGAACGCGCCGTCGTAGGCTTGCAGGATCGTGTTCTTGGTGGACAGGTACACCGGGTACCCGCGGTCGAGACCGTAGTTGAACGAGGCCCGCGCGAAGTCCTCGATCGACTTGGTGAAGTTGTACATCCCCATGACCACCCCGCCCTCCTCGGGCAGGTTCACGATCTCGTGTTCGATCGGCTCGGACCCGTCGGCCGGCGTGTAGGTGATGGTGACCTTTCCCGGGCCGGGGGCCTTGAAGTCGGTCGCCTTGTACTGGTCGCCGAAGGCGTGGCGGCCGACGATGATCGGTTTGGTCCAGCCGGGGACCAGTCGCGGGACGTTGGAGATGATGATCGGCGCGCGGAAGATCGTCCCGCCGAGGATGTTCCTGATGGTCCCGTTCGGTGAGAGGTACATCCGCTTGAGCCCGAACTCCTCGACGCGGGCCTCGTCGGGCGTGATGGTCGCGCACTTGACGCCGACGCCGTGCTTGGCGATGGCGTTGGCCGCGTCGACGGTGATCTGGTCGTCCGTCGCGTCACGGCTGGTGATGCCGAGGTCGTAGTACTCGAGATCCACGTCGAGGTAGGGGTGGATCAGCTCGTCCTTGATGAACTTCCAGATGATGCGGGTCATCTCGTCGCCGTCGAGTTCCACGACGGTCCCGTCGACCTTGATCTTCGACATCGGATCCTCTTTCCCCGCCCGGCCCTTGTGGGGCCGACGCTGTCGGCCCTTACGTGACGTAGGTCTCACTTTACTGCTCGGCACGGTCCGGAGCCGCCGCTGCGACGGGTAACCCCTCGTTGCCTCCGTCGAGCGGCTTAGGCTAGCCTGACCCCAGGTCATGAGTTCCAGCGGAAAGCCCCGGCTCGCTGGACGGCAACCCTCCACCGCGGTGGGGTGCCCCGGGAGACGACCTGGCCACCACCCGACCGGGTGACGGGCAAGCGCGGGTCCGCTGTCGTCAAGCGGGCGGACCCTTTTCGATGAGAGGAGGGGCTCCGCCCCTATGACCTACGACAACAGCAATACGGACTGGGCCTTCGAGACGCGTCAGATCCACGCCGGGCAGCCCGTCGACTCCGACACCGGAGCCCGGAATCTGCCGATCTACCAGACCACCTCGTACGTGTTCGCCGATGCCAAGCAGGCGGCCGACCGGTTCGCGCTGGCGGAGATGGGCCCCATCTACACCCGCATCACCAACCCCACCGTGGCAGCGGTCGAGGATCGCATCGCCTCGCTGGAGGGCGGCGTCGCGGGTCTGCTGTTCGCGTCGGGACAGGCGGCCGAGACCGCCGTCGTGCAGGCGATCGCCCAGTCCGGCGGCCACGTCGTGGCGTCCCCCCGCCTGTACGGCGGCACCGACACCCTGCTGCGCCACACCCTGCCCAAGTACGGCATCGAGACGACGTTCGTCGAGAACCCCGACGACCCCGCCTCCTGGGAGGCGGCCGTGCGCCCCAACACGAAGCTCTTCTACGGCGAGTCGATCTCGAACCCGCTCAACGACATCCTCGACATCCCGGCGATCGCCGAGGTCGCGCACCGCAACCAGGTTCCGCTCGTCATCGACAACACCGTGGCCACCCCCTACCTCATCCGCCCGCTGGAGCTGGGTGCTGACGTGGTGGTCTCCTCGGCCACCAAGTACCTCGGTGGCCACGGCTCGTCCCTGGGTGGAGTGCTCGTGGACGGCGGCAAGTTCGACTGGCGTGTGCAGCGCGACGGCCAGGACGTCTTCCCGTCCTTCACCACCCCGGACCCGGCCTACCACGGCCTCGTCTACGCCGATCTCGGCGCGCCCGCTCTCGCGCTCAAGGCCCGGGTGACCCTCCTGCGTGACACCGGCGCGGCGGCCTCCCCGTTCAACGCGTGGACCCTCGCCCAGGGCATCGACACGCTCAGCCTGCGGGTCGAGCGCCACGTGTCCAACGCGCAGCGGATAGCCGAGTGGCTCGAGGCCCGTTCCGACGTGGCCAAGGTCCAGTACGCGGGCCTGGCCTCCTCGCCCTACCACGAGCTCCAGAAGAAGCTGGCCCCCAAGGGCGCCGGCGCGATCGTCACGTTCGACCTGGCCGTGCCGGAGGGCACGTCCGACGACGATGTCAAGGCCCGTGCCTGGGCGTTCATCGACGCCCTCAAGCTGCACTCGTGCCTGGTCAACATCGGTGACGTGCGGTCACTCGTGTGCCACCCCGCGACCACCACCCACTCGCAGGGCACCCCCGAGGCCAACGCGATCGCCGGGATCACCCTCGCGACCGTCCGCCTGTCGGTGGGCATCGAGTCCGCCGATGACCTCATCGGCGACCTCGAGCTCGGTTTCGCCGCGATCTCCTGACCCGCCCCCATGGTCCGCTCTTCCGATCCGCTCGCGCTGCTGCCCCCGGGCGACGGCACCCTCGGCCACGTCGCCCTCGGCGACATCACGCTGGTCACCGGTGTCGTCCTCCCGGGGGTGACCCTCGCGGTCCAGCGGTGGGGGCGGATCGCGGACGACCGGTCCAACGTCGTGCTGGTCGAACACGCACTCACCGGTGACTCGCACGTCGTGGGGCCGGTCGACTCCCTGCACCCCACCCCGGGGTGGTGGAACGGGCTCGTCGGGCCCGGACTCCCGCTGGACACCGACCGCTACTGCGTGTTGTCCGTGAACGTCCTGGGGGGCTGCCGGGGGTCGACGGGGCCGAGCTCGCTCCACCCCGACGGCCAC
This sequence comes from Dietzia sp. KRD202, assembly GCF_017168155.1. Classification (NCBI taxonomy): domain Bacteria; kingdom Bacillati; phylum Actinomycetota; class Actinomycetes; order Mycobacteriales; family Dietziaceae; genus Dietzia; species Dietzia sp. KRD202. Next base: position 101,943 of record NZ_JABFAN010000018.1, on the reverse strand, counting down.
TACTGGGGCGCGCGGTTCCCGGCCGTCTCGGTGCGCGACATGGTCGAGTCCGAGCGGTTGCTGGCGGACCTGCTGGGGATCGGCCGCTGGGCGGCGGTGATCGGCGGCTCCATGGGCGGCGCCCGGACGCTCGAGTGGATGGTCACGTACCCGGACCGCGTCCGTGCGGCGTGCGTCCTGGCCGTCGGCGCCCGCGCCTCCGCCGACCAGATCGGCATCCAGACTGCCCAGATCATGGCCGTGACCTCGGACCCGCACTGGCAGCAGGGCGGATACCACGGCACCGGCCGCACCCCGGTCACCGGCCTGGGAATCGCGCGACGCATCGCGCACCTGTCCTACCGGGGCGAGCAGGAACTGGACGAGCGGTTCTCCAACCGCCCGCAGCCCGGGGAGGATCCCCGCGGTGAGGACCTGTCGATGTCCGGAAGGTTCGCCGTCCAGTCCTACCTCGACCATCAGGCCGGCAAGCTCGTCTCACGGTTCGACGCCTGCTCGTACGTCCTGCTCACCGACGCCCTGAACCGGCACGACGTGGGCCTGGGCCGCGGTGGCGTCGAGGAAGCGCTGCGGTCGTGCCCGGTCCCGTGCGTGATCGGCGGGGTCACCACCGACCGGCTCTACCCCCTACGGCAGCAGCGAGAGTTGGCGGCGCTGCTCCCGGCTGCCGACCCACTCGTGGTGATCGACAGCCCGGCCGGCCACGACGGGTTCCTCACCGAATCCGACGTGGTGGGACCGATGCTTCAGCGGACCCTGGAACTCGCCGAGCAGGGATCCACGGACCGGACACGAGGACACGTATGACCGAATTCGATCGCACCCCCCGGCCTGCCGCCCTCGGACTTGCGGGTCTCGCCGTGGGATTCGGGGCCATCGGGGTGGCCGTCGGGTTCGCCACCCTCCTGGGTATCACCGCAACCGCCAGCGGCGGCAACGACATCACCCGGTACCGGCCGATGGCTGTGACCGCCGTGTCCTCATCTGCCCTGGGCATACTGCTGATCGTCGGCGGCGTGCTCCTGTGGCGGGCCCACCGTTGGTCCCGGGTGGTCCTCGGGGCGGCGGTGGCGCTCCTGGCTGCGAACTCACTGGCACGAGTCGTGCTGGACAGCCTCACGTTCATCTCCGTGGTGGGAAGCATCTTCTCCCTGCTGGTCCTGGTGACGATGGGCTATCTGCTCGCGTCGGACAGCATTCGGGAGCACGTCCGCGAGGGCGTACCTCTCAGGCTCCGCTGACTCGCTCCCCTCCGTCGCGCCGCCCTTCCAGAACGCCACCCATCGGGCGTCGCGCCACCCATCGGGTGCCAAGGGCAGCGCGTGATCCGATAGGTGATCCACACCGGCGCGGAGGAAACCTGGCCGCGGAGGGAATCTGCTCTGCGGCGATGCGATGATCGTGAGATCGTCCCCCCGCGGATCGCGATAGGCGCCGTTCTCGCTGCTCCGCGCGGGATACGTGAAGCGCGGGCCCTCTTCCCCCAGGCCCTTCGGTCTCCACAGGCGGCCGTCGTCAGACGGCACTGAGCCGATCTCCCTGCGAGATGGCCACGATCATCGGGGCATGAACACACCAGACGATCTGATCCCTCTGCTCCTCACCACCGATCGGCTGCTCAGCCGTGGAATGACGAGCCACAGCCTGAGCCGCGCTGTGAGATCCGGCGATCTGATCCGGCTCAGACCCGGGTTCTTCGTAGAGAAGAGAGCACGCGATCTCTGCCGGCGTGACCGCCACCTCCTGTCGGTTCTGGCCACGAACACTGCACTTGACTCGCCGGTGTTCTCTCACGCATCTGCGGCTCTCATCCACGGTCTTCCGGACTGGGGTCTGCCGCTGCGAAAGGTCGCGGTGTGCGAGGAGGGGGCGTCACCGCGATCCCGCACCACCGATCTGACGACCTTCCGCTTTGTTCCTGATCTCGCCGGTGAGGTCACGACGGTCAACGGATTGCGGGTCACCACTCCGGCGCGAACAGTGTCGGACATCGCGATCTCGACGAACAGGGATGCCTGCGTGGCGGTTGCCGATGCTGCGCTCCACGGCGAACTCGTCACCAGGATCGCGCTCGAAGAATCTCTGGAAAAGTCCGCGGGCCGTCGCGGGATCAGGCGCGCCCGACACTCGCTGAGCCTCGCGGACGGGCGGAGCGAGAGTGTGGCAGAGACCCTGAGCCGGCTGACATTCCGTGACCACGGCCTGCCGGAGCCCGAGATCCAGGTCGACATCGTCAACTCCCGCGGCATCAGAGTAGCGCGCGTGGATTTCCTGTGGCCCGAGTACGGCGTGGTGGGAGAATGTGACGGTTTCGGTAAGTACTTCGAGGGGCTGACCCCCGCAGAGACACGGCATCGATTGGGGATGGAGAAGGATCGCGATGCCGAACTCATGGCACTCGGCTATCGAGTCTTACATTGGCGGTGGCGTGATCTCGAGGAGCCTCATGTCCTGGCTGCGCGAATCAAGCGGGTGCTCTTCTCCGCAGCCGCGTGACCAGACCACCTGCCCTATCGTGAGCGGACTCGGCCCCGACGTGTTTGCCCGACGTGTTTGATTGCCGACCGGGTTGCCGGCCGACGATGGCCAGAAGCAACGCCACGTGATCGCCACCTATCGGATCGCCCGCCACCTATCTGATCGCCCTCCACCTATCGGACCCGCTGGGTGACTCGCCATCCGATAGGTGGCGCGGGGGTTCGGCGGATGCGGCAGGGCACGCGCGTGGTGGAACACAGGCGCGCGACGGCAACGGCCCGCGATAGCAACGGCGCGCGACGGCAGGCCGGTGCAGAATCGGCCGACTCGGCGTAGGCGTCCGCGCAGACCCGGCCGCCGTCAGCCGGTGCAGAATCGGCCGACTCGGCGTAGGCGTCCGCGCAGACCCGGCTCCGCTACCCGGTGCCGAGCGAGTCGACCGATGTCGCCAGCCACAGGATGACGACGGCGAGCCCGGTGTAGAAGGCGACGTCGAAGGTCCGTCCCCGGACCCCGAGCAACCGCGCCCGCTCATCAGGCACCGCCGCCCGTAGGACGGCCGCGGCCAGCGCGACCACGCCCAGCAGGAACGCGCCGCGTCGCCACCGCTCCAGGATCACGAACCCCAGCGCGACCATCACCCCCGCCAGCACGAGCGCGAGTGGCCACTGCGCCCGCACCTGCGCCCACGTCAGACGCGCGGGCCGCGTACGGCGCGGCCTCGCGTCGGTCGCCCCGTCACGGGGCCGGTCGGGAGCGGGGTGGGTCATCGGGGGCCTAGTCGCCCGAGTCGAGCCGCTCGCAGCGCTCGACCACGTTGCTCAGCAGGAACGCCCTCGTCAGCGGGCCCACGCCGCCCGGGTTAGGCGAGACCGCCCCCGCGACCTCCCACACGTCCGGGTGCACGTCCCCGGCGAGCTTGCCGTCCAACCGTGACACGCCGACGTCCAGCACCGCGGCTCCGGGCTTTACCATGTCGGCGGTCACCATGTGGGCGACGCCCGCAGCGGCCACGATCACGTCGGCCCGCCGCGTCTCGGCCGCCAGGTCGCGTGTCCCGGTGTGACAGAGGGTGACGGTGGCGTTCTCACTGCGCCGGGTCAGCATGAGCCCGATCGGACGGCCCACGGTGACGCCGCGCCCGATCACCACGACGTGCGCGCCGTCGAGCCCCACCCCGAACCGACGCAGCAGGTGGATGCTGCCGTTGGGGGTACACGGCAGTGGCGCGGGTTCGTTCAGCACGAGCTTGCCCAGGTTCACCGGGTGCAGGCCGTCGGCGTCCTTGTCCGGATTGATCCGCTCGAGGATCGCGTTCTCGTCCAGGTGCTTCGGTAGCGGCAGCTGCACGATGTAGCCGGTGCACGCGGGATCGGCGTTGAGTTCGTCGATCACGGCCTCGAGCTCGGCCTGGGTGGTGTCCGCGGGCAGGTCACGCCGGATAGAGGCGATGCCGACCTGCTCGCAGTCGCGGTGCTTCATCTTCACGTAGGAGTGGCTACCGGGGTCGTCCCCGACCAGGACGGTGCCCAGTCCCGGGGTGATGCCCTTGTCCCGCAACGCGGTCACGCGTGCGGTGAGGTCGGCGACGATCTCGTCGCGGGTGAGCTTTCCGTCCAGCTTGATCGCGGTCACGCGGACCAGTATCCCACTCCCCGGCGGGTCCGTCGGCACGGCGCTGCGAGAATGGCCCCATGACCGGTGTGGGTGTGCGTGTGTTGTTCGATCGTCCGTGCATTCCGCCCAATACGGGCAACGCGATCCGGATGGCGGCGGGGGCGGGTTGCGAGCTGCATCTCGCCGGCCCGCTCGGCTTCGACCTCTCCGCCCCGCAGCTGCGGCGTGCGGGGCTGGACTACCACGACCTCGCCCACGTGGAGGTGCACGAGGATCTCGAGGCCGCGTACGCGAGCCTCCTGCCCGCGCGGGTCTGGGCCTTCAGCGCGAGGGCGGACCTGGCGCTCCCGGAGGTGCGGTTCTCCCCCGGCGACGTCCTGCTCTTCGGTCCCGAGCCCACGGGCCTGTCCGAGGAGGTGCTGTCCGACGATCGGGTCACGGCGACGGTTCGCATCCCCATGCTGCCGGGTCGCCGGTCGATGAACCTGTCCAACGCGGCCGCGGTGGCCGTGTACGAGGCCTGGCGCCAGCACGGTTACGCCGGCAGCTAGCACTTTTCCGCCCGCGTGACTTAGAATTTCGGTATGCCGAAATTCCGTCCGAGCGGTGCCCGTAAGTTATGTGGTGCCCGCCCGTCCGCCGTGGCGGTCGTCGCCGCCGCCGTCACCGCCTGCATCACGGCGATCTCGGCGTGCGCGGTCGGCCCCACCGGTGCGGCCGACGCGGACGACCGGCCGCGGTTCGCCGACCCCGGTGACCGGGTGGTGGTGGCCACGACGTTCACGGTCCTCGCCGACATGGTCCGCCGGGTGGGCGGGGACCGCGTACAGGTGGAGTCCGTCACCACCCCGGGCGCCGACGTGCACCAGTACGAGCCGTCCGTCGAGGACCTCAAGCGGGTCGAGGGCGCGGATCTGGTGGTGAGCAACGGTCTCGGGATGGACGACTGGCTGCTGCGCTTCATCGACGGCACCGACGCGCGCCACGTGGTCACCTCCGACGGGGTCGATCCCCTGCCCGTCCGGGCGGGCAACTACACCGGCCGGCCCAATCCGCACGCCTGGATGTCGCCGCTCGAGGGGGCCGAGTACATCCGCACGATCGCCGCGGCGCTCTCCGACCTCGACCCGGACGGCGAGCGCTCGTACACCGCCCGGGCCGGGGACTACATCCGGGAACTGGAGGACATGACGGACCGGGCCCGCGCGGCCGTGCAGTCCGTCCCGGAGGACCGGCGCGTACTGGTCACCTGCGAGGGCGCGTTCTCCTACCTCGCCCGCGACCTGGGCCTCGAGGAGCTGTACCTGTGGCCGGTCAACAGCGAGAACCAGGGACTGCCCCGCCAGATCACGGCCCTGATCGACGAGATCCGCGAGCGCGAGATCGGCGCCGTGTTCTGCGAGTCGACGGTGTCGGACGCCGCCATGCAGCAGGTCGCGGACGAGACGGGCAGTCGCCTGGCCGGCCTGCTGTACGTCGACTCGCTCTCCGGCCCGACGGGACCGGTCCCCACCTATCTGGACCTGCTCGACCACGACCTCGAGATCATCTCCCGGGAGCTGACGCCATGACAGACCGACCACTGCCGTACTCGCCGTTCACCGGGCCACCCCCCGTCGTCGTCACCGACCTCACCGTGGATCGTGGCCAGGTCCGCGCCCTCGACTCGGTCTCCCTCTCGGTTCCGAGCGGCGAGATCACGGTCCTGCTCGGACCGAACGGCTCCGGCAAGTCCACCCTCCTGCAGGCGATGCTCGGCCTGGTGACCCCGTCCGCCGGGACGGTCCGCGTCCTCGGGTCGTCCGTCCGGCGCGCCCTGCGCAGCGGCCGGGTGGCGGCGGTCCCCCAGGCCGACGGGCTCGACGAGGGCTTCCCCGTGACCGCCGCCGAGGTGGTCATGCAGGGGCGCCGTCACTTCACCGGCCCCTGGCGCCGACCGAGCGCCGCCGACCGCGCCGCCGTGGCCGCAGCCCTCGACCGCGTGGGACTGTCCGGGCTCGCGGCCCGCCGCATCGGCGAACTCTCCGGCGGTCAGCGCCGTCGTGTCCTGCTGGCACGCTGCCTGGCACAGGAGGCCGACCTGCTCCTGCTCGACGAGCCGTTCAACGGGATGGACGCAGGCAGCGAGGAGGTGTACATCGACGTGCTGCGCGAGCTCACGGCCGAGGGGCGCACCGCGCTGGTCTCCACCCACCACCTGGGCACCGTCGAGCGGCTCGCGGACTCGGTGGCCCTGCTCAACGGCTCCCTCATCGCCCACGGCCCGGTCGCCGAGACGACCACCCCGCAGATCCTGTCCACCCTGCTCGGCGCCCGGCAGACCGGGACCGCCGAGCGCACCGTCACCGAGGGAGCCCTGCCGTGATCGACCTGCTCGCCGAGCCGATGAGCTACGACTTCATGCGCCGCGCCCTGATCGTGGTGACGGCCTCCGGGATCGCCGGCGCCCTGCTGAGCTGCTGGCTGGTCCACATGGGCTGGTCGCTCATGGGTGACGCCGTGTCCCACGCGGTCCTGCCGGGGGTGGTGATAGCCGCGATGACCGGCACCCCGTTCGCGGTGGGCGCCCTGGTCGCCGCACTGGTCGCGGTCACGATGATCGGCGCGGTGCGCGAGAGCGGAACGGTGCGTGAGGACGCGGCGATGGGCATCGTCTTCACGGCCCTGTTCGCCCTCGGCCTGATCCTCATCGCCCGCTTCCCCACCCAGCAGGACCTGCACTCGATCCTGTTCGGCAGTGTGCTGGGCGTCCGCGACTCCGAACTCGTCCAGGTGATGGCGGTCTCCGCGTTCACGGTCATCGTGCTGCTGGCGTTCCGCCGTGACCTCGTCATGGTGGCGTTCGACCGACTCCACGCCCACACCCTGGGACTGCGCACCCGGGCACTGACCGCCCTGCTGCTGGCGACGCTCGCCACCGCGACCGTGGCGGGGGTCCAGTCGGTGGGCGTGATCCTCGTCGTGGCGACGCTCATCATCCCGGGCGCGACCGCCCAGTTGGTGGCGGACACCATGCGGGGGACGATGATCCTCGCCGTCGTCGTCGCCCTCGTCGGCGGTGTCACCGGGCTGTACGTCGGCTACTACGCCGACCTGCCCCCGGGCGCCGTCGTGGTCCTCACCCAGGCCGTCATCTTCACGGTGGTACAGCTCGTCGCGCCCCGGCGCGGGGTCATCCCCCGGGCGGCGGCCGGCATGCGCGCGCGGCGGTCGGGGATGATGTCGGCATGACCGTCGACCACCCGACCGGGCTCGCCGACCTCACCCCGACGATCCAGGCCTATCTCATGGCCGCCCACGCGCTGGGGTCCGGCGGCGACCCCGTCACGTCCGGCGCGCTGGCCGAACGGCTGGGTGCGTCCCCCTCCTCCGTCACCGAGGGCGTGCGCAAACTCGTGGCGATGGGCCTGGCCGAGCACCGCCCCTACGCGCCCGTCGAGCTCACCGAGGCCGGGCGGTCGTTCGCGGTGGCGATGGTGCGCCGCCACCGGATCATCGAGACGTTCCTGGCCCGGTGCCTGGATTACCCGTGGGACGAGGTCCACGCCGAGGCCGACGCGCTCGAACACGTGGTGTCGGACCGGTTCGTCGACGCCCTGGACGAGTTCCTCGACCACCCGCGCCGCGACCCGCACGGTGACCCCATCCCCACGCGCGACGGGCGGGTCGACCCCCTCGGGGACGTGCCGCTGGATCAGGCCCCGGAAGGCGCTACAGGTGTCGTGACCCGGGTCTCCGATCGCGACAACGCCGTCCTGCGCCACCTCGCGGAGATCGGCCTGCGCCCCGATTCGCCCGTCGAGGTGGTCTCGCGCCAGGTGGAGTTGGGGATCATCGGGGTGTCCCTGGGCGGGCGCATCGTCCAGGTGGGGACGCCGGTGGCCGCCGCGGTGCGCGTCCGGGTCACCGCCGGGACGGGATCCGACGACGACGGTTGAGCTGGCCACGACGACGAGGTCCGCGGCGGACCCACCGCCCGCGGTCGCTCACGCCGCGTCGGGGACGGTGGCCGGTGCTCTCGTGCGGGTAGCAGTGGCGTTCGCCGAGCGGTCAGGGTGGGCCGCCCGCGAGGCCGGCCACCGCAGGCCGAGTGCGACGAGGGTGGCCAGGACGATCGCCCCGTCGACCGCGGCGGCGGCCGGTGCCCCGGTCACGTCGTGGCGCAGCAGGAGCACGGCGGTCATGGTCATGGACGCCTTGTGGGAGACCACGACCACCCACAGCACGGCGGCCCCGGGCGGGGTGGCACCCAGGTAGCCGGTGAGGGCGGCGAAGACGAGCAGGCCGTAGGCCCGCCAATAGGCGGTGAGTTGGTACTCCGGGGTGATGGTGGGTGCCTCGAGCCCGGCGGCGACTCCCAGCCCCAGGGCCACCGCCGCGGTCGACAGGAGTAACGCCCGGTAGAGCAGGAGGCTGAGTCGGTCGGTCGCCATGAACCCGATACTCGCCGACCGGTGACGGCCGCACATCGGGGATTTCCCCGGGATCGGACCTGATTCCCGCGGCTCGCGTCCCCCGCAGCCGGGGCGGCTCGCGGCTGCAGTAGCCCGACCCGCCCGGCCGCCCGACCCGCCCGGCCGCTACAGCATCGTCCCGGGGTTGAGGATGCCCTGCGGGTCGAGAGCGGACTTGATGCGCCGGCTCAGCTCCATGACGTCCTCCCCCAGCTGGGCGGGCAGCCACGGCGCCTTGAGCCGACCGACACCGTGTTCACCGGTGATCGTCCCGCCCATCCCGATCGCCAGGTCCATCACCTCGCCGAACGCGATCCGGGCACGCTCGGCCCGGTCCGGGTCGCCGTCCTCCAGCACGATGATGGGGTGGGTGTTGCCGTCCCCGGCGTGCGCGACCAGCGCGATCGGGATGTCACGGCGGGCGGAGATCTCCTCGATCCCGGCCACCAGGTCGGGAAGCGAGGGCAGGGGCACGCCCACGTCCTCGAGCAGCAGGGTGCCGGTCTTGCCGAGGCTGGTGAACGCGGCCCGGCGGGCCATGGTGAACTGCTCACCCTCGTCGGGGTCGTCGGTGGCGAACACGTCGGTCGCACCGTGGGTGCGGAACGCCTCGGCCATGAACCCGGTCTCGGCCGCGCGGTCGGGGCCGGTGAGGTCGGACTGGGCCAGGAGCATCGCCCCCGCCGTGGTGTCCAGGCCCATCCGCAGGTCCGCCTCGACGGCCCGGATGGAGACGGTGTCCATGAATTCGAGCATCGCCGGGCGGATCCGCCGGGTGATGGCCAGCACGGCCTCGCTGCAGGCGACCACGTCGGGGAAGATCCCCACCACCGTCGAGCGCGGCGGCTGCTCCGGGATCAGCCGGAGGATGATCTCGGTGACGATCCCCAGCGTCCCCTCGCTGCCGACGAACAGTTTGGTCAGGCTCAGCCCGGCGGTGTCCTTGAGGCGCGGCCCGCCCAGGCGCACCGCCGTACCGTCGGCGAGCACGACCGTCATCCCCAGGACGTAGTCGGTGGTCACCCCGTACTTCACGCAGCACAGTCCGCCGGCGTTGGTGGCGATGTTGCCGCCGATCGAGCAGATCTCATAGGACGACGGGTCCGGCGGGTACCAGAGACCGTGCGCGGCGACGGCCCGTTTGACCTCGGCGTTGTAAAGCCCCGGTTGGACGGTGGCCGTCCGGGTGACGGGGTCGACGTCGATGTCGCGCATGAGTTCGGTGGACAGCACGATCCCGCCGTCGACCGCCGTCGCGCCGCCGGACAGGCCGGATCCTGCACCCCGCGGGACCACGGGGACGCCGTGCGCGCTCGCCCAGCGCAGGACCTCCTGCACGTCCTCGGTGGTGCGGGCCCGGACCACCGCCAGGGGCAGGCCCGGGTCGGGGGCCTTGGCCCAGTCCTGGCGGTAGCCCTCCAGAAGGTCCGGGTCGGTGAGTATCCGCGCGGTGTCGAGTCGGGCTCGCAGTTCATCCAGCGGGGCGGCGGGATCGGGGCCACGGGAGGCGGTCGGGGCGCTCATGGGATCGAACGTACGGTGTCGTGCCCGTGGGCGTCGGGGATCCGGGCAGTCGCTCGCCGGGGCGCGACGGAGCGGCGGATGTCGTTGTCCCCCCAGGTTTTCTGACGACGACGAGGGGCGGGCATAGTGTCCTGGTGACCACGAGCCGGGGACCGCGATCAGCGCCCGCGGCCCCGTCCGTCCCGGGGCCCGGCCCCGCCTGGTTCGGTGCCGTGATGGGCACCGGTGGTCTGGCGACGCTCCTGCAGATCCACGCGGTGCGGGTTCCGGGGTTCGCGCCGGCCGCGGTGGTCATGGTGATCCTGGGCTGGGTTCTGTTGCTGGGGCTCGGCGCGGGGTTCGCGCGATCGGTGGCGCGCGCCCCGGACATGTGGACGTCCTCGGTCCGGGATGCGGCGATGCTGCCGCTGTGGGGCATGGTCTCGATGGGGTTGCTCGCGGTGGGCTCCGCGTCCTTTGTGGTGGTCGATGCCCGCGCGCCGGCGCTGTCGACCATCGCGTTCGGGGTGGACGCGGCGTTGTGGGCTGCGGGGACCGTGCTGGGGTTGGCCACCGCGCTGAGGTTCACCGTGTGGCTGGTCACCGCCCGTCCCGACCATCCGTTGCCGACGTGGGCGTTGCCGGTGGTGCCGCCGATGGTGTCCGCGGGTGCGGGGGGCCTGATGTCCAGGCACGTCGATTCGGAGGCTGTCCGGTCGGTTCTGGTGGGCGCGTGCTCGGTGTGCTTCGTGTTGGCCCTGGTGCTGGGCGGCGCGGTGATCGCCAGGACGTATCACCACGCCTGGTTTCGGACTCCCGTCCCGGTGGAGTTGGCGACCACGACGTGGATCCCGTTGGGGATCGTGGGTCAGTCCGCGGCCGCCGCGCAGGTGCTGTTCGGCGCGACCCTGGGGGGTGTCGCCCGGGCCTATGCCGCCTCGGTGCTGGTGGCGGGGGCCGGGCTGGGCGCTTACGCGGTGTTCTCCACGATCAGGGGCTTCCTGGCGCGCATGCCGTTCAATCCGGGGTGGTGGGCGATGGCGTACCCGCTGTCGACGTGCGCCCTGGGGTCGTTCTACCTGGATTGGGATGCGGCGAGTGTGTTCACGGTGATGGTGCTGATCGTCATCTGGTCGCTGTGCGCGGTCGCCAGTGTGCGGGCGATCGCGAGGGCGCGGGCCGCCTGACCGGGGGCGGCTCACCGGAAGTCCCGACTGCGACCGATGGCCATACCCAGGTGCAGGCGTTCGATCTTGTCCGCCACCACGCTGACCGCGCCGGAGCGGTTCTCCACGGTGCCGCGGACGATGAGCGCCGGGGACGCGGAGACGATCGGCCGGTATCGCGCCCACAGTCCCACCGAGCACACGACGTTGGTCATGCCCGTCTCGTCCTCGAGGCTGAGGAAGGTCACGCCCTCCGCGGTGGCGGGACGCTGACGGTGGGTGACGGCTCCGGCGACCTCGACGCGGCTGCCGTCGGGGACGTGGGCGAGCCCGGCGGTGGTGCATACGCCGCGGGAGTCGAGCCACGGCCGGGCGTGGACGGTCGGGTATTCCTCGGGGCTGATCCCGGTGGCCGACAGGTCGGCGGAGGTGAGTTCGAGGACGCTCATGCCGGGCAGGGCCGGGGCGTCGACCTGGCTGAGCCCGGGCAGCATGCCGGGCTTCTCGCGGGCCGCGGTGGCCGCCGACCACAGGGCGGACCGACGGCCCCCGGTGCCGAGCGAGTCGAGCGCCCCGGCGGTGGCGAGCGCCTCCATCTGCCGGACGGACAGGCCGGTGCGGCCGGCGAGGTCGGCGGCGGAGGTGTACGGGCCGTGGGTGTCGCGTTCGTCGGCGATCGCGGTGGCCAGGTCCTCACCGATCGCCCGGACCGACTCCAGTCCGAGGCGCACCTCGGCACCATCGTTCTCGCAGGTGGCCCCACCGAGTGAGCGGTTGACGCACGGTCGGTGCACGGTGACACCGTGCCGGCGGGCGTCGGCGACGAGCGACTGCGGCGAGTAGAAGCCCATGGGCTGGCTGCGCAACAGCGCCGCGCAGAAGATCGCCGGGTGGTGGCACTTGAACCATGCGGAGTAGTAGACGATGGCGGCGAAAGACTGGGAGTGGCTCTCGGGGAAGCCGTAGTTGGCGAAGGCGCACATCTTCTCCCAGATCCGCTCCCCCACCTCCGGCCCGGTGACCGGGGTCCCGGGCGGGCTGGCGCCTATCCCGTGCAGGTCGCGCATCCCGTCGAAGAACCGTTCCTTCAGTCGGGCCATCCGTTCGGGTGACCGCTTGGACCCCATCGCGCGGCGCAACTGGTCGGCTTCCGCTCCGGTGAAGCCCGCGATGACGGTGGCGATCTGCATGAGCTGCTCCTGGAACAGCGGGATCCCCAGCGTGCGTCCCAGCACCTCCTCCAGCGCGGGGTGGTCGAACACCACCTTCTCCCGGCCGTTGCGGCGACGGATGTAGGGGTGCACGGACCCGCCCTGGATGGGGCCGGGGCGGATGAGCGCCACCTCGACCACCAGGTCGTAGAACGTCCGCGGTCGGAGCCGGGGCAGGGTGGCCATCTGTGCGCGGGACTCCACCTGGAACACACCCACCGAGTCGCCCCGGCACAGCATCTCGTAGACCTTCGGGTCCGCGAGGTCCAACCGGGCCAGGTCCACGTCGAGATCCTTGTGTTCCGCCGCGAGGTCGATGGCGTGATGCAGTGCGGTGAGCATGCCCAGGCCCAGCATGTCGAACTTGACCAGCCCGACCGCCGCGCAGTCGTCCTTGTCCCACTGCAGGACCGTCCGTCCCGGCATGCGTGCCCACTCGACGGGTACCACGTCCGCCACCGGGCGGTCGCAGATCACCATGCCTCCCGAGTGGATCCCCAGGTGGCGGGGCAGTCCGACGAGCCGCCGTGCCAGCGCGAGCACATCGGGCGGGACGGTGTGCTCGGTGGCCTCCCTCTCGTGGTTCTTCAACCCCGACCACCGGTCGACGCTCTTCGACCACGCGTCCTGTTGCCCCGGGGAGTAGCCCAGGGCCCGGGCCACGTCCCGCACGGCCGATCGTCCGCGGTAGGTGATGACGTTGGCGACCTGGGCGGCGTGGTTCCGGCCGTACCGGGAGTAGACGTACTGGATGGCCTCCTCCCGACGGCCCGACTCGATGTCCACGTCGATGTCCGGCGGACCGTCTCGCTCCGGCGCCAGGAACCGCTCGAACAACAGCTGGGCGCCCACCGGGTCGACGTTGGTGATCCCCAGCGAGTAGCAGACCGCCGAGTTGGCGGCCGAGCCGCGGCCCTGGCAGAGGATGCCCTCGCGGTGGCAGAACTCGACGATGTCGTGGACGACGAGGAAGTACCCGGGAAAGCCCAGTTCGGCGATCACCTGTAGTTCGCGGTCGATCTGCGCATACGCCTCCGGGGCCTCTTCGCGTGTCCCGTAGCGACGGGCGGCGCCGGCGTAGGCGAGCTCGGCGAGCATCGTGTCCTCGGTGTAGCCCTCGGGGACGTCGAACGGAGGTAGCTGCGGGGCGATGAGCCGGAGGTCGAACGCGCACTCCCGGCCCAGCCTGTCCGCCCCGGCCACGGCATCGGGCCAGCGGTCGAACAGTTCCGTCATCTCCTCGCCCGAGCGCAGGTGCGCCCCGCCCGCGGCGGGCAGGTGCGCTGCGTGGGTCTCCAGTGCGTCGCGCGCACCGAGCGCCGCCATGACCGAGGCCAGTCGCGCGTCCTCCGGCCCGGCGCAGTGGGCAGCGGTGGTCGCGACGACGGGCAGGCCCGCCTGCGCGGCGAGACCCGCCAACGCGTCGCATCGTTCCGTGTCCTCGGGAACCCCGTGACAGGTCAGCTCCACGACCACCCTGTCCTGACCGAACAGCTCGACGAGCTGGTCCAGGGCCGCACCGGCAGCGGGGATGTCGAAGTCGGACGCCCCCGTCCCGCCGCGCTCCAGGGACCGACGGACCCGGCCTCGACGACAGCCGGTGAGCACATACCAGTGACCGCCGGCCGCCTCCGCGAGCTCGGTCATCTCGTACCGCGGTTCGCCCTTTGCCCCACCCCGCAGGTGGGCGTGGGCGATCGAGCGCGACAACCGCCGGTAGCCCTCCTCACCCCTGGCCAGGACCAGCAGGTGCTCGCCGCCCGGTAGCGAGAGTTCCGCCCCGAACACCGTGGCCAGTCCCAGCTCGGAGGCGGCCTCGGCGAAGCGCACGACCCCGTACAACCCGTCGTGGTCGGTGATCGCGAGCGCCGTGAGCCCCAGTTCCGCCGCCGCCTCGGCCATGGCCTCGGGAGAGGAGGCCCCGTCGAGGAAGCTGAACGCGGTGTGGGCGTGCAGCTCCGCGTACGGCACTCGCCCCCGGGCGCGGGCCCGCGGAGGGGCCGTGTACCCGCCACGCTTGCGTGACCAGGCGGGGGCGTCGCTGCCGTCGCCGGGGTGCGGGTTCTCGGCCCCTCGCGGGCCCGGTCGTCCGGAGAGCACCCGTTCGAGTTCCGACCACGTCCTGGGTCCGTGGTACCAGTTCACCGGTGCTCACCCGCCCGGTGTCGGTGGGTCGATTCAGAGCAGGGTGAGGGACTCCACGACCCACGCCGAGGCCTCGCCGGCGGGCTTGCGGCAACTCTGCTGGCGTGGCGGGAGCGGTCGCTTCCCTGCCTCGACCCGCCAGGCGCGTCCGTCGGTGTGCCGGACGACGACCACGAGCGGGTCATCCGGGTCGACGTCGACGATGAGATCGTCGATCCCCGCCTCCACGCCGGACTCCCGGACGGCGACCTCTGCCACCTGCCCGGCCGGCGCCCACGTGCTGCGACCCCGCAGGTGCTCGGTGACGACCCGACCGTCCAGTTCGGCCTCGACGATGCGGGCCGCGAGATCCGCCTCCGCGGGTCCGTAGGTGTAGCCGGTGCCGGGGAGCAGCAGGACCGGGGCGAAGCGGTGCCCGCCGGTGTGGGAGCACTCCCACACCGCGGCGTCCGGATCGAGCGCGGACAGGCGGGCTCCGACCAGCTCATCCAGTTCGGCCACGACCGGACGCCCCCGGACCGCACAGCACTGGTCACGCTTGGCGTGGGTGCACACCAGCGGCACCGGGGCCGAGATCTCGCGGGTACCCGCCACGTGCCCACCGGGCGAGAGGTCCAGGTCGAGCATGTCCGCGGGACGGTCGACACGGCCGACCCGGATACTCCGCCGGCCGGGCCTGGTGTCGCACAGGTAGAAACGGTGACGGTCGATGCGTTGGCCCTCGCGGCCCGGGCGCCGGATGAAGAGCATCCGGGATCCGCAGGCCGAGACATGTTCCTTGAGTCGCTCGGACAGCTCCTCGCCCAGGGCTTCGCCGTCGAAGATATCGCGTCCCCAGCGCGCGGGAACCTCCAACAGGACCCACGATTCCTCGTGGGCCGCGGTACCGGCGGGCGGCTCATCGGCCGACTGGAGGGAACACCAGGCAGTGAGTGGGGTGGGATCGATGACTGACACGCCCCCATGGTGCCCCACCGCGCGACGTGGTGTAACTGTAGCCACCTCGTGGGACAAAAGTGATGAGAGGGACTTAAGCTGGGGCCATGCGTACCCGACATCGCCGCCTCGCAGCGGCCGCCGCCCTGACCGCCGCCGCGTCCCTGGCCATGGCGGGCTGCGGGGCCGACACCTCGACCGACGCCCCCGCCACCAGCCAGACGACCACTGCGGGATCCTCCCCGGCCGCCCTGGCGCAGGCTCTGGCGCCGGAGGAGACCGAGGCCGCCGACCCCACCGCCGGCCCGACGGACTCCGCCCCCAAGCGCGAGGAGGCGGACGCTGCCGCCGGACGCGCAGAACTGGTGGTATCCGAGATCCGCATGGGCAATTTCCAGGGCAAGGACCGTGTGGTCTTCGAACTCGACGGCCGCGGGACCCCGAGCTATTCCGTGGACTATGTGGACAGCCCGGCCCAGCAGGGCAGCGGCTTTCCGGTGGAAGTGCCGGGCGACTCCTTCCTGCAGGTGACGATCGGCGGCCAGGTCCTGCCCACCCAGACCGGCATGGAGGAGGTCCCCGTGGGCACCGTGGCCGGCGACGACGCGACCGGGGTGGCGGGCGTGGCGTTCACGGGACAGTTCGAGGGGCAGGCGCAGTCCGTGATCGGCCTCGAGGGCTCGGACCGGGCATTCTCCGCCTTCCTGCTGCAGAACCCGACCCGCCTGGTGGTCGACATCGAGCGCTGAGCCGCGCCGGGGGCGCCTCATCCGCGAACGGCTCATTCGTAGACTCCTTCCACGATCCAGTTCCCCTGTTCGTCCCCGAGCACGCCGCAGAGCAGCAATGCCGCCGCACGCTCGGGGACGACCTGCATGCGGGCCCGAGGGCGGCGAGGCTCGCCGTCGGGCGTCGGCTCCCACCAGGCCTCGTCGATCGGCCACGGCCGTGACCAGCCGAGCAGCGCGCAACGGCGACCGCCCACCTCGACCGCGGCAGGCCTGCCGCTGAGCAGACCCCGCGGGGTCACCCCCACGACATCTCCGGCTGCACTGCGCAGCACGACTCCCCTGACGAGGGCCACCCGCGCCGCGACGGCGGCTCCCGGGTCGCCGCTCTCGCGGATCTCCAACCGGTAGCCCGGCCCCGGCCACACCACCGACGGCGAGGGGGCGGGCAGCGCCCCCGGCCACGGCCCCTGAGCGGCGGGCTCGGCCGGGGCGTCACCGTACGGCAGTGACCGCACCCGCTCGGCCGGCCCGCGGCCACCCACTTCCACGGGCACACGGACCGCCTCGGGCCCGAGCAGACCCTGGACCCGCACCAGTGCGCGGTGGACGCGGGCCTCCGCGAGCCCGGCCTCGCCCCAGAGCCCCTCCTGTACGCGGCCGGCGGGGACCACCTCCACCGGTTCCAGGACGAGGGCGGTGACCGCGCCCCCGGCCCCACCGGCGATCGCGGTCCCGGTGAGCCAACCCTCGAGTTGCCAGCGGAGCCGATCGGCGGTGCCCTCCGGGGTGAGGGGCGATGAGCACCGCCACACCCGGTTGACCTCCGTACCGCCCTCCACCCGGGCGGTGATGGACAGACGCAGGCACGAGACGCCGGACGCGGCGAGCACGGCGTGCAACTCCCCCGCCAGCCGCCGGCCGAGGAACGCGGCCTCGTCGACACGCTCCAGTGGCGGGTCGCACCGGTGCTCGACCGCCGACCCCGTGGGCACCGCGGACACCGAGGGCGGACGCCACGGGACGGCGCGGGCGATACGGTGCGCCACCGCACCCCCCTCCCCGAAGCGGGTGGCCACATCACGCGGCGGTAGCGCGGCGAAGTCGCCGAGCGTCCGCACGCCGAGGCGGTGCAGCAACCCGACCAACTCGGACAGCACCTCGGGGTCCCCCAACGCGGGTTCCACCACGAGTGCGTCCACAGGCAATCCGGCCAGGTAGTCAGCGTCCCCACCTGGTTCCAGCAGTGCCGAACCGCGGGCCGCGAGCACGGCCGTGGGCAATTCGTCCGCGAGGCCCACCTGACACTCCGCGCCGGCGGCCGCCACCGCGTCGACGACGCGGGTGACGACCTGTTCGACCCCACCGTGGAAGCGCAGGGCACCCGCTGCGGAGAACACGAACAGTCCGGGGCGCAGCACCTCGATACCCGGGACGACGGCATCGAGCGCCTGCACCACGGGCTCGAACCACGCGGCGTCCCGGGCCGGGTCGGCCGCGACCACCACGAGTTCGGGACAGCGGAACTGCGCCTCACGCCGGCGCAGACCACGACGCACCCCCACCGCGCGGGCGACGGCGTTGCACGCGAGCACCCCCCGGGGCCCGACGACCGCCAACGGAAGATGCAGCCCGTGCCCCTCGGCCCGTGCCGCCGCGACCGTCGGCCAGTCCGGGCACCACACCGCCATGACCCGGGCGCTCATCCCGCCGCCACCCATTCCGCGGTCCGGGCGGGTGCCGCCCGGCCGGAACAGCGCACCACCGTGGAGACCGAGGCCAGCCGACCCGCGCCCGCACCCAGTCCGCCGTAGCGGCAGTGCCGCCCCGCCAGTGTCAGCTCCGCCCCGGGCCACCCGGCGCCCACGAGCAACACCGCGCCAGCGGCTCGGACCCGCCCCGCCAGCACCCGCGCACGGGACGGGGCGACCGGGGCCACACCAGGCCCCAGCAAGACCAGGTCCAGCCCGTCGAGCAGGACGGACACCACCGCTGCGGGATCCGGGCCGGGATCCGGGACCAGCGCCAGACAGTCCAGTCGACCTCCCTGCTCGGCCACCGCGGCCACGCCGAGCTCCGGCCATCCGACCACCGCACACCTGGCACCGGCGGCCGTGGCCGCGGCGAGCAACCCCACCCGTAGGGTGGCGCTGCCGGACACCGCCGTGACGCGGCCCGCGGGCAGCACCCCACCCGGCAACAGGGGCGCCACCGACCCCGGAACCGCGACTCCGGGAACCACGATCTCCGCCGCTTCCGCGGGGGCAACGGGGGCAGCCGGGGCAGCCGGAGCAGAGGGCGCAGAGACGACCGAAGCCGGCCCTGCCGGGGCCTGGGCGCGAACCGCGGCGGGTGCACCGCCGCCGGGCATCGCGGCCAGGCGGCGACGCAGCTCCGTGACACGCTCCTCCCGGCCGAGGCCGGACAGGTCGACAGGTGACGTCGCCACTACCATCATCCCCACCTCCCACCGGGCCCGACACGCCGGACAGACCATTGATCGAATGGCTTTTCGAGTACGCGATCAGTGAACACCACGGGTACGACATCGCGCAAGAACACCTGTTCGACAGGCCGGAACGCGCTTCACCGTCGGACCCACCGGCTACGCTGTGTCCACCACAGAGAGGACAGCCATGGCCGGACTACGCTTCCGACTCCGACAGATCAGCCGGCGCTTCTGGTTTCTCCCCGCCGTGATGACCCTCGTCGCGTTGGGCCTCGCCCACCTGGGGGCGTGGTTGTCCACCAACCCGGGCACGAGTGACGAGGCGGCCTCCTGGATCTACGGCGGCGGCGTGGAGGGCTCCCGGAGCATCCTCGCCGCCGTGGCGAGCAGCTCGATCGGCGTCGGCGGCACCGTCTTCTCCATCACCATCGCCGCCCTCTCCTACGCCGCCGGCACCATGGGGCCGCGCCTGCTCCAGAACTTCACCGAGGACCGCGGCAACCAGATCACACTGGGCGTCTTCATCTCCACCTTCGCCTTCAGCCTCTACAGCCTCCGCACGGTCACCGGTGGCGACGAGGGGACCCCGTTCGTCCCCCAGTACAACGTCACCCTCGCCCTCATCCTGGCGCTCGGGTGCATCAGCGCACTCGTGTACTTCATCGGCCACGTCACCGGGTCGATCAACACCACCCGCGTCGTGAACCTCCTCACCACGGATCTACGTTCCTCCCTGCTCACCGCCACCGAACTGACGGATCCGGACCGCGATGTGCTGCCCCCACCAGAGGAGGAGTTCTGGGCGGACGCGGAGACTCTCCTCGTGGAGAAGGGCGGCTACCTGCAGCTCGTCGACCACGGGCGGCTCGTCGAACTCGCCGTCGAGACCGGGACGACGATCCGGCTCCTCGTGCGACCCGGGGACTATCTCTATCCGAACTCCCCCGTGGCCGAGGCCGTCCCCACCCTGCCCGAGGGCATCATGCCCGCCCTCACGGTCGGTGAATCCCGTACCCGCGACCAGGATGTCGAGCACGCCGTCCGTCTACTCGCCGAGGTGGGCACGCGTGCCCTGAGCCCCGGGACCAACGACCCGTTCACCGCCGTCGACGTCGTGGACCGCTTCGGGGACGCCCTGTGCACCCTCGAGGACAGGGAATGGCCGACCGGGGTGCACGCCAGGGACGGGGAGGTCCGCCTCGTCGTGGCGACCTCCGACTTCGCCGGCCTCGTCGCCACGATGTTCGACCAGATGCGGCAGTACGGTGCGGGTGCGCCAGCGGTCAGCATCAGGATTCTCGACGTCCTCGCCGTCGCGACGCAGGTCCTCGATGACCCCGACCGTCGTGCGGTCCTCACCCACCACGCCACGAAGCTCCGTGACGACGCCCTCGAAGCCACCCGCAACGCCGACGACCGGATCACCATCGAGCGTCGTCACCGCGCCGTACTGGACGCCGCCGGATAGCGGGGCCGAGCCGGACGGCAGGGCCCACCGACGTTCCTCCGATACCCTCCGGGCGGCGACCCCACGCCTCTACCCTTGCGGGCATGAAGGCCTCCGTCGGGAATCGCATCGTGCTCATCGGCGCCGGGGACGTGGGTATCGCCTACGCCTACGCGCTCGTCAACCAGGGGCTGGCCGACCATCTGACCATCATCGACATCGACCACGACAAACTCCTCGGAGAGGTCATGGACCTCAACCACGGGGTCGTGTGGGCGCCCTCCCCCACCCTCGTCACCGAGGGCACCTATGCCGACTGCACCGACGCCACCATGGTGGTCATCTGCGCCGGCGCAGCCCAGAAACCCGGCGAGACCCGCATCGACCTCGTGGGCAAGAACATGACGCTGTTCGAGAACATCGTCGGTGACGTCATGGCGACCGGGTTCGACGGCATCCTGCTGGTGGCCACCAATCCCGTCGACATCCTCACCCAGGCGTCGTGGCGCTACTCCGGGCTCCCCGCCGCGCAGGTCATCGGCTCCGGCACGATCCTCGACTCGGCGCGCTTCCGGTTCATGCTGGGCCAGTACTACGACGTGGCACCGATGAGCGTGCACGCCTCGATCATCGGGGAACACGGCGACACCGAGCTGCCGGTCTTCTCCTCCGCCAACGTCTCCGGGGTGCCGCTGCGCCGCGACCTGGCGGGCGACCCGGCCAAGCGGGAACGTCTGACGCAGATCTTCGACGAGACCCGGGACGCCGCCTACCGGATCATCGACTCGAAGGGGTCCACCAGCTACGGCATCGGGATGGGGCTGGCCCGCATCACCCGGGCGGTGCTGCGCAACGAGCAGGTCTCGCTACCGGTCTCCACCCTGCTGCGGGGCGAGTACGACCAGGACGGGATCTTCATCGGGGTGCCCGCGGTGATCGGGCGGACCGGCGTCCAGCGGGTGGTGGAGCTGGAGCTCGACACCACCGAACGCGAACAGTTCGCCCGCAGCGCGAGTGCACTGCGGGCGGTGTCCGAACAGTTCGAGATCCTGCGCTGACTCAGAGCGCGCCGGGGGGATCACTGGCCGGGAAGGACTCGTCACCCCACTCGTCGGCGACCGCGTCGTCGTGGTCATACCGGGCCTTGTCCGCGGGCTCCTCGGAATGCTCGCCGACACGGTCAGGGTTCTGCGGACTCGTCATGATTCATCCTCCTGCCGCCGTACGGGGCGTACGACGAGAATCAGGTTACCGGAGACCATCACCTCACCGCCGGGACGACCGGACACCCAGAACCGCTACAGGAACAGAGGCGCACAATGCACACCACCCACTACACCGACACCCTGATCCTGCCCGCCCCGGACACCAGGGCCGTGGCGGCGACCGCCCCGCCCTCCGGGAAGGGGTCGGTGGCCGAGCTGCAGTACGAACGACTCTCGGGCGAGGACTACAGGTGGACGAGCGATGACCTGATCTTCGACGTGTACTGCCAGCGCAAGGATATAGCCGAGGTCGACCGCGCAGCCGAACGCGAACGGTTCTTCTCCACGGGCCAACCGTGCCTGCGCACCTCCCCGCTGGCCAAGACCTACGGCTGGGCGCTGCACTTCGACTCCGACGGGCGCATCGCGCTGCTGCCCATGGACTCGACGCGCGTGGCCGAGCTCGAGGCGGACCCGACGGTGACGGTCAGGGCCGCCATGAAGAGTTCCCGCTAGTAGCCCGGCTCGACATCCGGCAGGAGACGCAACCACTCGAGCACAGGACCGGAGATCACCTGGCCGAACTGCTCGTACCCGCCGGGCCCGGGGTGGGCGCCGTCGCCGGCGGCGACCTCGCGCATCCACTGACCACCCGCCAGCAACACGTCGAAGGTCGGCACGAACGGCACCCCGGCCTCGTCGCACACCTGCGCCATGGTCTCGGCCCGGGCCGCGATCCGCTCGTTGACCTCGTCCCACACCACCGGCGGCGGCCCCACCACGAGGAACCGCCCCTCGGGCGCCCGGTCGATCATTCCGCGCAGCGCCGCGACGGTACCCGCCTCGTCGACGCGCAACGCACCCTCGTGCTCCATGACGTCGTTGACGCCGAACTCCGCGATCACCGCGGTCGTGGGGAACGCGGCCCGCCGACGATCGACCTCGTCCCAGCGGGCCAGGATCATCTCGGAGGTGTCCCCGCCGATCCCGGCGACCGCGGCGTGGATGTGCACACCGGCCGCGGGGCCGGCCTCGATCAGGTGCGCGGTCCACCCGCGGCCCGTGTCATCGCCGTATCCGGCCACGAACGAGTCACCGATGATGCACACGGGCAGGTCGCGCGGTTCGCTCATCCCGGTCACGCTATCGGTCCGGGTGGGTGCGCGGAGCCGACCCGGGCGAGAAACCACTCCGGCCGGCCGGCCGCGGGGATCAGTCCAGGTGCCGGGACTGCGCCCAGCGGGTCAGCGCGTGCCGGTTGGACTGCTGGGTCTTGCGGAGGACGTTGGAGGCGTGGGTCTCCACCGTCTTGACCGAGATGAACAACTCCTCGGCGATCTCCTTGTAGGTGTAGCCGCGGGCCAGCAGCCGCAGCACCTCCTTCTCACGCGGGGTGAGCGAGTCGACCTCGGGGTCGTGGACGGGCTCGCCACGATCGGCGGGGCCCGGGGAGGCGCGGGCGAACGCGTCCAGCACGAACCCGGCCAGTCGCGGGGAGAAGACGGCGTCCCCGTCGGCGACGCGGCGCACGGCGTCTGCCAGGTCCTCGCCGGTGATGGTCTTGGTGACGTAGCCGCGCGCGCCGGCCCGGATCACGGCGATCACGTCCTCGGCGGCGTCGGAGACGCTCAGCGCGAGGAAGGTCGGTTCCGGGGCGCGGGCGGGATCGGCCACGCCGCCCGGGTCGGCCCCCAGCACCGACCGCAGCACGGCCACGCCACCGCCGTCGGGCATGTGCACGTCGAGCAGCACCACGTCGGGACGCACCCGGTCGATGCCGGTCACGGCCTCGGCGACGGAACCCGCCTCGCCGACGACCTCGATGGTCGACTGCCCGGCGAGTTCGGCACGGACCCCGCTGCGGAACACCGCGTGGTCGTCCACGAGGAAGACCCGGCACATCGACTCCCCCGACCCGTCCTGCGGCCCGTCCGTCATTCGCCCTCCAGCGGCATCTCGATCCCGATCTCCGTCCCGCGCCCGAGCGTACTGCGCACGCGCACGGTCCCACCGCGGCTCTCCACGCGGTGTCGGATGGACTGCGCGAGCCCGTGGCGGTCGCCGCCCACGGCATCGGGATCGAAGCCGCGTCCGCGGTCGCGGACGAACGCGCTGAGCGTGCGTCCGTCGTTCTCCACGAACACGTCGGCGGTGTCGACGCCGGCGTGCTTGGCGACGTTGACCAGGGCCTCGCGGACGGCGCCCAGGACCGCCTCCCCGGCGTCGCCGACCGGGCCGTCGCCACCCACCACGACCTGGTCCACCCGCAGTCCGTAGACGTCCTCGACGTCGCCGACCATCACCTCGACCGCCCCCGCGAAGGTCGCCGCGCCCGAGGACATCCGGGAGCCGGCGCCGAACAGCCACTGTCGGAGCTCCCGTTCCTGCCGGCGGGCGAGCCGCGCCACCTGGCCCGGGTCATCGGACCTCTTCTGGATAAGTGCCAGGGTCTGCAGGACGGAATCGTGCAGGTGGGAGGCGATGTCGCTGCGTTCGGACTCGCGGATCCGCGCCGCGCGCTCCTCCTCGAGGGACCGCCACAGTCGCAGTCCGACCGGCACGCTGAGCAGTCCCACGCCGACGAGGGTGGCCACGACCGCGAGGAGGGACGACCGCAGCGCGGCGAACTCGACCTGACCGAGGACCACGACGGCGAGCCCGACAACGACGAGGGTGGCCCCTGCGGTGACCCTGGCCCAGTCGAAGACCGACCGCGGCGCGACTCGTCCCCCACCGTCGTACTGCTGCCAGACCAGCCCGGCCCCCAGGGCCACGACGAGGACGGGGACGATGACGCTCAGTCCCGTGGCGGTGGTCACCATGAACGAGAGCACCGCGCCCGCCACCGCCACGACGGCCAGTGCCATGCCGCGTCTGCGCTCGCGCTCGTCGCCCCGGCCCGCGCCCGCCGACGCGGGCCCCGTCGGGGTGAGCGCCCACAGCGCCGAGTACAGGGCCACGCCGGCGCCCGAGAGCGTGGCCAGCAGAACCATGACCAGGCGCACGTGGACGACCCGCACCCCGAGGTGGTCGGCCAGACCCACGCACACGCCCGCGACCACGGATCCGTCGCTGCCGCGGGTCAACCGCGGGTACCAGCGGAAATCGGTCGTCGCCACGGCGGCGGACCGCGCCTGTGGTCCGGCGACCGGGGACGCCGACCGGACCGCGGTGGCCGGCGCGGGATCGGTCGCGTTCTCACTCATGGACGCCATCGTCACAGATCATCGCCCCGAGGGGAATCGGGAAGTACCCGGATATCCACGGCCACGCTCGCCGGCGAGACACCCCCCTCCCGCAATCCGGCGACCAGGTCCCGGGAGATGGCGTCCTTGACCGACCGCGCACCGTGACTGCCCACGACGAAGCGGACGGTGGCGAGGATCCCGTCCTCCTGCAGCGAGACGAACACCTGCGGCCCGAACTCCCGGACATCGACCGCGTACATGCGGCTCATCTGCTGCATGCTCGCCATCGCCTCGTCGCTCAGCTCCCTCGTGTGCCGGTCGGCGCAGGCGTGGAACACGGTGTCGACACGTCGGAGATCCACGTCGAACGGCAGCTTGAGCGACAGTTCCTCCCAGAGGAAGGGGAACCCGCGGGTGTAGTTGTAGACCGCCTCGTCGAAGATGACGCCGTTCGACACCGTCACCACCCGGCCGGTGAACTGACGGCTCGGTACCCAGTTGCCGGTCTCCGCGCCGGCCATCGACGACGGGGATCCCATCTCCATGACGGTCGTGCGCAGGAAACCGAGCGACATCACATCGCCCCGGACCCCACCCACGGCGATCCGGTCGCCGACCGCGAACACCCTCCCCCGGAGGATGACGAAGTATCCCGCGAGACTCGCGATCACCTTCTGCAACGCGAACGCCAGGCCCGCGGTGACGAGTCCGACCCCCACCGTCAGGTCGGTTCCCGGGGTCACCCAGATGGAGAAGAGCGCCAGCACGGCCACGACGGCGGTGAACAGCTGCAGACTCTGCTTCGTCCAGAACCTCGACGCGGACCCGGCGGGCCCGGTGATCGCCTGCATCACCGCCCGCGAGATCGACGTGAACAGCGACAGCAGCACGAACAGCAGGATGCTGAGGAGCACCTTGAGAACGGTCCGCCCGCTGACCCCGACCAGCGTCACCCCGAAGAGCCGCAGCTGTTCGTCGGAGCCCAGGAAACCCATGACGGTGTCGACCATCCCGCCATCCTCCCTCCCCTACGGCCTCGGGGTCGGAAATCAGGGTCGGACCCCGATGTGCCGCGGACTCCCGCCGAGCACGATGGGGTCATGTCCAGAACGAGCACCCCCGACCTCCCGTCAGAGCTCCGCTCCCTGTGGCGGACCCGTCCCGTCCGGACGCCGGACGATTCCAGGATCGCCGGCGTCTGCGGCGGCTTCGGTCGGCGCTACGGCGTCGACCCGGTCCTCTTCCGCGTCGCGTTCGTCGTCGCCGCACTGTGGGGTGGGGCGGGCGTGTTCCTGTACGCCCTGATGTGGCTGCTCCTGCGCTCCGCCGGCGACGAGGTCTCCTCCGGGGAGGCGCTCCTGGGGAAGGGCCGGGCGTCGGGCTCCAAGGTCACCGCGGTGGTCCTCGTCGTCGTCGTCCTCCTGTCCGCCCCCACCTTCGGCGGTTCCGGGGAGACGCTCCTCCTCGGCGCCGGGTTCCTCATGGTCGCGGCGATGCTCGCCGGCTGGTACGGCCTGCACCGGCGCACCCCCGAACCGCCCGCCGGGTGGGCGGAGGTCTCCGCGGTGCGGCCCTCCGCCGCTCGCGGACCCGACGCGTCGCGCGGCCGGGCCCCGGCCACCGGCGCCGGACCGTGGCGCGCGACCGGAGCTCCCCAGGAGCCCGGCTCCGGCCCCGGAGCCGGGCTCCTGGGGAGCTCCCCCTGTGCCGCCCTCGTGGGATCCGCTCGGCGCCGCCCCGTTCGCGTGGGACCTGCCCGAACCCGGCCTCGCCCCCGCCCCGGTCGAACCGACCCGGCCCCGGTCGCGGCTGACCAAGGTCACGCTCGGCCTGGCACTCATCGCGACCGCGGTCGCCACCGGGTTGTCGACGCTGGGCGGATTCACCTGGCTCGACACCACGCGCATCGCCGCGATCGCCCTGGCGGTGGTGGCCGGCGGGCTGCTCGTCGGCGCCGTCACCCGCCGCGGGTACGGGCTGCTCGTGGTGGCCGGACCACTCGTCGGGTTCGTGCTGCTCGCCCTGTCGGTCCAGGTCCCCGCGGGTGGCTGGGAGACCATCGGCGACGAGCGGGTGGAGATCACCTCCCCCGCCCAACTGGACACGCCGGTCACCCACGACGTCGGCACCGTCACCGTCGACATGCGCGAGCTCGACCTGGACCGCGACCGCAGCTACAGCATCACCAACCAGGTCGGTGAGGTGCGGGTGCTGCTGCCCGACGGGCTCGCCGTGCAGGCCGACTGCCGGACCGACATCGGCTCCGTCGACTGCCCCGACCCGCCCGCCGACACCGACGGGCCGGTCCTGACCCTGGACATCACCACCGAGATGGGAAGCGTGAAGGTCACCCGATGAGTACGAACACGCCCGCAGACGACCGCCACCACTCCACCGCGGGAGCCCCGCCCGACCAGTCGCCGCGGTTCGACCCGCAGCTGTACGACCCGCTGCCCTACGGCACCGGATACCCGACACCCGAACCGCTCGGATTCGGGGTCTCCCCCGAGCCCGCGACCACCCCGGCCGGCGCCGTCGAGGTGGTGGAGCACCGGCGGTTCGGATCGCCGGTGCTCGCCCTGGCCGGCGTGACCTCGCTGGGAGTGGCGGTGTGGGCGATCCTGGGAGCGCCCGCGATCGCCCCGACGGCGTTGCTGGCCGCGGGACTCGTCCTGGCGGTGCTCGTGGGACTGATGATGGTCATCCGCCGCTGACGCCCGGCCCGCTCACTCCCACTCGATAGTGCCCGGCGGCTTGCTCGTCACGTCCAGCACGACGCGGTTGACGTCCGGGACCTCGTTGGTGATGCGGTTGGAGATCAGCGCCAGGGTCTCGTACGGCACGCGCGTCCAGTCGGCGGTCATGGCGTCCTCGGAACTCACCGGCCGCAGCACGATCGGATGACCGTACGTCCGGCCGTCGCCCTGCACGCCCACCGACCGAACATCGGCCAACAGGACCACCGGGCACTGCCACACCGCGGAGTCCAGACCCGCCGCGGTCATCTCCTCGCGCACGATCGCGTCCGCCGCGCGCAGGGTCTCCAGGCGGTCACGGTCCACGGCGCCGACGATGCGGATCGCCAGGCCCGGACCGGGGAACGGGTGGCGGCCGACGATCGCCTCGGGCAGACCGAGCTCGCGACCGACCGCGCGGACCTCGTCCTTGAACAACAACCGCAGTGGCTCGACGAGCGTGAACTCCACATCGTCCGGCAGGCCGCCGACATTGTGGTGGCTCTTGATGTTGGCCGTACCCGCACCGCCACCGGACTCGACGACGTCCGGGTAGAGGGTGCCCTGGACGAGGAAGTCGACGGAGGAGGCGGCGGCCTCACCGGAACCCTGGAGTTCGAGCGCCTGCGTCACCGCCCGCTCGAAGGACCGGATGAACTCGCGGCCGATGATCTTGCGCTTGGTCTCCGGGTCAGTGACATCGGCGAGGTGCCCCAGGAAGACATCGGAGTCGTCCAGCGTGATGAGGCGGGCCCCGGTGGCGGCCACGAAGTCGTTCTCGACCTGCTCGCGCTCACCCGCACGCAGCAGTCCGTGGTCGACGAACACGCACGTGAGGCGGTCCCCGATCGCACGCTGGACCAGGGCGGCCGCGACGGCCGAGTCGACGCCGCCCGACAGGCCGCAGATCGCGTGGCCGTCGCCGATCTGCTCGCGGACGGCCTCCACCAGCTGGTCGGCGATGTTCGACGCGGTCCACGTCGGCTCGAGCCCCGCCACCTCGGTGAGGAAGCGGCTCAGCACCTGCTGGCCGTGCGGCGAATGCAGGACCTCCGGGTGGTACTGCACTCCGGCCATGCGCCGCTCGGTGCACTCGAACGCGGCGACCGGGGCACCGGACGACGACGCGGTGACGGTGAACCCCTCGGGCGCGGCCGTGACCGCGTCCCCGTGGCTCATCCACACCGGGTGGCGCTCCGGCAGGCCGGCGTGCAGGAGGCCGCCGGACACGCTCACGTCGGTGCGGCCGTACTCGCGGCTACCCGTGTGCGCGACCTCGCCGCCGAGGGCACCGGCCATCGCCTGGAAGCCGTAACAGATGCCGAACACCGGCAGACCCAGCTCGAACACCGCCGGGTCGAGCGAGGGCGCGTCCTCGGCGTACACGCTCGCGGGTCCGCCGGACAGCACCAGGGCGACGGGATCCTTGGCGCGGATCTCCTCGATCGTCGCGGTGTGCGGGATCACCTCGGAGTAGATGCGCGCCTCGCGCACGCGGCGCGCGATGAGCTGCGCGTACTGGGCGCCGAAGTCCACCACGAGTACTGGGCGGGGCGCCACCGCCTCGGCGGCGATCTGGGAGTCGGTCTGTGCGTTCTCGGCCACGGGGTCGAGTCTAGGCCCCGCGGCCCATCCGCCGAACTCGGCCACATCCCCCGTGCCGGGGTTCACAATGAACCCCACCACGACCCCGGCCGGCCCGGGACCGAGAGAGCTGGAGCGCATCGATGGAGCGAATGACCGGTTTCGACGCGAGCCTGCTGTACATGGAAACCGCCCAGCAACCCCTCGTGGTGGGCGGAGTCCTCTTCGTCGACGTCTCCGGCCTCGAGGTCGGGTACTCCTTCGAATGGCTCCGGACCGAGCTCGGCCGCCGGATCAAGGAACTGCCCGAACTCCGCCGCAAGATCTACGACTCCCCGCTCAACCTCGGCCACCCCGCCTGGGTCGAGGAATACGACCTCGACATCACCGCACACGTCCGCCGCGTCGACGTGGACCACCCCGGTGACGACCGCGCGGTGTTCGAGATGTGCGGCACCCTCGGCAGCCGCCCGCTGGACAGGTCACGCCCCCTGTGGGAGATGTGGGTCCTCGAGCGGCTCGCCGAACCGGACACCATCGTCGTGTACTTCCGGGCCCACCACGCCATCCTCGACGGGGCCAACGGCGCGAACATCCTGCGCAAGTTCGCCTCCGCCGGAGAGCAGCCCTCCGCCCGCGACCTCGACATGGTCCGCGTCGAGGCGGGCAACGCCAACCCCATCCGGCTCCTCGCCGGCGGGTGGTGGGATTTCTCCGTACGTCGCCCGCTGACCCTGGCCCGGCTGGTACCCGAGGTCGTCGCGCTCCCCTTCGCACTGCGCAGGGCCACGGCCGCCAAGAAGAAGTCGGACGATCCGGCCCCGGGGGAAACGGGCACGGC
The DNA here is from genome assembly GCF_017168155.1 of Dietzia sp. KRD202. NCBI lineage: Bacteria > Bacillati > Actinomycetota > Actinomycetes > Mycobacteriales > Dietziaceae > Dietzia > Dietzia sp. KRD202. The sequence continues at coordinate 72,256 of NZ_JABFAN010000018.1, read as the reverse complement.
CGACGCCACGGACGACGGCGTCGTCGTCCCCAGGGCGGCACCGTTCACCGCGCCCCGCACCCGCTTCAACGCCACCATCACCCCCCACCGGGCGGTCTGGGGTGCCCCACTCGACCTCGGCGAGATCAGCGAGATCAAGGACGCCTTCGGCGTGACCGTCAACGACGTGTTCCTCGCGGTGATGGGCGGCGCGCTGCGGCGGTACCTGCGCTCCCACGACGACCTGCCCGACACGTCGCTCGTCGCCGTGGTCCCCGTCTCCACCCGCGACGCCGAGGACGCCCGGGGCAACAACCGCGTGACGGTCCTGTTCGCGTCCCTGGGGACCGACATCGCCGACCCGCTCGAGCGCCTGCGCGCCATCGCCGCCCGCACCAGCCGGGGCAAGAAGCAGTCGAAGAACGGCATGCGGCCGGACCTCATCCAGGACGTCGCCACGCTCGCCCCCGCCCGGACCCTGCAGATGCTGATGCGGATCTACGGCGACTTCCACCTGGCGGACCTGCATCCCGTCGTGCACAACCTCGTCGTGTCGAACATCCCCGGGCCCCGTCAGGGACTGGACTTCCTCGGATGCCGGGTGACCCACGTCTACCCGCTCGGGCCCCTCATGCACGGTTCCGGACTCTCGGTCACCGCCATGTCCATGGGCGGTCGACTCGACGTGGGGATCAACGCCTGCGAGCACCTCGCCCCCGACCCCGACCTGCTCGCCACCGGGATCCGGGAGGCGATGGCCCGAATGCTGGAACTCACCCGGGAGGCGGCGCGGTCGGCGGCCGCCGGGGAGCGCTGACACGTGGAACGGATGACCGGGCTCGACGCGAGCTTCCTCTACCTCGAGACCCCCGAGCAGGTGATGGTGATCAACGGCCTCGTCCACCTCGACGTGACCACCATCGAGGAGGGCTACTCGTTCGAACGCCTCCGATCCGGGCTTGCCCGCCGGGTCAAGGCCGTCCCCCCGTTCCGCCGCAAGGTCCACGACTCACCGTGGAACCCCGGCCACCCGGCGTGGGTCGAGGACTTCGACTTCGACATCACCCACCACCTACGCCGGATCGAACTCGGGCCGGCCGGCACCGAGGACGAGCTGCTGGAGACGTGCGGTCGGCTCGCCTCCACCCCGCTGGACCGCGCCCACCCGCTGTGGCAGGTCTGGATCCTCGAGCGGGGTGACCCGCACGCGCCGACCGTCAGCGCGTTCTGCCGGGTCCACCACTCGGTGATCGACGGGATGCTGGGCGCCGAGTTGCTCTCCGCCCTCGCCGCGACGGACGCCACCACGCCCGACCAGGATCCCGCGCTCGCGCGCACGCACGTCGGACGGGCCAACACCCTGCAACTGATCGCCGGTGGCGCCCGCGACGTGCTGGGCCGGCCCCTGGCCCTCCTCCGTCTGCTCCCCGAGACGCTGTCGGTCCCCGCGGCCATGAGACGCGCCCGCGGCCGGGCCGGCCACGGGGAATCCATGCCGGCCCCGTTCACGGCGCCGCGGACCCTCTTCAACCACTCGCTCACCCCGCACCGCGCCGTGGCCACCGCGTCACTCGACCTGGCGTCCGTCAAGCTCGTCACCGCCCGCCTCGGCGGCACCGTCAACGACGTCCTCCTCACCGTGGTCGGCGGCGCTGTCAGGTCCTATCTCGAGGCCCACGGAGACGCCCCCGCCTCGTCCATGGCGGCGATCGTCCCCATGTCCACCCGAGACGATCTGGCCACCGGTGGCGCCAACCAGGTGTCGGCCATGTTCGCCTCCCTGGCCACGGATGTGGCCGACCCGGTCGAACGGTACGAGCGGATCTCCGCCGCAGCGGAGACCACGAAGCGCCAGGCCGCGAGCATCCGACCGGCGCTCTTGGACAATTGGGCCCGCATGGGCCCCCGTCGGCTACTCGACATGGGCATGCGGGCGTACGAGGCGCTGAGACTCGCCGACGTCCACCCGGTGATCTACAACCTCATCGTCTCGAACGTGCCCGGCCCCCGTCACGCCCTCTACTTCCTCGGCGCGCGGATCACCCACATGCACCCCTTCGGCCCGCTGCTCCACGGTGCGGGGCTGTCCGTGACCAGCCTGTCGACCGACGGGCGGCTCGACCTGGGGGTGATCTCGTGCGAACACCTGGTGCCGGACCCGGACGCGGTGGCCCGTGGGATCGCGGCGGCGCTCGACGAGTTGCTCGAGCTCACCGCCCCCTGACCGGGCTCACCGCCTCCTGACCACGGGTAGACCGTCAGCTGACCTGGACGATCGGCAGCCGCAGGGCTCCCGGCGCGGCCTCCGGGACCATCGGCGACACGGGCGGGACCGGCGACAGGCGCCGGTAGTCCTCGCCCTGGGCCGGGCGCTGGTCGGCCTCACCCTTGTTGGGCCACAGCGACATGGCCCGCTCGGCCTGGGCGGTGATGCTGAGCGCCGGGTTGACACCGAGGTTCGCGGAGATCGCCGATCCGTCCACGATGTGCATCGTCGGGTAGTTCCACACGCGGTGGTACGGGTCCACGACCCCGGTCTCCGGCGAATCCGAGATCACGCAGCCGCCCAGGAAGTGGGCGGTGAGCGGGATGTTCGCGATCTCGCCCCACGTGCCCCCGGGCAGGCCGCCGATCTCCTCGGCGATCTTGCGGGTGGCCTCGTTTCCGGCGGGGATCCAGGTGGGGTTGGGCTCCCCGTGACCCTGCTTGCTGGTGACGTACCTGAACGGACCGAAGCGCTTGACGTAGGTCTGCAGCGAGTTGTCCAGGTTCTGCATCACGAGGGCGATCACCGAGCGCTGGCTCCAGCGGCGCAGGTAGAACAGCTGCATGAACATGGCCGGCTCGCGCCGGACCTCGTTCAGCAGGGTGCGCCACCGCGGGAGCGGCCCGTCACCGTCCGTGAGCAGGGTCTGCAGGATGGCGATGGCGTTGGAGCCCTTGCCGTACCGGACCGGTTCGATGTGGGTGTCCGACCGGGGATGGAACGACGACGTGATGGCCACCCCCTCGGAGAAGTCCTGCTCCGGCTTGTAGTTCGGACGCATGGCCCCGAGGATCGCCTCAGAGTTGGTCCGGGTGAGCCGACCGATCGCATCCGAGAGCCTGGGCAGGGACCCGGAGTCCTTGGCGTAGTGGAGCAGGTGCTGGGTTCCCCAGGTGCCGGCCGCCACGACGACCTGACCGGCGGTCACCGTGGTGGTGCGCTTACCGCGACGCGTCCAGGCGCCCGTCCGCTCGAGGGTGATCTCCCACGTGCCGTCGCCGCGCTCACGCAGGTCGCTGACCGTGGTCCGGTCCAGGATGCGGGCGCCCGCGCGCTCGGCCAGGGCGAGGTAGTTCTTCATCAGCGTGTTCTTGGCGTTGTGCCGGCAGCCGGTCATGCACTCGCCGCACTCGATGCACGCGTTGCGGTCCGGTCCCACCCCGCCGAAGTACGGATCGGGGACGAGTTCACCGGGCTTGCCCTGACCGCCGGTCTTCTCACCGAAGAACACGCCGACCGGGGTGTAGACGAAGGTGTCCTCCGCGCCCATGTCGCGGGCCACCTTCTTCATGACCTCGTCCGAGTGGGTGTGGGTGGGATTGGTGACCACGCCCAGCATGCGGCGGCCCTGGTCGTAGAACGGGGAGAGTTCGGACTCCCAGTCCGTGATGTGACCCCACTGCCGGTCCTTGAAGAACTGGCTCGTGGGCTTGTACAGCGTATTGGCGTAGTTGAGCGATCCCCCGCCCACGCCCGCGCCGGCGAGGATCATCACGTCGCGCATCATGTGGACGCGCTGGATCCCGAACAGCTTGAGTTTGGGCGCCCACACGTACCGGTGGAGTCGCCAGGACGTCTTGGGCAGGTCCGCGTCCTCGAAGCGGCGACCCGCCTCGATGACCGTGACGCGGTACCCCTTCTCCGACAACCGCAGGGCCGTCACGCTGCCACCGAAACCGGATCCGATGACGACGACATCCGTGTCCGTCGGCGTGGTGGGGGCGTCGGTCGGGGTCGACGGTGTGTGCGGCGTCATGGTGCAACTCCCAGGAGTGGTCGATGGTGGGCATCACAGTACCCGAGCACCCTCGAACCTACCCGACAGTAGGTCACGATTTGTCCAGAGAGCGGGGCCGTCCGACCCACGGTCCGGCGATCAGGGCCGGACGGACAGGTCCACCTTCTGGAAACCCTTGACGTCGGAGTAACCGCACTTCGCCATCGCGCGACGCAGTCCGCCCATGAGGTTGCGGGTGCCGTCGGGGACACTGGTGGGCCCCTCGAGGACCTCTTCCAGTGGCGCCAGGGCCGTCTCGTCCTCCACCTCGGACACATGCCCACGCGGCACCTTGGGGTGGGCGGAGACCGCGTCCCAGTAGACACCGCGGCCCGGGGACTCCAGCGAGCCGGCGAGCAGCGGCCCGAGGACCACCGCGTCGGCGCCGCACGCCACGGCGCGGGCGATGTCACCGGAGGTGTAGATGTCGCCGTCGGCCAACACGTGCACGTAGCGGCCTCCGGTCTCGTCGAGGTAGTCCCGCCGGGCCGCGGCCGCGTCGGCGATCGCGGTGGCCATGTGGACCTCCATACCCAGCACCTGGCCGGTGGTGGTGATGCCGTCGACCCCGCCGTATCCCACGATCACACCGGCGGCGCCCGTGCGCATGAGGTGAAGGGCGGTCTTGTAGTCGACCACGCCGCCGGCGATCACCGGGACATCGAGGCCACCGATGAACTCCTTGAGGTCGAGCGGGGCGTCCTCACCGCTGACGTGCTCCGCCGAGATGATCGTGCCCTGCACCACCAGCAGGTCGATCCCCGCCGCGACGAGCCCCGGGGTGAGCTCGCGCGCGTGCTGCGGTGAGACCCGCACCGCCACGGTCGCGCCCTCGTCGCGGATCCGGTGAACCGCGGCGGCGAGGAGCTCGCGGTCGATCGGGGCACGGTGCAGCTCCTGCAGTCGCGCCACGGCCCGGTGGCCGGTCACGTCCTCCAGCGCGAGCTCCCTCAGCTCGGCGATCACGGCATCGGGATCGGCGTGACGGGCCCAGAGTCCCTCTCCGTTGAGCACGGCCAGACCACCGAGCCTGGAGAACTCCACCGCCGAGGCCGGGGAGACCACCGCGTCGGTCGGGTGTGTCATCACCGGGATGCCCATCTGGTAGGCGTCGATCTGCCAGGAGGTGGACACCTCCTTGGAGCTACGGGTCCGGCGGGAGGGGACGATGTCGACCTCGCCCAGCCCGAACATCCGACGGGCCTCGCGACCCAGGCCGATCTCCACGACATTGCGCACGCGACTTCAGTCCTTGACGTTGTAGTTGGGGGCCTCGACCGTCATCTGGATCGCGTGCGGATGGCTCTCCCTGAGCCCCGCGGCCGTGATCTGGACGAACTGGGCACGGTGCATCTCCGGGATGGTGGCGGCTCCGGTGTAACCCATGCCTGCGCGCAGCCCGCCGGCGAGCTGGTGGAGTACCTGACCGACGTCTCCCCGATACGGGACCCGCCCCTCGATGCCCTCGGGCACCAGCTTCTCCTCGGACAGCACGTCGTCCTGGAAGTACCGGTCCTTGGAGAACGACTTCTCCTGCCCGGGCTTGCCGCGCCCGCGCATCGCGCCCAGCGAACCCATGCCGCGGTAGACCTTGTACTGCTTGCCGTCCACGAAGATCAGCTCCCCCGGCGATTCGGTGCACCCCGCGAGCAGGGACCCGAACATGCAGGCCGAGGCGCCGGCGGCGATCGACTTGGCCACGTCACCGGAGTACTGCATACCGCCGTCGGCGATGACGGGGATGCCCGCCGCATGCGCTGCGACCGAGGCCTCGAGGATCGCGGTGATCTGGGGAGCACCCACGCCCGCGACCACCCGGGTGGTGCAGATGGAGCCGGGGCCGATGCCCACCTTGATGGCGTCCGCACCCGCGTCGATCATCGCCTGGGCGGCACCGCGGGTGGCGAGGTTGCCCCCGATCACCTGCACGCGGTCGCCGAGTTCCCGCTTGACCCGGGCGACCATGTCGAGGGCGTTGCGGTTGTGGGCGTGGGCGGTGTCGACCACCAGGGCGTCCACCCCGGCGTCGGTGAGGGCCCCGGCACGCTGCCAGGCGTCCTCCCCGGTGCCGATGGCGGCGGCCACGCGCAGCCGGCCGTCCGAGTCCTTGGTGGCGTCGGGGTGCTTCTCCGTCTTGACGAAGTCCTTCACCGTGATGAGTCCGGTCAGGCGCCCGTCACCGTCGACGATCGGCAGCTTCTCGATCTTGTGTCGGCGCAGCAGGCCGAGCGCCGCCTCCGCGGTGACACCCTCCCGCGCGACCACCAGGGGCGCCCGGGTCATGACCTCGTCGACCCGTCGGGACTTGTCCATCTCGAACCGCATGTCGCGGTTGGTGATGATGCCGACAAGCTCACCGCGCTCGTCGGTCACCGGCAGCCCGGAGATCCGGTAGCGGGCGCACTTCTCATCGACCTCCGCCAACGTGTCGCTGGGCGCGCAGGTCACCGGGTCGGTCACCATCCCGGCCTCGGACCGCTTCACCGTCTCGACCTGGGCGGCCTGGTCCCCCACGGAGAGGTTGCGGTGAAGGACGCCGATCCCGCCCTGCCGTGCCATGGCGATGGCCATGCGGGCCTCGGTCACGGTGTCCATCGCCGACGAGATCAGCGGCACCCGCAGGGTGATGTCCCGTGTCAGGCGGGTGCTGGTGTCGACCTCACTCGGGACCACCTCGGACGCGGCCGGGAGGAGGAGCACGTCGTCGAACGTCAGGCCCACCATCGCGACCTTGGTCGGGTCGTCGCCGCCGGTGCGCACGGGGCCATTCGACTCGCTCATCTGCCGTCCTCCTGGGGGGTCGTCTAGGTGCTGACTTTCGAGGATAGTGGTTCCGGGGGCCACGGCTCGAACCGTCGACCACGTGAGACCGTGGTCACGGGTACGGTGGAGGTCGTGGACGATCCCCTACGGCACGGAATGCCGCCCGACCCGTTCGCCGGAGATCCGGATGATCCGGCCGCGGAGCTGGCCGAGCTCGACCCCGTCGATGACGACATGCCCACGGGCCCGCTCGACGCGGACGAGCGGCGGGCGATCGAGGAGGACCTCGCGGATCTCTCGGAGTTCCGTCGGTTGCTGGCCCCGATCGGGGTGAAGGGGGTCGCGGTCCAGTGTGACGACTGCGCCGAGGAGCACTACCACGAGTGGGACATGCTCCGCGCCAACCTCATGCAGCTCCTCGAGGACGGCTCCCTCCTCCCCCACGAGCCTGCCTTCGACCCGATCCCGGACGACTACGTCACCTGGGAGTACTGCCGCGGATACGCGGACGCCGCCCGGGCCCTGCGCCCCCGTCGACTCAACTGGCGCCGCTGAGCATAGGCGGTCGCCGCGCGCGGGTGCCGCCCGTTCGACCCGGGCCCGGCCCGGCCCGGCCCGGACGACTCGATCCCCGTCCCTCCGAGAGGGGCGGGGATCGAGTCGTTTCCCGGGGTCAGTTCGTCGGCCGGACCGACTGCGAGGTCTGTTGTGAGTCGGTCGGCGCCGGCTGCGTGGGAGTCGGGACCTGGGTCACGGTGGTGCGGCTCGGCGTCGGCGCCGGCACCACCCGGTCGTCATCCGCCTCGTCACCCTGTCGTCCGGTCGTCGGTGACAGGAAATCCTGGATCCGCTGGGTGTCGATCGGGATCTGCAGCGTGGTCGAGATCCGCAGCCCGTCGAGCGGGAGCGGGATGACCGGCATCCCCGGAGGCGGCGGGGGGACCAGGCTGGACGGCACCGGCACGGGGAGGCCGGGAACGAGAGTCGCCACACCCGGAG
>NZ_JABFAN010000018.1:22418-64372 GCF_017168155.1 Dietzia sp. KRD202 | reverse complement strand
TCGCCCGGAGCTGCTTCATCGCCCGGTGTTGGGCGACGCGCACGGCGCCGGCCGTACTGTCGACGATCTCCGCGGTCTCCTCCGCGGAGAGTCCGACCACCACACGTAGCCGGATGATCTCCCTCTGCTTCTCGGGCAGCGTGCCGAGGAGGCGGCTCACCGCTCTCGACACCTCGCCGTCGAGGACGTGGTCCTCCGGCCCCGTGTCGGTCGAGAGCACCTCGGGGAGGTACTCCACGGGGTCGGACTTGTTCCGCGCGGCGCCACGATGGGCGTCCGCGACCTTGTGGGCCGCGATCCCGTACACGAAGGCCATGAAGGGACGTCCCTGGTCCCGGTACCCCGGCAGAGCCGAGAGAACCGCGATGAGAACCTCCTGGGCGACATCGTCAGCAGACAGGTTGACCCTCTCCGAGCCACCGACGCGGGAACGGCAATACCGCACCACACCGGGCCGCACGAGCTCCAGCACCCGCGTGGCAGCGACACGGTCACCCTTGACCGCCTCGGCTACGGCGAGTTCCAACTCGTCTGCTATACCTGTCATCGGATTACGGGGGCCCCGTGTTACACGGATGTGTTACGGGGCACGGCCTTTCTCTCGAGTCGCGACGCACGTCACGACGGATCCCACGTCCCGGCCCGTCAGCGGCCGATGTGGCTCGGGCTCAGAACAGGCGTGTGACCCCTGGGTCGTGGGACCACTGCTGAGCGCCAAGCGTAACCGCTGGGGGGCGTGCGGGACCACGTGACCGGCCCGGAACGGGGCCGGGCCCCGTCCCCCGCGGCGCGGAGAGCGGGGCCCGGGAGGCCGGACGCGATCAGTGCGAGTGACCGGCGTGCGAGTGGCCGCCGGCGCCCTTTTCCTCGGGCTTCTCGACGATCGCCGTCTCGGTCGTGAGGACCATACGGGCGACCGAGCAGGCGTTGACCACGGCGGAGGAGGTGACCTTCACCGGGTCGATGATCCCGGCGGAGACCAGGTCACCGTACTCCCCCACGGCGGCGTTGAAGCCGTCGCGCGGGCCCATCTCGGAGACCTTGCTCACCACGACGGAGCCGTCCTCGCCGGCATTGGCGGCGATCCAGAACAGCGGGGCGGACAGCGCCTTGCGGACCACGTTCACCCCGACCGCCTCGTCGGCGTCGGCGGTGTCGGCGGCGAGCCGCTCGAGTGCCGCGGCCGCCTGGACCAACACGGAGCCACCGCCGGCGATGACGCCCTCTTCCACGGCCGCCTTGGCCGAGTTGACGGCGTCCTCGACGCGGAGCTTGCGTTCGGTCAACTCGGTCTCGGTGGCCGCACCCACGCGGATCACGGCGACACCGCCGGCGAGCTTCGCGACGCGCTCCTCGAGCTTCTCGCGGTCCCAGTCGGAGTCGGTGGCCTCGGCCTCGCGGCGCAGCTGCGCGACGCGGGCGTCGACGTCCGCCTGGTCGCCGGCACCGTCCACGATGATCGTGTCGTCCTTGGACACGGTCACCCGCCGGGCCTGACCGAGCACGTCCAGGCCGCACTCCGACAGCTTCATGCCCAGGTCGGGACTGATGACCTGCCCCTTGGTGACGATCGCCAGGTCCTCCTGGAAGGCCTTGCGCCGGTCACCGAAGAACGGGGCCTTGATCGCGACGACCTTGAGGGTCTTGCGGATCGAGTTGACCACGAGGGTCGACAGCGCCTCGCCGTCGACGTCCTCCGCGATGATGAGCAGCGGCTTGCCGGTCTCGGCGACCTTCTCCAGCAGCGGCAGCAGATCCGGCAGGGAGCTGATCTTCTCCCGGTGGATCAGGATCAGCACGTCCTCGTGGATGGCCTTCTGCTCGTCGGGGTCGGTGACGAAGTACGGCGAGAGGAAGCCCTTGTCGAAGGCGATGCCCTCGGTGACCGACACCTCGGTGTGCAGCCCCTGGGACTCCTCGACGGAGACGACGCCGTTGACTCCGACGGCGTCCATGGCCTCGGCGACCATGCGACCGATCTCGGGGTCACGCGACGAGACGGTCGCCACCTGCGAGACGGCGTCCGAGCCGGAGACCGGTGTCGCTGCCGCGCGGAGGAACTCCACGACGGCGGCGGAGGCCTTCTCGATGCCCTTGCCCATCGCCATCGGGTTGGAGCCGGCGGCCACGTTGCGCAGCCCCTGGCGGATGAGTGCCTGGGCGAGCACGGTGGCGGTGGTGGTGCCGTCGCCCGCGACGTCGTTGGTCTTGGTGGCGACACTCTTGACCAGCTGTGCGCCGAGGTTCGCGAACGGCTCGGAGAGCTCGATCTCGCGGGCGATGGAGACACCGTCATTGGTGACGGTGGGCCCGCCGAAGGCCTTGGCGAGCACGACGTGACGGCCCTTCGGGCCGAGCGTGACCTTGACTGTGTCGGCGAGCTCGTCGACACCGGCGAGCATGCCCTTGCGGGCCTCCTCGTCGAACGCGATCAATTTGGACATCGATGGAACTCCTGGAGGGAAGTGGGTGGTCGTGACGGGCGGGTACCGCGGGGTGAGACACCTCCGCCCCGGTGGTGCCTGGCTCTGGCCGGCGCCGCCGGGGCGGGGGTCAACAGCTCACGTCAGTCGATGACGGCGAGGACGTCACGCGAGGAGAGGATCAGGTACTCCTTGCCCTCGTACTTGATCTCGGTGCCGCCGTACTTCGAGTAGATGACCTTGTCCCCCTCCTTGATGTCCATGGGGATGCGGTCGCCGTCCTCGTCGAAGCGGCCCTTGCCGACCGCGACGACGGTGCCCTCCTGGGGCTTCTCCTTGGCGGTGTCCGGGATGACGAGCCCCGACGCCGTGGTGGTCTCGGCCTCGAGGGCCTGGACGAGAATCTTGTCCTCAAGCGGCTTGATCGCCACGATGATCCTCCCGTATGGGGTGTGGCCGCCCGGATGCCGGGCGACTCGGAGTGTGGTTGGACAGATCGGGACGCCGGAAGGCGGCCCGTGGTTTATGTACGACCCGGGCTGCCGCGTGCACCGTCGCGGGTGGCGCCCTCGGAGCTCCGTGTCTATTGGCACTCTACACAGGCGAGTGCCAGCACTCAAGGAAACCGCGTGCGGGTTCGCCGCCATCGGGGTCCGACGGGGATCGGAGAACGCTCGGCGCGGGCCTGCGCCGCGGGTAGGCTCACCCGCACCGCACGGACATCAACCGGACCACCCCCTCTGCCCGACCCGATCCCGATCGAGTACAGCGAGGCCCAGAAATGACCGCAGTCGCGCCCCCGGACATCGTCACCGCCGCAGTCGAGGGCGGGGAGGCGAAAGCCGACGCCCCGGGGTGGCAACTGGCCCTCCGCGGCTTCCTCGCCGTCTACCTGCTCGGCGCGGCCACCCTTCTGGCCGTCGTGGCCACCGAGGCGACCGGAGTGGCGATCCTCGGCGCCGTGCTCTTCCCACTGGGCCTCACCATGGTCGTCCTGCTCGGCTGGGAACTCGTCACCGGCGCCTACGGGCTGGTCCCGCTGGCCGCGATGGAGGGCCGCATCCGGGCGCGCGACTGCCTACGGATCTTCGGCTGGATGATCCTCGGGCACACTGTCGGCGGGCTCGCGGCGGCGTGGATGCTGACCTCCGTGCTCACCGGGATGGGGACCGAACCCGACGCCACCGGGGCCCAGGGCCTGGTGGACCTCGCAGTGGAGAAGACGGTGGCCTACAAGGAGGCCGGCGTCGTCACCGGACTCGGTTGGGTGACGTTGAGCGCCGTGCTGTGCAACTGGCTGGTCGCGCTCGGCGTGATCATGTCGTTCTCCTCCACGAGCACCTCGGGCAAGATCCTCGCCATCTGGCTGCCGATCCTCACGTTCTTCGCGCTCGGTTACGAGCACGCGGTCGTCAACCACTTCACGATCCCCGCGGGCATGATGCTCGGGGCCGATGTGAGCATCGCCGACTGGCTGCTGTGGAACCAGATCCCGGTGCATGTCGGTAACTTCATCGGCGGGATCACCCTCGCGGGGTTGGGACTGTACTTCGCGCAACGGACGCGGGTCGACCGCTCCCCCGGGGCACCGGCGGGCCACACCCACCCACCCCAGGAGTGACCTCCTCGTATGCACCCACCCGAGAAGCCAGGGGATCGGCCCGACGGGCCGCGCCGCCGAACCGGGTCCGACGGCACGCCGGGATCGTTCCACCCTCCCGGGACCAACACACTGGCCGTCGTCGCCCTCGTGATCGCCGTCGCGAACGTGGTGTTCGGCTCGTTCCTCGGCCTGTTCGTGCCGCTGGTCCCGGCCGCCGTCGCGGTCGTCGTGGTCGCGATCGGACACACGTCCCTCAGGCAGATCACCCGCAGCGGCGAGGCCGGAAGGGAGATGGCCGTGTCCGCCCTCGTGATCGGCTACCTCTGCCTGGCCGCGGTCGCCGCGTTCCTGCTGATGGCGTTCACGTTCACCACCGTGGGGATGGCACTCCTCGGCTACTAGGCGACCTGGGTGACCTCGACCGGCAGCCCGGGGTCGGCCGCCACGGTCAGGGGGCTGGGGTCCGCGTCCGCGGCGAGGAGCGCGGAGGCGACCCCCACCACCATCGCGCCGTTGTCGGTGCACAACCGCGGCCGCGGGACGCGCAGGGTCAGGCCCGCGTCGGCACACCTGCTCGCGGCGAGGTCACGCAACCTCGAGTTGGCGGCGACCCCGCCACCCACGAGCAGGGTGTCCACGCCCAGGTCGGTGCAGGCCCGGACAGCCTTCATGGTGAGCACGTCGGCCACCGCCTCCTGGAACGAGGCCGCGACGTCCGCCACGTCGAGCTGGTCGCCGTCGCGTTCGGCGGCCTCGATGCGTCGGGCGACCGAGGTCTTGAGCCCGGAGAACGAGAAGTCGTGCCGGGCGTCGCGCGGGCCGGTCATCCCCCGCGGGAAGGCGATCGCCGCGGGGTCACCGGTGCCCGCGAGCCGATCGATCACGGGCCCGCCCGGGTACCCCAGGCCGAGCAGCCGGGCCACCTTGTCGTAGGCCTCCCCGGCCGCGTCGTCGACGGTCGACCCGAGTTGGACGACCGGCTCGGTGAGCGAGCGGACGTGCAGCAGCTGGGTGTGCCCACCGGAGACCAGCAGGGCCACGCACTCGGGAAGCGGGTCACCGTCGAAGCCCGCGACGGCGACGTGACCGACGAGGTGGTTGACGGCGTAGAACGGGGCCCCCCACGCGGCCGCATAGGCCTTGGCGGCGGACGACCCCACGAGCAGCGCCCCGGACAGGCCGGGTCCGATGGTGGCGGCGACGGCGTCCGGCCGCTCCACCCCCGCCTCGGCGAGGGCGGCGCGGACGGTCGGCACGAGCGCCTCGAGGTGGGCGCGGGAGGCGATCTCCGGGACCACCCCGCCGAACCGGGCGTGTTCGGACATCGACGAGGCGACGACGTCGGACAGCAACTCGGCGCGGCCGTCGTCGTGCACGCGCGCGACGGCGACCCCCGTCTCGTCGCACGAGCTCTCGATCCCCATGACGGTTCTCACCGGTCGCTCACCTTCCCTGCGTCGTTCTGTCCTCTGGCTCCCGCCGGCCGCACCATGAGGTGCGCGTCGGCCCTGCTGGGCCGGTAGTACCGGGGACGCAGCCCCACCACCTCGAACCCGTGGGCCTCGTACAGGGTGCGGGCCGGGACGTTGTCGGTCCGCACGTCCAGCACCACCGGCGCCGCGTCCGCGTCCGCCACCTCGAGCATGCGGCGCAGCAGCGTGCGCCCGATCCCCCGCCCCTGGTGGGCCGGATCGACCCCGATGGTGTGCACCTCGTACTCACGGTCCCCCTCGGGTCCGAGCACGGCCAGCACGGCGTAACCGACGAGGACCCCGTCCGCCCGCGCCGCGAAGCAGTGGGTGTGCCGGGAGCCGATCTCCGACAGGAACGCCGCCGCCGACCACGGACCGTCGGCAGGGAACAGCACCCTCTCGAGGTCCGCGCACCGCATGGCGTCGTCGGCGACCAGATGGTCGTGCACGATCGCGTCCGGCGGCGTCCCGGTCACCGCTGGACCCCCCGCAGCGCGGTCGAGGGTGCGGCGCGCCGGGGCGGGACGGCGTCGGGCCGACGCAGGTAGAGCGGTTCCAGCGGGGCCGGGACCGTGCCCGCGAGGAGGTCGGGGGCGGCGACGGTGACGAGGCCGGCGGGGCCGGGCGCGGTGACCGCCTCGAGGGTCCCGGCTGGGAGGTGACCGGCGGCCGCGGTGACCTCCCCCAGGCGTACGGGGTCGCCGACCAGGTGGTCGACGCCGTCCACGCCGATCCCGGCTGCGGGGCCCACCGTGGGGCCCGAGGTCCGTGTGCCGTCCGCGGAGTAGCGGGCGTGGTAGGCCTCCCGGCGGCGGGCGTCGGTGACGACGACGAGGTCTCCGGCAGCCCCGGCGGCGCGCGCGGAGGCCGCGAGCCCGTCCAGCGAACACACCCCGTGGACCGGCCTGGAGATCGCGTCGGCGAACGCGGCGGCGGTCGCCATCCCCACGCGCAGGCCGGTGAACGGTCCCGGACCGATGCCCACGACCACGGCGTCGAGCTCGCCCGGCGTGAGGCCCGCGGCGGTGAGGCACTCGAGGATGTGCGGGGTGAGCAGCTCAGCGTGGGCGCGGGCGTCCTCGGTGACCCGGGTGGCCAGTGCCTCCACCTGCGGGTCACGGTCGCCGGGCACGAGTCGGCACACCCCGGCGGTGACGAAGGGCGTGGAGGTGTCTACGGCGAGGACGAGCACGGGGTCAGGGTACCGCCGGGCCGGGCGCGGGACCGTCCGAGGCGCCCCGGTGCCAGGTCGCCGTCCGGACATCGGTTCCCTCGGGCCGGCGCAGGGTCACGACCAGCGGCGCCTCGACGAGGGAGTCCACGAACCCGGCGCCCCACTCGACGACCACCACGTCGCTGTCGAGTGCCGTGTCGAGGTCGAGTGACTCCAGCTCGTCGGCCAGGTCGCCCCTGGTCGGTTGCGGGCCGTCCGGGTCCTGGCCGCCGAGCAGCCGGTAGGCGTCGACGTGGACCAACCCCGGACCGCCGGGCGTCGCGGGGGCGTGGCGACGGGCGATGACGAAGGTCGGCGAGGTGACGCGTCCGCGTACCCCCAGGCCGGCGGCGATCCCGGTGGTCAGGGCGGTCTTGCCGGCGCCGAGGGGCCCGTCGAGGACCACGACGTCGCCGGCCCGGAGCAGGCCGGCGAGCTCGGCGCCCAGTGCTCGGGTGTCCTCCACCGTCGGCAGGTCGCGCTCCCCGGGGACGCGGATCGTCACGAGGCCCGGTCGTGGTCGGTGGACGGGGCCGTCTCCCCACCGGCGTCCCGGTCCGGCGGGGGCGTGGCGCCGCGGCCCACGCCGCCGGCGCGACGCTCCCTCTCCCGCCATTCGATGATCGCGTCGGCCACCAGGTCCCCCAGAACCTCGGACACGTGGGCGGGCTCCTCCAGCATCACCATGTGCCCGGCTCCCGGGACCACCACGAACTCGGCGTCCGGCAGTTCCTCGACGATGTCGACCGACCGGTCGAGCGGGGTGAGCAGGTCGCGGTCACCGCACAGCACGGTCGTGCGGACGTCCCGCAGGACGGGCACGGCGGCCGACTCGTCGTGCTGGGTGAGGGTCTCGAAGAAGTTGGCGATGGTCAGCACGTCGGTCGAACCGATGAGCTTGTCCACGAACCGGGCGACGGTCGGGCTCATCGTGGCGGGGTCACCGAATGACCCGCCGTAGATGAACGGCGAGATGAGCGCCCCGAGGGCCCGCCGGCCGTTGGTGAACACCCCGGGACTCCGGCCCGCGAGACCGGCGAGCCGCGCGACGGATTTGTTGTCGAGCACCGCGCCGAGCCCCGCTTCGGAGAGCTCGGCCATGGCGGTGGCGACCAGCCCGACCCCCAGGACGCGCTCCCGCACGGCCTCCGGGTGGCGGGCGCAATAGCCCATCGCGGTCATCCCGCCCATGGAATGCCCGATCACCACCACCGGACCGGTGGGTGCTGTCGCCGAGATGACGGTGTCGAGGTCCCGGGACAGCTGGTCGATGGTGGAGTTCTTCCTCGAACTCATCCCGCTCAGCCCGTGTCCACGCTGGTCGTAGAACACCATCCGGATCTCCGAGCCGAACCGGTCCGCGAGATGGCGCCGCTGGAAGTGCCAGCTGTCCATCGACAGGGTGTAGCCGTGGGCGAACACGACGGTCATCGGCGCATCGGTGGGGCCGGCCTCCCGCACCGCGAGCGGCACACCGTCGGAGGCGGCGACCATGGAGCCACGGTCCACTCCGAGTTCCCACATGTCCTCGCCGGCCCACGGGTCGTTGGCCCGTCGACCGGGCAGCAGCGTGACCACCGAACCGAGCGTGGCCGCACCGAGGGCTCCCAGGCCCGCACGCAGCCCTCCCGGGGTCCGGATATGCTCCCTGATCGCCTCGAGATCCCCGGGCGCGCCCCCCACGACCTCGGGTGGTCGGATCTCCACCGGCTCCTCGGCCGCGGACCGGGCCGGGCGTCTGGGCAGACGGATCCGGGGCCTTCCGCTGCGACCGGTCACCTCGCCGTCGTCGTCGTCCTCGCTCATATCGCGGCCTCCCGCCCCCGGTCGGCACCGTGTGACGCACGAAGGACGTGGTGCCTCTCGGCTCGCCCCCGCACCGCGGTGACCACCTCGTAGTGGATGGTGCCGACCGTCCTGGCCCACTCGGCGGCCGTGGGGCCGCCGTCGGCCCCGTTCCCGAACAGCACCGCGGTGTCCCCCACCCGGACCGGCGTCGCGGGCTCCGGGCCGAGGTCGACGACGAACTGGTCCATGCAGACGCGGCCGACGTTCGGATACCGGCGTCCGCCGATCGTGACGTCCATCCGGCCCGACAGCAGCCGCCACACCCCGTCGGCGTAACCGGCAGCGATCAGGGCAACGGTGGTGTCGTGGGGGGCGTGCCACGTGTGCCCGTAGCTCACGCCCTGACCGGCGGCCACGCGCCTCACCAGGAGGACCTCCGCCGAGAACGTCATGGCCGGGACCAGGTCGGCCTCCAGGCCCTCGACCGGGTTGAGACCGTAGAGCGCGATCCCCGGCCGGACCATCTCGAAACCGTCCTCGGGGCGGGTCAGGGTCGCCGCCGAGTTGGCGTGGTGGTTGACCGGGCACTCCAGCCCCCGGGCACGCGCGAGGGACACGCACTCGTGCAGCCGGGCCACCTGCAGGTCGATCACCGGGTTGCCCGGATCATCGGCGTGGGCGAAGTGCGCCATCAACCCCGTCACCTCGACGAGACCGCCGGCGGTCGCCGCGACCAGCCGCTCGAGCACGACCGGCCAGTCCTCCAACGCGATGCCCGACCGGGCGAGACCCGTGTCGATCTTGGGGGTGATCCGCGCGCGGCGTCCGGTACGTCGGGCGGCCTCGAGAACGGTGTCGAGGTGACCCGGGCTCGGGACGGCGAGGTCGATGTCGGCCTCCAGGGCCGACCGGACGTCATCGGACGCCGAGTAGAGCCACGCCAGGATCTCGGCCCCGATCCCCGCCGACCGAAGCTGCGTCGCCTCCGCGATGGTCGTCACGCCGAGGGCGTGCGCGCCACCGCGCAGTGCGGCCAGTGAGACCGGGACGGCCCCGTGACCATAGGCGTCCGCCTTGACCACGGCCATGACCCGCGCCCCGCGCGCAGCTCGGACCAGGACGCGACTGTTGTGCTCGATCGCGTCCAGATCGATCTCGGCGCGGCACGGCGCCGGGGGGACAACTGGACCCATTTCGTCAATACTGCCAAAAAGCACCACCGGTGGGCGATTCACGCCCCCCGCAGGGCGGAGATCGCTCCCGGCACTGCTGCCAGCAGATCGGAGGCCCCGATCGGCGCACCCGCCACTCCCTGGCGGTGCGCGGCCCGCCGCGCGGCCTCCCCGTGCGCCGTCGCGGCCGCGACCGCCGGCCACGCCAACGACTCCCCGGGAACGGAACCGCCCACGCCCCTGCCACCGACCACCGTGCCACCTACATCCATGCCACCGACACCCATGCCGCTCGCCAGCAGCGCGCCCGCCATCCCGGCCAGGACATCGCCCGAGCCCGCTGTCGCGGCCCACGAGGAACCGACATCCACGGCGAACGTCGTCTCGCCGTCGTCTATCAGGGTGACCCGCCCCTTGAGCAGCACCGTCGCCCCGATCCCGCGCTCGCGCAGACCCGCGACGAAGCGGCGCAGCGCGCCGGGGCGGTCCCCGCGGTCCCATCCACCGGTGAGGCGGTCGAACTCGCCGGCATGCGGGGTGAGCAGTACGGGCGCGGTGGCGCTGCGCAGCAGCACGGGGTGGGTGGCGATGCAGGTGAGGGCGTCGGCGTCGAGGACGGTGGGCCGTCCCGTCGACAGGACCGCGTCGATGTCGGCCACCGCGTCGGTCCCCGTCCCGCCGCCCGGCCCCACCACCCACGCCTGGGCGGTGCCGGCCTCGGCCACCGTCGGGTGGCACACCACCTCCGGTCGGGCCGCGAGCACCGCCCCCGCGGCGGATCCGACGTACCTCACCATCCCCGACGTCGCCGCCACCGCGGCGGACGCACACAGCACCGCCGCCCCCGGGTACCGGTCGGATCCGGCGCGCACGGCCACGACGCCCTGGGTGTACTTGTCGTCGGCCGGGCCGGGCACCGGCCACGTGCGCCCCACCTCGGCGCGGGAGTGGGCGACGACAGTGTTCGGACCGGCGCTCAGATAGTCCGGCACGCGCTCCTGCATCTGCAGACGACGCGCCTGCACGGGATCCGTGGGATCGATGAGGCCGATATCCACCACCTCGACGCGGCCGCACACCGGCGAAGCCAGCAAGTGGGCCCGCCGCAGCAGCCCGAACGTCACGGTGAGGGTGGCGGGAACGTGGGCGTCGTGGACGGTGCCGGTGTCGGCGTCGACCCCGCTGGGCAGATCCACTGCCACCCACGGAACCCCGGCCGCGGCCAGGCCGTTGACGATCCGGTCGGCCGGCTGGCGCAGCGGTCCGCGTCCGCCCAGGCCCACCACGCCGTCGACGGCGACATCCGGGACCGGAAGACGAGAGCCCACCGACTCCGTGTCGTGGATCCGCCCGCCGACACGGCGCAGGGCGACCAGTCCGCGAGCGTGTGCGCGGTCCGGGTCGAGCATCACGGCGTCGACGCGACAGCCACGGGCCCGGAGCATCGCGCCGGCGTAGAGCGCGTCGCCCCCGTTGTCGCCGGCACCGACCAGCAACTGCACCGTCCGGCCATAGAGGCCCCCGGTGCGCTCCCTCAGGAGGACGGCGGTGTGGTGGGCCACCCCGGCCGCGGCACGGCGCATCACCGCATCCGGGTCCCCGGAGGCTGCGGCGGCGGCGATGAGCGGGCGCTCGGCATCCCTGATCTGCCCGACCGGGTGAGCGCGCCTCATTGCCGTGGCCCCCGCCGTCCTACTCGACCGTGACGGACTTGGCGAGGTTCCGCGGCTTGTCCACGTCGTACCCCCGCGCGGCCGCGACCTCGGCCGCGAACGCCTGGTACGGGATGGTGGCCAGCAGCGGCTGCAGGAGAGTGGTCGACGCCGGGATCGGGATGAAGTAGTCCGACAGCGGCCGGACGACGTCGTCACCCTCCTCGGCGATCACGATGGTCCGCGCGCCGCGGGCCCGGATCTCCTGGATGTTGCTCACCAGCTTCGAGTGCAGCACCCCGCGGCCCTCGACCGGCGGCATCACGATGAAGACCGGCAGGCCCTCCTCGATGAGCGCGATGGGCCCGTGCTTGAGTTCGCCCGCCGGGAAGCCCTCGGCGTGCATGTACGCGAGCTCCTTGAGCTTGAGCGCGCCCTCGAGGGCCGTCGGGTAGCCGACGTGGCGCCCCAGGAACAGCACCGACTTGGCGCCGGCGAGCTCCCGGGCGATCCCGCGGACCGGGTCGAGGGAGTCCACGACCTTCTGGATCTCGTGCGGCATCTGCTCGAGTTGACGGAACTCGGCGGCGACCTCGTCCGGGTACTTGGTGCCGCGGGCCTGCGCGAGCGCGAGGCCCACGAGGTAGTTGGCGGTGATCTGCGCCAGGTACGCCTTCGTCGACGCCACACCGATCTCGGGACCGGCGTGCGTGTACAGGACGGCGTCAGCCTCGCGCGGGATCTGCGAGCCGTTGGTGTTGCACACGGCCAGGACGCGCGCCTTCTGGGACTTGGCGTGGCGGACCGCCTCGAGGGTGTCCGCGGTCTCGCCGGACTGGGAGATGGCCACCACCAGCGTGGAACGGTCCAGGACCGGGTCGCGATAACGGAACTCCGAGGCGATCTCGACCTCGCATGGCAGGCGCGTCCAGTGCTCGATCGCGTACTTGGCGACCATGCCGGAGTGATAGGCGCTGCCGCAGGCGACGATGAACACCTTGTCGATGTCCCTCAGGTCCTGGTCGGTCATCCGCTGCTCGTCCAACACGATGCGGCCGTTCTGGAAATGGCCCAGCAGCGTGTCGGCGACCGCCTGCGGCTGCTCGGCGATCTCCTTGAGCATGAAGTAGTCGTAACCGCCCTTCTCGGCGGCGGCGAGATCCCAGTCGATGTGGAAGGGGCGCCCCTCGCTGGGCTCACCGGCGAAGTCGGTGATCTCGTAGGAGTCGGCCCGCAACACCACGACGTTGTCCTGGCCGAGCTCGACCGCCTCGCGGGTGTGCTCGATGAACGCCGCGACGTCGGAACCGAGGAACATCTCGCCTTCGCCGACGCCCAGCACCAGCGGGGTCGAGCGGCGCGCGGCCACCAGGACGTCCGGGTGGGCCGCGTGACTGAAGACAAGGGTGAACGCGCCCTCGAGGCGGCGGAGCACGGTGCGGCACGCGGCGACGAAGTCACCGCCGCTGCGGCCCGACTCCATCTCGCACCGCACCAGGTGGGCGGCCACCTCCGAGTCGGTGTCGGACTCCAGATCGACCCCGGCGGCCTCGAGCTCCGCGCGCAGCGGGGCGAAGTTCTCGATGATGCCGTTGTGCACGATCGCGACGTCGCCCGAGACGTGCGGGTGGGCGTTCCGGTCGCTCGGGCGACCGTGGGTGGCCCAGCGGGTGTGGCCGATGCCGGTGGTACCCGGGAACCCGCCCCCGCCCGCCGCCGTGAGCTCCGCCTCGAGGTTGGCGAGCTTGCCCTCCTTCTTCTCGACCCGGGAGGTGCCCGCGCCGTCGAGGACGGCGACACCAGCCGAGTCGTAGCCGCGGTACTCCATCCGCCGCAGGGCCTCGACGACGACAGGGAGGGCGGGCCTGTGCCCGACATATCCGACGATTCCGCACATGGCCGCTAAGTGTAGCCACGCAGTCCGGGGACCCTCGCCCCTTCGTCGCCCCCGAGGCGATACTGTGGCCATCGTGGCCAAGAAGACGAAGGAACTGCTCGCCCAGGTGTCCCGACGCGGCCCCTACGGTGTCGACAGGGGCGACCTCGGTTTCACCGGGACGCCGGGGGTCGTGTTCGTCCCCCGCGGCGCTCCGTCGCCGGCCCCGCTCGTGGGTTGGGCCCACGACTGGACCAGGGGGCCCGAGCACTACGTCGACACCCTCAAGCATCTCGCGTCGTGGGGGTTCGTGGTGGTGGCGCCCGCCTCGGACCGCGGCCTGAGGCCGAACCACCAGCACTACGCGGATCACCTGTCCGCCGCGCTGGAGGACGTCCTCCAGGCCACCCTGGGCCGTGGGGCCGTCCGGGCAGATCCACACCGGATCGCCGTGGCCGGGCACGGTCTCGGCGGCGGGGTCGCCGCGCTGCTGGCCTCCCAGCGCACCGACATCGACGGGGTGGTCATGGTCTTCCCCACCGAGACCGTGCCCTCGGCCGCCGATCGGGCGATGACCGTCGACGCCCCCGCCCTGCTGCTCTCGGGTGCGGGCGGGGTCCACTCCGAGGACGCCCGCGATCTGCAGCGCCTGTGGCGCGGCGACCTGGTACACCGACGCCTGGAGAAGGCGATCGAGACGGGTCTGGTCGAGCGCAACCCGCTTCTCGAGCGGGTCGGGTTGGCGGACCCCGACCTCCGCACCCATCGGGCCGTGCGCCCGCTGCTGGCGGGGTACCTGCTGGCCACCCTGACCGACGACGACACCTATGCCGCGTTCGCCGATCCGGAGGCGGAGTTCAAGGGCACCGTCACGGTCACCCACGAGATGCTCGACGAGGAGGCCGACGACCTGCTCGCCAGCGCCCCGCCGATGCTCAAGCTGGTCAAGTCCTTCACGGGCGGCTGATCGCCCTCCGGTGCCCGGCCCGTGGGGCCCGGTCGCCGGGGCCCGGCGCCGGAGAGCGCACGGGCCCGGCCGGTCACACGGCGGCGACCACGCCCGCCAGGCGCTCGGCGACCTCGCCGGCCAGGTTCGCGTCCTCCGCCTCGACCATCACGCGGA
This sequence comes from Dietzia sp. KRD202, assembly GCF_017168155.1. NCBI lineage: Bacteria > Bacillati > Actinomycetota > Actinomycetes > Mycobacteriales > Dietziaceae > Dietzia > Dietzia sp. KRD202. The sequence goes on along the minus strand of NZ_JABFAN010000018.1, from coordinate 50,050 downwards.
CGAGCTGCTCGGTGCCGGAGGGACGCAGAAGCACGCGGCCTGTGGAGCCGAGCCTGCGCTCCTCCCCCACCACGGCGTCACAGACCGCCCCGGATGCCACGACTGCGGCCTTGTCCTCGACCGGCACGTTGACGAGGACCTGCGGCAGCACGGTCATGACCCCGGCGAGCTCGGCCAGCGACTTGCCGGTCTCCGCCATGCGGGCCATGAGGCGCAACCCGGTGAGCACGCCGTCACCGGTGGTGGCGTGGGCGGGCAGCACGAGGTGCCCGGACTGTTCGCCGCCGAGGCTGTACCCACCCTCGCGCAGACGCTCGAGGACGTAGCGGTCGCCCACCTTGGTCTCGGTGATCTCGATCCCGGCCTCCCGCATGGCGACCTTGAGCCCCAGGTTGCTCATGATGGTGGCCACCAGTGTGTTGCCGACGAGTTCCCCGGAGTCGCGCATCGCCAGGGCCAGGATCGCCATGATCTGGTCGCCGTCGACAACCTCGCCGGAGGCGTCGATGGCCAGACACCGGTCCGCGTCGCCGTCGTGCGCCAGGCCCAGGTCGGCGCCGTGCGCGCGCACCGCGGCGCGGACGTCGTCGAGGTGGGTGGAACCGCAGTTGTCGTTGATGTTGTAGCCGTCGGGGCTGGCGTGGATCTCGATCACCGTGGCGCCGGCCTCGCGGTAGGCACGCGGGGCCGCCGCGCTGGCGGCGCCGTTGGCGCAGTCGACGACGACGACGAGCCCGTCCAACCGGCCCGGCGTGGCATCGAGCAGGTGCCGGACATAGCCGTCCAGGGCGTCCTCCTGCGGCGCCCGCGAGATACGGCCGATCGCTGAGCCGGTCGGTCCGGTGATGGCACCGTCGGTGAGGGCGGCCTCGACACGGTCCTCCACCTCGTCGGCCAGCTTGTGGCCCCCGGCGGCGAAGAACTTGATGCCGTTGTCCGGCATCGCGTTGTGCGAGGCGGAGATCACGGCACCCAGCTCGGCCTCGTGCTGGGCCGTGAGGTGGGCGACGGCCGGGGTCGGCAACTCGCCCACGAGCAGGACATCGACGCCCTGACTCGCCAGGCCGGCGGCCAGGGCGGCCTCGAGCATCTCCCCGGAGACACGGGGGTCACGGCCGACGACGGCGACGGGCCGGGATCCGGACCGCCGGGGCGACGGCTCGACCTCGGTCGCCAGGACCGCCGCGGCGGCCGCCCCCAGGCGCACGGCCAGGTCGACGGTGAGGGTCCGGTTGGCGAGTCCGCGGACCCCGTCGGTGCCGAACAGTCGCGTCATATCGTGTGGTCCTCCGGGGGTGGTGGTTCGCCCCGCCGCGGACGGTGGGCGTGAATGGCCGGGTCAGGATAACCCCGACCCACAGTGCAGTGGGCAAATGGACCGGAGCAGGCCCCCGCATACGCAGGGGCCTGCTCCGGTGACGCGACCCGGGTGGATCAGCGCTTCGAGTACTGCGGGGCCTTACGGGCCTTCTTGAGGCCGGCCTTCTTGCGCTCGACGGCACGGGCGTCGCGCGTGAGGAAGCCCGCCTTCTTGAGCGCCGGGCGGTCGTCCGGCGAGTACTGGATGAGCGCGCGGGCGATGGCCAGACGCAGCGCGCCGGCCTGACCCGAGGGGCCGCCACCGTGGAGCAGTGCCACGATGTCGAACTGCTCGTCGCGCTCGACGAGGACCAGCGGCGACTTGACGAGCTGCTGGTGCACCTTGTTCGGGAAGTACTCCTCGAGGGTGCGGCCGTTCAGGGTGAACTGGCCGGAACCGGGGAGCAGGCGCACGCGGGCGACGGCTTCCTTGCGACGTCCGACGGCCTGGGCCGGACCGGAGGTGACGGTCGACCCCAGCTGGGCGTCGGCGTCGGCGACGAAGTCGGTGCCACCGGCGTAGTCGGCCTCGCTGTAGTCCTCGGCGACCTCGGCGGCGAGGTCCGCCACCACGTCGTCGGCAACCTCGGCCTCGGGGGTGATGTTCTCGTCGGTCACTGGGCCACCTGCTTGATCTCGAAGGGCACGGGCTGCTGGGCGGCGTGCGGGTGATCGGGACCCGCGTACACCTTGAGCTTGGAGGCGACGGCACGGCCGAGCTTGTTGCTCGGCAGCATGCCCTTGACGGCCTTCTCGACGACGCGGTCGGGACGGGTGTCCATGGCCTTGCCCAGGGTCTGCGACTTCAGGCCGCCCGGGAAACCGGAGTGGCGGTGCTGCACCACGCGGTCACGCTTGTTGGACGAGATCGCGACCTTGTCGGCGTTGATGATGATGACGAAGTCGCCGGTGTCGGCGTTCGGGGCGAACTGCGGCTTGTGCTTGCCACGGAGGATGTTGGCGACCTGGACGGCGAGTCGACCGAGAACCACATCAGTGGCGTCGATGACGTACCAGGCGCGCGTCACGTCCCCGGGCTTGGGGGTGTACGTGGACACAGGCGATACCTCTGTCTGTCTAGTGGGCTGCCGGCCGGTCGGGCGCCCTCCCCCTCGAACGGCGGCCGGTGGTGACCCGCGCGAGGTGGTCCACCGCCCCACCAGGGGACGACATGGACGCCGACGGTCAAGACTACCGGCCGGGACCACTCACTCCAAGTCGGCGATCACGATCCCCCGCCCATCGGTTAGACTCTCCCCGGTTCCCGCCCTCGTAGCTCAGTGGATAGAGCACGGCTCTCCTAAAGCCGGTGTCGGAGGTTCGATTCCTCTCGGGGGCACCACCCACAGTGGCCGGCCGTCACGGCCGCCGCGAGCGCGTCATCGCCGGAGAGTGGCGGAGAACGCGCTGGTCAGTGCCAGGATCGGCAATCCGATGAACAAGTGCACGATCGCGGCCGCCAGGCCGTCGAGGAACGGCACCGTCACCAGCAGCGGCAACGCCACGGCGGCGACGATGAGCAGCCCGACGGTCCAGGAATAGAACTGGTGGGGGTTGGCCGTGCCGACGAGCAGCAGGTACCAGAGCAGCCCGGCGAGGAGCGCGGCGACGGCCCCGTAGACCGCGTACATCGTGGGCGTGTTCCCGCCGTTGGCCCACTGGTGGCCGAAACGCGAGAACACCGCTTCCACGATCCAGGCGATCAGCCATCCGGCGATGGCCGCCACGAGGGCGGTCGCGACCACGCTGCCCGCGAACTTGCCCACGTCGAGGGCGGGGCCACGGCGCTTCGCCGCGGGCGCGGCGGCGTATCCCCCGTCGCCTCCGTAGCCGTCGTCATAGGCGGGGTCGTAGGCCTGGTCGTCGCCCATCCGCGAGTAGGCACGCGAGTCGGGCTGCTGCCCCATGCGTCGGGTCTGGTCGTCGTGTCCGGGATACATCTCTACCGCCTCCGAATCGGTGTGGTGCCCACCGAGAGTAGTCCCTCCCGGTCCACGACGAGGCCCGCCCGGTCGTCCGAGGACGGCCGGGCGGGCGCGGCGGGGGCCGGCGCGGCGGGGGCCCGTGGTGGTGGGCCCGCCGAAGAGACGTCAGTGAGCGATGGTCTTCTCCACACCGACACCGGTGAGGGAACGGACCTCCATCTCCACCCGCTTCTCCGGGAACTCGTCCTTCTTCCCGATGAACGTGCCGACGATGCCCAGCAGGAACGCCAGCGGGATCGACACGATGCCCGGGTTCGAGAGCGGGAACAGGGAGAAGTCGACGCCCGTGATCATCGACTTCTCGCCACCGGAGACCGCCGGCGAGAGCGCGATCAGCACCAGGGTGCTGATGAGCCCGCCGTACATCGAGAACAGGGCGCCGGTGGTGTTGAACCGCTTCCAGAACAGCGAGTACAGGATCGTCGGCAGGTTCGCCGACGCGGCGATCGCGAAGGCCAGGGCGACGAGGAAGGCGATGTTCTGCCCCATGGCGCCGATACCCATGACGATCGACAGGAGCCCGATCACGACGACCGTGATCCGCGAGACCCGGAGCTGCGACTTCTCGGTGGCCTTTCCGTGCTTGATGACGCCGTTGTAGATGTCGTGGGCGAACGATGCGGACGCCGTGATCGCCAGCCCCGCCACCACCGCGAGGATCGTCGCGAAGGCGACCGCGGAGATGATGCCGAGGAAGATCTCACCGCCGAGGGCGAACGCGAGTAGCGGTGCCGCCGAGTTCACGCCACCGGGCGCCGCCTCGATCACCTCCGGACCGACCATCGCCGCGGCACCGAAGCCGAGCACGAGGGTGAACAGATAGAAGCCGCCGATGAGGGCGATCGCCCAGGTGACGGACCGACGGGCCTCCTTGGCGGTGGGGACCGTGTAGAAGCGCATGAGCACGTGGGGGAGGCCGGCGGTACCGAAGACGAGTGCGATCGACAGGGAGACGAAGTCGAGCTTGCTGGTCTCGGTGGCGCCGTACTGTAGACCGGGCTGCAACAGGTCCTTACCCGAATTGGCGACGGCCTCCCCCAGGAGCGCGGAGAAGTTGCCGCGCGCGGCCACGAGAACCATGAGGCACATGATGAGGACGCCACTGACCAGCAGGACGGCCTTGACCATCTGCACGTACGTGGTGCCCTTCATGCCGCCGACCAGCACGTAGACGATCATGAGCAGCCCCACGGCCGCGACGACGATCGCCTGCCCCGTGGAGTCGTTGATGTTCAGCAGGAGGGCGACGAGGCCACCCGCGCCTGCCATCTGGGCGATGAGATAGAACAGGCACACCGCGAGGGTGGCCAGGGCCGCCGCCATCCGGACGGGCCGCTGGTTGAGGCGGAAGCTGAGCACATCGGCCATGGTGAACCGGCCGGTGTTGCGCATCAGCTCGGCGACGAGCATCAGGGCGACGAGCCAGGCGACGAGGAATCCGATCGAGTAGAGGAAACCGTCGTAGCCGTTGATCGCGATGGCCCCGGCGATACCGAGGAAGGATGCCGCCGACAGATAGTCACCGGCGATCGCGAACCCGTTCTGCGGACCGGTGAAGCTCGACCCACCGGTGTAGAAGTCCTTCGTCGACTTCGTGGACTTGGACGCCCTCAGGACGAGCGTCATCGTGATGACGATGAAGATGCCGAACACGACCATGTTGAGCAGCGTGCTGCCGACCTGCTCACCCGGCGTGAGTTCATTGATGTTGAGTAGCCAATCCATCAGACAGCCTCACCTTCCAGCTCGAGGCGGATGGATTCCGCACGGGGATCGATCACGCGGTTGGCGAACCGGATGTAGAGGAACGTGATGAGGAAGGTGGTCACGAACTGCCCCAGCCCGATGATCAGCCCCCAGGTGATGTTTCCGAAGACCTTCGTGGCCATGAAGTCCGTGGCGTAGACGGCGAGGATGACATAGAGGAAATACCAGATGAGGAAGGCGACGGTCATGGGGAAGACGAACGCCCGGAACTTGCTGCGCAACTCCTGGAAGGCGGGGCTGGACTGCATCGCCGTGAACTCCGCCGTTCCCGGGGTTCGCCGCGATGCGCCCCCCGTCGGCGGATCAGTTGGTTGGGACACGGAGGTCCTCCGTTTCGGGTTCTCATCAGCGCACCCCTGTAGTGATGCGCCTCACAGATAGTGACGGAGGAAGTGTGACACGTAACACAAGTTCTCGGCGAAGACTCTCAGGCAACGCGGTCGATTCCCTGGAAACCGGAGGATGCCGCACCCCCATCCGAGGGGGCAGCTACCTCTATCCGGGGTTAAGGGAGTCAGGCGCCGGGCGCCGCTCCGCGACGGCCCACCGCGTCGGCGAACACCCGCACGATCTCGTCGGGCGTCCGCGCGACGTGGCTGCTGCCGCCGGTCACCCGGGAGATCTCCGCCAGGGTGCCCGACGCGGCGTCGTCGAGCAGACTGATCGTCACGACGATCACCGGGCGCGACGGGGTGACCATGTCGCGTAGTCGGGCGAGGAACTCCCCTTCGTCGAGGTCCGAGGTGGCGTCGTCGGCCCCGTCGGAGATCACGATGATCGAATTGACCATGTTGGGGTCGTAGCCGGAGCGCACCTGGGCGTAGGCGTCGAGTACGGACCGGTAGAGGTCGGTTCCGCCGCCCACCAGACCGGGCAGGGCCGCCAGCGCGCCGCCGAGGGCCTCCCGGTGCGAACCGTCGGCGCCGGCCTCGTCGAGTCGTCGGAGTGGCGCGACCTCCGCGTAGGGCCTGCCATCCCGGCCGGCGGCCCCGCCGAACGCCCACAGCCCGAGAGCCGCGTCGTCGGGGAACTGCCCGAGGCCGGCGCCCGCCGTGGCGACCAGTGCCTCGATCCGGGTCCGGTCCGTACCCGGTATCCCGAATCCCATCGATCCCGAGGTGTCCACCAGGACGAGGGACCGCCCGGGCATCGCCAACACCCGCCACCGTCGGAGGACGCCGTGGAGGCGGTCGGGGTCGCGGACGACGAGCATCTCGATCTCGCCCACCCCTGACCCGTCCGCGAGGGGCGCGCGGTCCGCTTTCCGGAAACCGTCCGCCGAGAGGCCGTCGCGGTGGGCGGGCGAGGCCGTGGCGTCGCGGAGTGCTTCGGCGGCACCGGCGACCTCGGCTCGCCGGGTCGGGTCCTGGGTGGTCACCGCCAGCGGGTACCCGAGGAACACCGCCCCGGTGGCGGGAGCGGCGATCTGGAGTCCCGCGTGCGGGGCCTCACGCCGGGCGAGCACCGCCTCACGCTCCGTCACGATCGTCGCGCCGCCCCCGGAGACCACCCTGTCCAGCATCTCGCGCGATGTCGGGGGAACCTCCATGCGGCTCATCTGCCCCTGCGCCAGGATCGCCATGGACGCGCCCAGTGCGTCCGCGGTCGACCGCATGATCTCCACCTCGGACGCGGCGGCGAGGATCGGCGCGTCCGCGATCCCGGACCGGACGGGATCGCCCATCATCAGTCCCGGGGTCGCCAGGGCGGAGGTCCACGTCGACATGTCGACCGGGGTGTCGCGGGACGCGATGACCACCGGGGTGGACGCGAGCGAGTTCACCACCGTATCGAAGGGGATCTGCACGTCCCGCGACAGTTGCGCGAGCCGCACCGCCGAGTCCGGGACCCAGATGTCGGGGAGCGCCTCACGGGAGGCGACACGCCCGGCGAGGTCAGCCGACGAGACAGGGGCGACCTCAAAGGAATAGCACCCGTCGGCATCCTCGGCCAGGGCATCCACGTGGTCGGCGATCTCGGGCTCGGCGGCGACACTGATCCGGAGGTCGTCTCCACAGAATCCACCGACACCGGCCCGGGAGAGCCCGGCGAGCACCAGTACCGCGACGAGCACGACCGCGAGGAGCGCGGCTCCCACGAGGACGACCCTGCGGGCCGTCGGATTCCCACTCTGCGGCGACGCACTGTGCCTGGCCATCGCTGGCGTTCCCCCTGGATGTCATTTACCCGGGGCCGTGCCAGACGCCCACGTCAGGCGGATCCGGGTCGGGCGCTGGAATCGTACCCGGGCCGGGGTCCACGTGGGGCCGACACGTGGGAGCCGCCGCGGCGCGCCCCACCGCTGGTGTGGCGCGTCAGCGTCCGCGGAAGACGGGGGGCCTCTTCTCGGCGCGCGCGGCCCGGGCCTCGGCCATGTCCTCACTGCCCCAGGCCCGGAGCTGGAGCTCGGTGTGCTCGTCCCGCGGGAGCAGCCGGGCGTCGTCGTCGTTGATGACGGTCTTGATGTGCCGCAGGCTCAGCGGCGCCGAGCGGGCGAGCTCCGCCGCGAGCTCCATCGCCGAATCCATGTCACCGATCTCGTTCGCCAGGCCGATCCGGGCCGCCTCCTCCGCGCCGACGGGGCGCGCGGTCATGAGGACCGAGCGGGCGTGCCCGCCGCCGACGACGTTGGCGAGACGCTTGATCGTCCAGTTGTCGAGCGCCAACCCCACCTTGACGACCGGGACGGCGAAGACCGCGCCCGGTGCCACCACCCGGAGATCCGTGGCCAGGGCGAGCTGCACACCGGCGCCCACGGCCGGTCCGTTGACGGCTGCGATGACCGGCACGGGAGCCGATTCGACGGCCCGGAGCATCCCGGCGTGGCAGTCGTAGAAGTCCGAGTTGTACACCCCGCCGGACAGGTCGGCCCCGGCGCAGAACGCGGTTCCCGCGCCCGTGATGACGATCGCCCGGACCGGATCCTCGGACTCGGCCTCCGCCCCGGCGGCCTCGACGGCCTCCCGCAGCGCGGTACACACCTCGGCGTCCAGGGCGTTGCGGGTCTCGTGACGATCGATGGTGACGACGACGACTGCGCCGTCCCTGCGGGTGACGATCATGGCGACGGGGCCTCCTCTGCGGGACGGGGGGTGCGGCGGCGCACCCCTGCGCCGAGGATACCGGCTGGTAGTCGCCCCCACCGTACGATGCGGTCATGGCGCGAACGGGAGCACTGCAGATCCTCGACCTGGTCCTCGATGACGGTTCGTTCCGACCGTGGGACGGCGCTCCGGTACGCCCGCCCCACGTGGACTCGGTGCCCGGGTACGAGGACTCCCTGCGGCGGGCGGCGGAGAAATCTGGAGTGGACGAGTCCGTCATCACCGGCGAAGGAACCCTGCTGGGGCGACGCGTGGTGCTCATCGCGTGCGAGTTCGATTTCCTCGCCGGCTCCATCGGGATCGCCGCCGCCGAGAGGATCGTCTCGGCGATCGAACGGGCGACCGCCGAGGGCCTGCCCATCCTCGCCTCCCCCACCTCCGGTGGGACCCGGATGCAGGAGGGCACGATCGCATTCCTGCAGATGGTCAAGATCTCGGCCGCGGTGGCGGGACACAAGACCGCTGGCCTGCCCTACCTCGTCTATCTGCGGCACCCCACCACCGGCGGCGTGTTCGCGTCCTGGGGCTCACTGGGGCACGTGTCCGTCGCGGAACCCGGAGCACTCATCGGGTTCCTCGGACCCCGCGTGTACGAGGCCCTCTACGACGCCCCCTTCCCCGACGGCGTCCAGGTCTCAGAGAACCTCGCACGCCGCGGGATGATCGACGGTGTCCTCCCTCCCGAGGGCCTGCGGGACCTCACCGCGCGGGCGTTGCGGGTGCTGTGCCAGGACCCGCCCTCCGACGACGAGCCGGCCCCACCGCCCGGCCCCGTACCCGAGCCGGAGCCCGACGACGGCACCCCACCCGACGCCTGGGACGCCATCACCCGGTCCCGCCGGCACGACCGCCCGGGCGCCCGCGCCTTCCTCGACCGGGTCGCACCCACCCGCGTCCCGCTGTCGGGGACGGGGCAGGGAGAGGACAGTGGGTCCCTCCTGCTCTCCCTGGCGCGCTTCCGGGGCCAGTCCGCGGTCGTCCTGGCCCAGGACCGCGATGCGGAGAACGAGACGAGCCCGCTCGGTCCGTCCGCGTTGCGGTCGGCCCGCCGTGGGATGCGGATCGCGGCGGAGATGGGCGTTCCGCTGGTGTTGCTCATCGATACCCGGGGGGCCGCGCTGTCCCGGGAGGCGGAAGAGGGCGGCCTCGCGGGCGAGATCGCCCGGAGCCTCGCGGACCTGGTCACGCTGTCCAGCCCGACCGTCTCGGTGATACTCGGCCAGGGCACCGGCGGGGCCGCCCTCGCGCTGCTCCCGGCCGACCGGGTCCTGTGTGCACGGCACGGGTGGCTCGCACCGCTCCCGCCCGAGGGCGCCAGCGCCATCCTCCACCACGAGACCTCCCGGGCGCCGGAGGTCGCCCGATCGCAGGGGATCACCTCCGCCGACCTGATGGGAGCCGGGATCGTGGACGTGGTGGTCCCGGAGAGGCCCGACGCCGCCGACGAACCGGATTCCTTCTGCGACCGGATGGCCGATGCCGTCGCCGCGGCCCTCCTCGAGGTCCGCAGGCGCCCCCCTGAGCGGAGGTATGCCGAGCGGATGATGAGGTATCGGGAGCTCGGCCTGCCACTAGAGTGAGTCCTGTCACAGCCCGTCGGCCCGGCCGGCGGGCACGCTCCCACCTGTGAGGGGAACTCCCGATGTCGGACTCCACCGCCTCGTCCTATGCCGCCGCCCACCGGCTCTCGATCAGCGATCCCGACGCGTTCTGGCTCGACGTCGCGGCGGATATCGACTGGACCACGCCTCCGACCACGGCGGTCGACCGCTCTCGCCCGCCGTTCTACCGCTGGTTCCCGGACGGGGAGCTGAACACCTCCTACAACTGCGTGGACCGCCACGTCGAGGCGGGCCGGGGGGACCAGGCCGCGTTCATCTACGACTCCGCCGTGACCGGGGTGAAGGAGACCATCACCTACGCCCAGCTGCTGGACCGGGTCGAGGAGTTCGCCGGAGCGCTGGCCGCCGAGGGCGTCGGGCGGGGCGACAGGGTCGTCATCTACATGCCCATGGTTCCCCGCGCGGCCGTCGCGATGCTCGCGTGTGCCCGGCTCGGTGCGGTGCACTCCGTCGTCTTCGGGGGCTTCGCCGCCCCGGAGTTGGCGATCCGTATCGACGACGCGCGCCCGAAGGTCATCGTCACCTCACACGGCGGGATCGAGCCGACCCGCAAGGTGCCGTACTTCCCCATGGTGACCAAGGCTCTCGAACTCACCCGGCACACCCCCGGTGCCGTGATCGTGGCCCCGCGTCACGAGCAGTTCCCCGACGAGGCCTTCCCGGAGACGCCGGGCACCACCTGGAGCTACTGGGATGACGCCGTCGCCGCCTCCGAGCGGGCGGCCCCGGTACCCGTCAAGGCCACCGATCCCCTGTACATCCTCTACACCTCCGGCACCACGGGCCTGCCCAAGGGCGTCGTGAGGGACAACGGTGGCCACGCGGTCGCGCTCGCGTGGTCGATGTGGAACGTCTACGGGGTCCGGCCGGGTGAGGTGTGGTGGACCGCCTCGGACGTGGGCTGGGTGGTCGGCCACTCGTACATCGTCTACGCACCACTGTTGATCGGCGCGACGTCCATCATCTACGAGGGCAAACCGGTCGGCACGCCGGATGCCGGGGCCTTCTGGCGGGTCGTCTCCGAGCACCGTGCCACCGCACTGTTCACCGCCCCGACCGCCGTCCGCGCGGTGCGCAAGGAGGATCCGGAGGGCGCCGAGGTCGACAAGTACGACCTATCCTCCCTGCGCACGCTGTTCTGCGCGGGTGAGCGCCTGGACCCCGACACCTACCAGTGGGCCACCGACAAGCTCGGCACGCCGGTGGTGGACAACTGGTGGCAGACAGAGACAGGGTGGCCGATCGCGTCCAACCTGCGCGGTCTGGAGCCGATGCCGATCAAGGCGGGCTCGCCCACCGTCGCCGTGCCCGGGTACGACCTGCACGTTCTCGACGGCGAGGGCAACCCGCTGCCCGCGGGCGAGGAGGGCAATCTCGCGATCAAGCTGCCCATGGCACCGGGGACGCTGGCGGGGCTGTGGGAGGACGACGAGCGGTTCGTCTCCTCGTACATGTCGGTCTTCGACGGGTACTACTCGACCGGGGACGGCGGGTACATCGATTCCGACGGCTACGTCTACGTGATGGGCCGGACCGACGACGTGATCAACGTGGCCGGCCACCGCCTGTCGACCGGGTCGATGGAGGCCGTCATCGCGACCCACCCCGCCGTGGCGGAGGCCGCCGTGATCGGGGTCAGGGACGAGCTGAAGGGCCAGCGGCCCGTCGGGTACGTGGTCCTCAAGTCCGGCCAGGTCCGGGACCCCGAGGAGCTGCGGGCCGAGCTGGTGGCGATGGTGCGTGAGGAGATCGGTGCGGTGGCCACGTTCCGGGACTGCACGGTCGTGCAGGGTCTGCCCAAGACCCGCTCGGGCAAGATCCTGCGCAAGACGATGCGCCAGATCGCCGACGGACAGCAGGACGTGGTGGTGCCCTCGACGATCGAGGACCCGGCCGTGTTGGACGCGCTGGCGCCTTTCCTGCGGCCGCAGGGATAGGGTCCGAGCCCGCCCGCCGCCGCGGGAGGCCGGCGGGCTCGGACTCCCGTTCCGCAGCCGTCAGTCCAGGAGCGATTCCTCGTTGCCCTGACAGGACCCGGCGAGATGGGACTCCCACGTGTCGACAGCCGGGTCACACTCGACCGCCAGGGAGATCCCGCCGCGCGAGGGCCCGTAGACCCCGATCGCGGAGCGGGGGCCCTTCCTGTCGATGACGAAGACGACCTCCTGGTCACCCGGGAAGATCAGGTTCACCTGCTCGGCGAGGTCTTCGACGGTGTCGAGCTGCCCCGGCGCGAGGTCGTCGAAGCTCACATACGTGGCCCCGGACACGGTTTCGACGCGGGGCGCGGCGGTAGCGGTGGCCGGGACCGCGAGGCCCAGGCCGGCGGCGGCGAAGGCGGTGGCGGAGACGGCCGCGAGGGTGCGACGGATGGGCTGGGCCATGGAGACTCTTTCCTGCTGGGACGGCGCTGATCACCGTCGATAAGAAAAGACTTTACTCAATCCCGCTGTCGTGCGCGCACGTCGGGGCGAACCGTCCCCTCGACGCCGATCGCCCCGCCCTCCGTGGGGAGGACGGGGCGATCGGGTCTCCCGGCTACGGGAGGAGGGCTCAGGCGTTGAGCAGGTCGATGACGAACACCAGGGTCTTGCCGCCGAGCGGGTGCAGCGCCGCGGAGGTGCCGTAGGCCTTGTCCGGCGGGATCACCAGCTGGCGGCGACCGCCGACCTTCATCCCCGGGATCCCCTCCTGCCAACCCTGGATCAGGCCGTTGAGCGGGAAGGTGATGGACTCGCCGCGGTCCCAGGAGGAGTCGAACTGCTCACCGGTCTCGTAGTCGACCCCCACGTAGTGGACGGTGACGTTGCCGCCGGCGACCGCCTCGGCACCGTCCCCCACCGTGATGTCCTCGGCGACGAGGTCGGTGGGCGCGGGGCCCGTCGGCATGTCGATCTCGGGCTTGTCCATGGTGTCTCCTCCTGGAGTCAGGTTCCCGGGTTCAGCGCTGGCTGATCGGGGTGAAACTCCGCTCGGCCGGGCCGGTATAGACCTGACGCGGGCGGTTGATCTTGGTGGACGGATCCTCGCGCATCTCGCGCCAGTGCGCGATCCACCCGGGCATACGGCCGAGCGCGAACAGCACGGTGAACATCTCCGTCGGGAAGCCCATCGCGCGGTAGATCAGGCCGGTGTAGAAGTCCACGTTCGGGTAGAGCTTGCGCTCGACGAAGTAGTCGTCGGCGAGCGCCGTCTCCTCGAGCTTGAGCGCGATCTCGAGCAGCGGGTCGTTGCTCTGCGACAGCAGCGCGTGCGCGTGCTTCTTGGCGATCTGCGCGCGCGGATCGTAGCTCTTGTAGACGCGGTGGCCGAAGCCCATCAGCTTGACGCCGTCGACCTTGTTCTTGACCCGGTCCATGTAGTCGGTGGCGTCGCCGCCCTCCGAGTCGATCCGCTCGAGCATCTCCAGCACGGCCTGGTTGGCGCCACCGTGCAGCGGACCGTACAGCGCGTTGATGCCCCCGGTGATCGAGGCGTAGAGCGGGGCCTCGGAGGAACCGACCATGCGGACGGTGGAGGTGGAGCAGTTCTGCTCGTGATCGGCGTGCAGCACGAGGAGCATGTCGAGGGCGTCGGCGACCTCGTCGGTGACCTCGTAGTCCGGGCCGAACGTCATCCGCAGGAAGTTGCGGACGTACCCGAGCGACGGGTCCGGGTCGATGGCGTCCTTGCCGCCCCGGATGCGCTCGATCGCGGCGGCCAGGGTCGGGCCGCGTCCGAGGAGTCGGGCGGTGGCCAGGTCGACGGCCTTGGGGTCGTCGATGTCCAGGTCGTCACCGTGGGTCCCGAAGAGGCTCACGCCGGCCGACAGGACGGGCATCGGGTGGGTGTCCCGGGGGAAGGCCTGCAGCAGCGGCATCATCTGGCCGGGCAGCGTCGTCTCGGCGAGCACCTTCTCGGTGAACTCGGCGAGCTGGGCCTCCGTGGGGTCCTCACCGTAAATGAGCAGGTACGAGACCTCCAGGAAGGACGCGTTGTCGGCGAGCTGGTCGATCGGGTACCCGCGGTGACGGAGGATGCCCTCGTTGCCGTCGATGTAGGTGATCGAGGAGGTGCAGGCGGAGGTGTTGACGAACCCGACGTCCAGGGTCGTCATCCCCGTCTTCGCCAGCAGGGAACCCAGCTGCACCGCGTCGCTTCCGCAGGTCGCTTCCACCACATCGAGTTCGAGCTCACCGCCGGGGTAGGACAGTGTTGCATTGCGGTCCGAACCGTTCGAGCCTGCGGTCACGCGATTCCCTCTCCGACGACTGGTCCCGGCGGCCTGAATCCCGCCACGAATGTGCTGTGCCACACCCTACCGTGAGGGCGGACCACGGTTCGAAGGGAGTTCTCAGACGCTCCCCCCACGGCCCCACAGCCTGTCTGGACGCGGGTGGTCAGGGCTGGAGCCTGCGGGCCGTCCACGTCTCCCCCGCCAGGAGGCACTCGACGCGGTCGTGGAAGCGGTCCGGACCGCCCTGCCAGAACTCGACCCGTTCGGGCACCAGCCGGAACCCGCCCCATCTGTCCGGCACGGGGATCTCGTCGACGCCCGCCAGTCGCCGCTCCGCGGTCGCGTACAGCGACTCCAGCTCCTCGACGGATTCGGCCGGTCGGGACTGCTCCGAAGCCCACGCCGAGACCTGCGACCCCCGGGGCCGCGTGCGCCAGTAGTCGAGGCTGTCCGCCCGGTCGACCGGATGGCACGGACCCTCGATGTGGACCTGACGCTCGGCGACCAACCACGGGAAGGTCACCGACGCGTACCCGGTCTCCGCCAACTGCGTGCCCTTGCGGGACGTCGTCGTCGTGAAGAACGTCACCCCCCGCTCGTCGGCGCCCTTGCACAGCACCGTCCTGGTCGAGGGCCGGCCGTCGGCACCGACGGTGCCGAGCACCATCGCGTTGGGCTCACGGACACCTCGGCGCCCCGCCTCCTCCAACCACGCGGTGAACAGCGGCAGCCACCCGTCGTCCAGGTCGGCGACGTCCAAGCGCGGATGCAGGCCGTACCCGACCCGCATCACGTCGAAATCGGCCGGTTCCAGGGCGGGTTCCTCCATGACCCAGACGGTACTCCGGGCCACGGACGGGCCGGACTACGATGGACCACGTCCCACACCCCGACCGAACGGCACCCCAAGAGCATGAGCGATCAGCTGCCCACCATCCCCGCCGACCTCAAGCCCGCCGACGGCCGCTTCGGCTGCGGCCCGTCCAAGGTCCGTCCCGAGCAGATCGCGGCCGTGTCCGACGCCGCCACCACCGTGATGGGCACCAGTCACCGGCAGGCCCCGGTCAAGGATGTCGTGGGCCGCGTGCGCGACGGCCTGTCCTCGTTGTTCTCCCTGCCCGACGGCTACGAGGTGGTGTTGGGCAACGGCGGCACCACCGCGTTCTGGGACGCCGCCGCCTTCGGCCTGGTCCGCGAGAAGTCGCTGCACCTGACCTACGGTGAGTTCTCGTCGAAGTTCGCGAAGGTCACCGGCGGTGCGCCGTTCCTGGCCGACCCGATCGTCATCTCCGCCGAGCCCGGTTCGGCCCCCGAGCCGACCTCGGACCCGTCGGTCGACCTCATCGGCTGGGCCCACAACGAGACCTCGACCGGCGTCATGCTCCCCGTGAGCCGCCCGGCCGGCTCGGACAACGCGCTGGTGGCGATCGACGCCACCTCCGGCGCCGGCGGACTGCCCGTCGACATCGCCGACACCGACGTCTACTACTTCGCCCCGCAGAAGTCGTTCGCCTCGGACGGTGGCCTGTGGGTGTCGATCATGAGCCCGGCCGCGCTCGCGCGGGTCGACGAGATCGCCGCCACCGACCGCTGGTGCCCGGACTTCCTGTCCCTGCCGACCGCGGTGGACAACTCGCGCAAGAACCAGACGTACAACACCCCGGCCGTGGCCACGCTGATCATGTTCGCCGAGCAGATCGAGTGGATGAACTCCCAGGGCGGTCTGGACTGGTGCGTCGCGCGCACCAAGGACTCGTCCTCGCGCCTCTACGACTGGGCCGTGGCCAGCGACTACGCCACCCCGTTCGTCACCGAGGCGGCCCACCGCTCGCAGGTCGTGGGCACCATCGACCTCGACGAGAAGATCGACGCCGCGAAGGTCGCCAAGACGCTGCGCGCCAACGGCATCCTCGACACCGAGCCGTACCGCAAGCTGGGCCGCAACCAGCTGCGCATCGGCATGTTCCCGGCGATCGAGCCGGAGGACGTCACGCAGCTGACCCGCTGCATCGACCACGTGGTCGGCCAGCTCGCCTGATCGGCGTCCTTCGGGGGCCACCCGCGCAGCATCGTCTGCAGTTTTCCGCAGCCCACCCGGCCCGTCCGCGCGCCGGGTGGGCTGTGCTGACCTACCATGTGGATCAACGCCCAGGACCCGGGTGCGCGCCACTCGACCCCTCGAGCCGCCCACGGGACCGCGAGGAGTCGAGGAGGCGGCATGCGGAAGCTGAGGATCGTCGGTGTGGACACCGAGTCGTCGGTCGTCGAATGCGAGGTCCCGGACTTCGGCGAGAAGTTCTCCCTGCCACTCGATGATCGTCTGCGGGCGGCCGCCCGTGGTGAGTTCGTGCCCGGCGGTGGGTCCGGTCGGGCTCCCGTGACCGGTACGCTGCGCCCCCGCGAGATCCAGGACCGCATCCGGCACGGCGCCTCCCCGGAGGAGGTCGCCGCCGACGCCGGCGTGTCACTGTCGCGGATCCAGGGGTTCGCCGTGCCGGTGTTGTTGGAACGCGCCAACGCCGCCGACATGGCCAAGGGCGCCCATCCGGTGCTGCCGGACGGCCCGGCCCTCAACACGCTCGCCGACCGGGTGGGTGCCGCCCTCGACCGCCGTGGCGTGGACCCGGACCTGGTCGTCTGGGACGCCTGGCGTGACCGGTCCGGTGGGTGGGTCGTCCGTACCTCCTGGCCGGCGGGCCTGTCCGACGACGCCAGTGCGACGTGGTCGTTCGTCCCCGACTCGCACGGCGGTTCGGCCCGGGCCCTCGACGACGAGGCCGAGAACATCCTCGACCCCTCGCGCGCGACGGCGCTGCGCTCGGTCTCGTCTCCTCCCCCGCTGCCGCCGGGCCCGCCGCCGATCCGCGCGGTCCCCGCGCCGTCCGCCGCGCCGGCCACCCCAGCCGGATCGTCGACACCAGCCGGACCGTCCACCCCCGCCGCATCCGCCCCTCCCGCGGGGACGGGACCGGTGGCGTCCGGGCGGTCGGAGCCGACGTCCGGCGCCTCGCGCCCCGCGGGGGTGCGAGGCGGGAAGGACAACGACAACGACGACGACGACAACACCGACAACGAGGACTTCCTCCAGCCCACGCCCACCGAACCCGAACGACGCCACTCGCGCCGTCATCCCACGATGCCCTCGTGGGAGGACGTCCTGCTCGGGGTCCGCGGTAAGGACGACTGAGTCCGGTCATGGGACACCACGTCGCAACCTTCTGGTATCTGGCCACGGACGATCCCGCCGCACCGATCCGGGCGGGACAGCCGTCCGACCCCGGTTTCGCGCGACGTCTGCTGTCGCGGCTGTTCCCCACGGTCACGGTGGCGTCCCTGGGCGCGTTCCCGCTCAACCGCTCGGCCTCGGCCGGGCCGGGGGAGATCTACGTGGGCTCGTTCCCGGGACTCACCGTCGTCCAGACCCCGATGGAGGGGCCCATCACGCCGTCCGCCACCCCGGAGTCGTGGCTGAAACTGGTCGAGGCGCCCACCATCCTGCTGTTCGCCCAGGATGCGGAGGACGGGGTGAGCGGATTCGCCCGGTGGGAGTCGGGGCGGCTCGTGCGGGCGTTCGCCGGGGCCGACGACCGGATCGTCGAGGACGAGGGCATGCCCCTGCCGTTCGAGAGGCCCTACTGGGCCGGCGAGTTCCCGCTCGACACGGCGACCGACACCCCCTTGGCGTTGCCGTTCTCGCCATCGTCGCTCCTCCACGCCGCCCACCGCGACTGGCTCGGCTTCGACCTGGAGCCGGGGGGGCTCGACGTGCCGGTCCACGGGTTCGCCACCGACGGTCGCCGCGAGGTACGCCAGCACACCCCGCTCTCCGGGCCGGCACTGCACGTCGTGGGGATGCCGGGCCGCGCCGAGCTCCACGCGGCCGCGAGGCGTGCCGCCGGCGTCGGGTCCGACACGGACGCCGATGGCGACAGCGCCGCCGGCGGGCCCTCCCCCTACGCCGACGACGACTACGAGCGGCTCCCCTCCGGATCCCGCGGGCCGGGCGGGGGTGCGCGCGGCGGCCGGATACGGAGCATCGCCGGCCTCGTCGGTGACGCCGTGCGCCGGGGCGCGGACTCGGTGTCCCGCCGCCGTCGCGACGGCGGATCCCGCTAGCGGGTCGACGCGGCCCGTCGCGAGCGGGTCAGTCCCGGCGGGACCGCTCGTAGAACGCGACCGCCGCGGCGGTGGCGACGTTGAGCGAATCCGTGCCGTCGGTCATGGGGATCGCGGCCCGCACATCGCAGGCACGCATCGCGTGCTCGGTGAGCCCCGGGCCCTCCGCGCCGAGCACGAACGCCACCCTGTCGGCGTCGACGGCCCGGGACAGCGGGGTGTCGGCGGACGGCGTCAGGGCGACGGTCCGGAAGCCCCGCTCCCGCAGGCCCTCGAGCGAACGCTGCCAGGTGGTGGGCGTGCCGGGCAGGTGGGCGAACGGCAGGCGGAGCACGTGTCCCATCGACACCCGCACGACCCGCCGGTAGAGCGGGTCCCCGGCGGCCGCCCCGAACAGCACGCCGTCGACCCCGAGGGCAGCGCAGTTGCGGAAGATCGCGCCGAGGTTCTCGGGGTCGTTGACGCCCTCGAGCACGACGAGCGTCCGCGCGCCGTCCAGCACCTCCTCGACCGGCAGTGGTGCGGGCCGGTCCGCGGCGGCGAGGATGTCGCGGCTGGACCGGAAGCCGATCACCTCACTGAGGACGTCCTTGGTGGTGCGCAGGTACACCGCGCCGCCCGCCCGCTCGTCGGCGTCCCACCCCTCGGCGGCGGCCTCCCTGCGCAACTGGGTCAACCGCGCGTCGGTACCAAGGAGGACGTGCGGCCGGAAGCGCGAGAGGAGCATGCGGCCCACGACATACGTGCCCTCGGCGATCACCAATCCCCGGCCGCCGGGCAGGTCGGGCCGCCGGTCGGAGTTGTTGAGGTCACGCAGGTCGTCCAGCCTGGGGTCGGCGGGGTCGGAGACGTCGACGACGTGCACGGTTCGCTCGCTCCTCCGCCGGCCGGTCAGGCCAGCGCGTCGGTGATGGGACCGATGGCGAAGTACACGACGAACGCGGC
Organism: Dietzia sp. KRD202; assembly: GCF_017168155.1. Lineage (NCBI taxonomy): Bacteria > Bacillati > Actinomycetota > Actinomycetes > Mycobacteriales > Dietziaceae > Dietzia > Dietzia sp. KRD202. The sequence goes on along the minus strand of NZ_JABFAN010000018.1, from coordinate 30,936 downwards.
CGCGACGATCCAGAGGATCGGGTGCACGGTGCGGCCCTTGCCGGTGGCCGTGGCCATGACGACCCAGGCGATGAAACCGATCCCGATGCCGTTGGCTATGGAGTACGTGAACGGCATCGCCACGATCGTGAGGAACGCCGGTAGCGCGACCGCGAAGTTGGTCAGGTCGATCGCCTTGATCTGCGAGATCATCAGCGCACCCACGATCACCAGCGCGGGCGCGGCGGCCTCGACCGGGACGACCTCGTACAGCGGGGTGAAGAACATCGCCAGCAGGAACAACCCGCCCGTGACGACGTTCGCCAGGCCCGTCCGGGCTCCCTCGGCGATGCCGGAGGCGGACTCGAGGAACACCGTGTTCGACGACGACGAGGTCAGACCGCCGGCGACGGCACCGAATCCCTCGACGACCAGCGCGGCCTTCATGTTGGGCAGGTTGCCCTTGTCGTCCATGAGCTCGGCTTCCTTGCCGAGGCCGGTGAAGGTGCCCATGGCATCGAAGAAGTTGGCGAGCAGCAGGGTGAAGACGAACAGTCCCGCGGCCAGCGGCCCGATGCGGACGAACGCGCCGATGAGGTCCACCTGGCCGATCAGCGACAGGTTCGGGATGCCCCCGAGAGAATCGGGGATGCCGGGGACCGCGAGGCCCCAGCCGGTCGGATTGGGCTCACCGTCGACGAAGGACGGGCCCGCGTCCGCGAGGGCCTCGACGATCACCGCGAAGACCGCGGTGACGACGATGCCGATGAACAGGCCGCCGCGGATCTGGCGTGCGACGAGGATTCCGCAGAGCAGGAGACCGACGACGAAGACGAAGGTGGGCCACGAGGCGATCGACCCGTTGATGCCCAGCCCCACCGGGACGGTGGTGCCGGCCGCGTCCGGGAGGCGGCGGACGAAACCGGAGTCGACGACACCGACCATCGCGATGAACAGGCCGATCCCGACGGCGATGGCCGCCTTGAGCTCGCCGGGCACCGCGTTGAACACGGCGGTGCGGAACCCGGTGACGGCGAGGATCACGATGATGATGCCCTCGATGACCACCAGGCCCATGGCCTCGGCCCAGGTCACCTGCTGCGCGATGGTGACGGCGACGAGCGAGTTGATCCCCAGGCCCGTGGCGAATGCGAAGGGGTACCGCGCGATCGCACCGAACGCGATGGTCATCACGCCCGCCGTGAAGGCGGTGACCGCGGCGATCTCGACGATCGACAGCTGGTTGCCCTCGACGTCGGTGCCCGAGCCGAGGATCAGCGGGTTGAGGATGATGATGTAGGCCATCGCGAAGAAGCTGACGAGCCCGCCGCGGACCTCGCGGGACACCGTCGAGCCGCGCTCGCTGATCTTGAAGTAGCGATCGAGCGCCCCGACCTTGGTGGGGGGCTGCGACGGGGCCCCGGTGCTCTGCGACATCTGGTGACCTTCCTGAGCTGTGGGTGAGGAACCGTCATAGAGTAACCGCCCCGCCGCCTGCGGTAGCGTCGCGGTCATGACGGACGAGTCGACAGACCCGGGGGTCCCCCGGATTCCCGCCTACCTGCTGGACCCCCGACCCGTCGTCATCATCGGCACCCTGGCGTGGACGTTGGCCCTCCTGGCCCACATGCTCATGGAGGAGGTCGACATGCGTTCGGTCATCCTGGGCGCGGTCGGCGTCGGCGTCGGGGCGGTCGGCACGGTCGTCTACGCACTGCAGCGCCGGGCCGTACTACGCGGCAGCGCGGGTGCCCAACAGGGCCTGGACTACGACCTGGACTGAGCGGGTCAGTCCGCGGACGTGGGCTCGTCGACAGACGTCTCGGCGTCCCCACCCTCGTGGGGGGCGGCCGCACCGGACGCGGCGTGGCCGGACGCGGCCTGATCGTCCGTGCGGTCATCGGCGGCGGAGCGGGCACGTGCGGTCGCGGCGAGCTGCTGGGGCAGGACCACCACGTCGACGGCGGCGTCGTCGTACGCGTCGGCAACAGCCGGCCCGGTGTCGGAGGGGATCTCGACCTCGCTGTGGGCGCCGCAGCCGTACTCGAGGTGGACGACCTGCCCGTCGGCGGAGAACTCGTTGGCGCAGACGCCGAACAGGGCGCCCAGGGACCCGGCCACGGGCACCAGGAACCCACAGGTCCCACAGTGGTGCTTGGCGGCCCGGGCGATCTCGGTGTCCGGTCCGCGCTCGACCGTCCACCGGTCGGCGGCGGCGGCCCGCCCCTCCCAGCTCAGGTGATGCGGTCGGCCGAGACCGATCGGCCCCGCGGCGTCGTCCAGCTCGTCGTCGCCGTTCAGCGTGTAGCCGGGGACGAGCCGGTCGTCGTCCTCGGGCGGCGGGAGCAGATCCCCGGCGCCGAGGTCCCCGGGCCGGATGCGCCGATCCCACGGCACCCACTCGGGGGCGACCAGCGCGTCCGCTCCCGGGAGGAGCGCGATCTCGTCGACGGTCAGGTCACCACCGGGCACGAGCGCGAGGACGCAGGCCCAGTACCAACCTCGGTACCCGGGCAGCTCGGAGGCGAACCGGTGCGTGGTGGTGAACTCCGCCTCGACGGTGCTGCCGAGGTGCTCCCCCACACCCTCCGCGGCGAACTCCTCGACCGCCGACCGGGCCACGTCGACGCCGGAGGCCAGCCGCTCACGCAGCGCGCCGTTGAAATCCGACCCCTGATCCGTGCCTACCTCGGTGTTCACCCCTCCCATTATGCGCATCTCCGCGTGGAGGTCACGGCCCGGCCCGTCGTGCGGCATCCTGGGGGGCATGCGCAGCGCCCTCGGCCCGGTCGGCCCCCTCGTCGTGTCCCTGAGCCTCGTCGCCGCACTCACGGCGTGTTCCTCGGACGACGGAGGAGCACCGCCCGCCACCACCTCCGCCGGCGCTTCCCTGGCCTCGTCGAGCGTCCCCGCCGGCTCGGCCGCCGGGAGTTCGGCGGCCCCCCGGGTGCCGGTCGGGCCGTCGGACCCGCAACCCGCGCGCGGCTCGGTGGAGGTCGTGCGCACGCTCGAGCACGACCCGTCCTTGTTCACCCAGGGGCTACAGGTGGTGGGCGACGAGATCTACGAGTCGACGGGGCGGGTCGGCAGTTCCGTGGTCCAGCGTCGACCGCTGGGGGGTGGCGAGCCCGCGGTGACCGTCGCCATGGCGGGGGACGAGTTCGGCGAGGGCCTGGCCGTCACCCCCGACACCCTGTGGACCCTCACCTGGCAGAAGGGCATCGCCCACAACCGCGACCCGCAGACCCTCGAGGTGCGCTCCGAGGTCCCGTACGAGGGCGAGGGCTGGGGCCTGTGCTCCGACGGCACGGCGCTGGTGATGAGCGACGGCTCCGACACCCTGACCTTCCGCGACCCGACGACCTTCGAGCCGACCGGACGCGTGTCGGTGACCTCCGGGGGCACGCCGGTCACCCGGCTCAACGAGCTGGAGTGTGCGGACGGCTCGGTCCTCGCGAACGTGTGGATGACCGACGAGATCGTGCGGATCGATCCCGCGACGGGGCAGGTCACCGCGATCTACGACGCCGGGCAGCTCCAGCAACCGCGGCCCGCGGACCCGGATGCGGTGCTCAACGGCATCGCGGCGCTGCCGGACTCCGGGAACGTCCTGCTCACCGGCAAGCTGTGGCCGACCATGTACGAGGTGCGCCTCGTTGGGTGAGCGTCACACCGGACCCGCGCGCCGCGCCGTCTCCTCCGCCGGACGGGGCGTGCGCCGGGTCTTCCACGCCGACGGCGCGGACCGCTCGGGGCTCGCTCCGCTCAGCTACGTCACGGTCGCCAACTTCGCGTGCGACGCGATTCTCGCCGTGGCCCTGGCCAACACCCTGTTCTTCTCCGCCGCGACCGCGGAGTCCCGCGCCAGCGTGGCGCTGTATCTCCTGGTCACGGTCGCGCCGTTCGCACTGATCGCGCCGGTCATCGGCCCTGCGCTGGACCGCCTGCACCGGGGCCGACGTCTCACCGTCTCACTGACGTTCACCCTGCGTGCGGTGCTGGCGGTGGTCCTCGCGCTGAACTTCGACTCCTGGCTCCTGTACCCCCTCGCGCTGGGCATGCTCGTGTTGTCCAAGACGTTCGGCGTCGTCAAGGCGTCCATCACCCCCCACGTGCTGCCCCCGACCCTGGACCTGGTCCGCACCAACTCCCGCCTGACCGTGCTGGGGCACGTCTGCGGCAGCCTCATCGCAGGGGCGACAGCCGGCGCCGTGGCATGGCTGTGGGACTCCGACGCCGCCCTGTGGTTGCTCGCAGCGGTCGCCCTCGTCGCGGCCTACGTCGCCGTGACCATCCCCGCGCACGCCGAGGCGTCCCGGGACGAGGAGTCCGCCACCCTGCGGATGGAGCGGGGCCCGAGTCTGACCGGTGACCTCCGGGCGGTCCTCACGCGGCCGCTGGGCAGGAACGTCCTGGCGAACCTGTGGGCGGTGTCGCTCCTGCGTTTCATGACCGGCTTCCTCACCCTGTTCCTGGCGTTCATGGCCAAGGCCCAGGAGGACGCCACCGCGATCGAGCAGGCCGGCCTCCTGGCGATGGCGGGCGCCGCCGGCGGGCTGGGTACCTTCACCGGCAACGCCGTCGGTGCGCGGCTCCCGCTGGGCCGGCCCGAACGGATCGCCGGCACGGCCGCGGGGGCGGCCCTGGCGACGGCCGTCGTCGCCGCGTTCCTCGGGACCATCTGGGCCGCGGCCGTCCTCGCGCTCGTCGCGGCGGTGTGCAGCGCCCTGGGCAAGGTCGCCCTCGACGCGTCGGTCCAGACGGACATCCCGGACGCCGCACGCTCCTCGGCCTTCGGTCGCTCCGAGACCGCCCTGCAGGTGGCGTGGGTCCTCGGCGGAGCACTGGGCGTCCTCCTGCCGACCGACTTCACCGTGGGGTTCTCGGTGATCGCCGTGGTCGGCGCCCTGATGTTCGCGCAGTCGCACCTGACCGGCCGCGGGTCGACCCTCGTCCCCGGCCTCGGCGGCAACAGGCCGCGCTTCCCGGGCCCGCCGCGGGACCCGGGTGTGGCCGACACCCGGCCCCTCGGCAGAATGAGGGAGTGAGCTCCCGAAACGAGACCCCGTCGACCGGCTCCCGTATCCGTCCCATCACCTGGGCGATCGCGGCGTGGATGATCATCATGGTCGCCGCGATCGTCGGCGCCTGGCAGGGTTCGGAGGCCCGGTACGGTGCACTACCCGAGGTGACCGTCGCGAGCGATCGCGGCCAGGTGACCGTGCTGCCGTTCACCGCGACCGACCTGGACGGGAACACCTTCACCAATCCGGTCGGCGAGTTCCGGGTGCAGGATGAGGACGTCCTCACCGTCCGGCTGCCCGGAGAGCTGCGTGCGTCGACGATGGACGTCTACGAGATCCGCGCCGACGGCTCTCGCGACTACACCGTCGAGGCCGGCGGGCCGGGCCAGTTGCTGGTGCCCGTGACCACCCCGGAGGAGGGCCGGATCGAGGGCCTCGCCATCCGTGCGGTCGCGATCGTCTATGCCGCCGACGGGTCGGAGTCGATCCTCAACGGCGAGTGGTCGGTGCGCTTCACCTACGACGACTGATCCGTGGGTCAGGCATCCAGCTCGCGCGCGACCGCGCGGAGCACCGACGCCACCCGGCCCGAGACCTTGGCCTCCGGCCGGTGACCACGGCGCAACTCGGGCTGGACGGTCGACTCGAGCACCTTGATCATGTCCTCGACCATCCCGTGCAGCTCGTCCGCCGAACGTCGGGGCCCGCTCCTCGGGGCCCGCTCCTCCGCGACCGTCGGCTCGTCGTGGACCACCACGCGCAACGCCTGGGGGCCGCGGCGCCCGGAGACCATGTCGAACTCCACGCGCTGGCGCGGACGCAGCGTCTCGAGCCCTGCGGGGAGCGCCTCGGAGCGCACGTAGACGTCCTCTCCGCCCTCCTGGGACAGGAAACCGAAGCCCTTCTCCGCGTCGTACCACTTGACCTTGCCGCTGGGCACCGCGAACCACCTTCCGACCGGACGCGGGATACGCGACCGACAACCATGACTGATGCCCCGAGACTACCCTCGTGCGCGTTGGTGCCCACCGCGAGGCGAGCGGTAACCTCCCCGTGTGACCGCCGACGATCGACGCCCTGCCGACGACCCCTGGACACCTGACGCCGCCGCGTCCGCGCGGGCAGCCGACCCCGTGCGGCCACGACGCCGGGGCCTGTTCGTGACGGCGCTCGTCATCTTCTCGATCGGAGTGTTGTTCACCGTCGCGGCGGCGCTGACCCCGTTCGTGCTCGGCCGCGACGCGCCGACCATCCTGTATCTCGGCGCGATGCTGTTCACGCCGGTCGGGTTCCTGCTGGGGCTCCTCTACGCCATCCTCGGCTCGCGACCGCCGTCGGTGTGATCAACCACACCCTCCCGCGAACACCGCTGGTAACGAGCCGATAACGGCACCCTCGCCAGACCTGCACTGCCTCGGTTTATTTCAGAATGGTGACGATCCGGCATCGGACCGCTACAGTTTCGTAGCAGACTCGTCAGCGAGTCGGCATCGGACGCACCTACCGAACCCCGCCCAGCGGCCGATGCCACAGTGACCATTACCCGGGCGGGGACGGGGGACCCGACAGGGCCCACCACGGGCCCGGCGGCCGCAGGTCGCCTTGGGGTGAAGCCGCCACCGGCGGCCGGACGCACTCGTCCGAACCCGACAGCTCACCCCGTAGGCACAGAGTGAAAAGGACTGACGACATGACCTCTTACACCGGACGCCACCGTGCCGCCGCCCCCTCCTCAGCGCCCAGGAACGCTGTGAAGGTCGTGCTCGCGGGCACCGCATTCTCCGCCGCCGGCCTGGCCCTCGCGCCGGCCGCCAACGCCGCCCCCGACTCCGACTGGGACCGCCTGGCCCAGTGTGAGGCGGGCGGCAACTGGGGCATCAACACCGGGAACGGGTACCAGGGCGGCCTGCAGTTCTCGCCGAGCACCTGGGCCGCCTACGGCGGCACGCAGTACGCCCCGACGGCCAACCAGGCCACGCGCGAGCAGCAGATCGCGATCGCCGAGAAGACCCTCGCCGGTCAGGGCTGGGGCGCCTGGCCCGCCTGCTCGGCCAAGCTGGGTCTGAACTCCGCGCCGACCCCGCGGGACCTGTCCAACCCGGCGCCCGCGCCGGCCCCGCGGGCCCACGCCCCGGCCGCGCCCGCCGCCCCGGAGGCGGTCACCGCAGCCGAGCACGTGGCGACCCTGTCCTCCTTCGCCGAGGGCCGCGGCATCGCCCTGCCGATCGCCGACACCTACGAGGCCAACCGCGACGCCGTCGACGCCGCGTACGCCGGCAACCAGGACCTGGTGGACGGCTTCTTCGCCACCTACCTGGCCAACTGACGCGTCACCCGCGCAGCCCCGGTCCACGGACCACGAGAAAGGGCCGCCACTCCCTGCGGGGAGTGGCGGCCCTTTCTCGTGTGTAAGTGCGCCGCGCTCAGCGGGTGCGGGCGGTCCTGTTGACCACCGTCTCGGGGTGGAGGTAGCCCAGCCGATGCTGCGGCAGCGGGAAGGTCTCCTGCCCGAAGGGGGACAGGCCTCCCGCGACCAGCGCGGCGAGTTCGGTCACCGGGTGCTCGCCGAACGAGGCGTCGGGCCATCCCGGGTTGTCATGGGTCAGATTCTTCTTGGCAGCCACGTGTCCAGTGTCTCACCTCGCGGGCGTCCCGTCAGCATCCGGGTCGTATCGGACCCGGACGGTCCTCACCGCCGCCGCGATCTCACTAGGCTGGGACGGATCATGCCGAGTTCCCGAGCCTCCTCCCGCCGTGTCGCCCCCCGCAGTGCTGGTTCCCCCGGTGCCGCCGGCGACGAGCCGGACTTCCCCGCGTGGCTGGCCGGACTGTCCGATGACGCGCTCGTCCGCGTGTGCGAGTTGCGTCCAGATGTGGCCACCCCTCCCCCGGCCTCGGTCGACGTGCTCGCGTCGAGGCTGCGGTTGCCGGCGTCCACCGCCCGCGCGCTGGGGACCCTGACGTGGCCGGAGCTCGTGGTCCTGTCCACCGCCGCCGCGGTGGGTGCCGATTCCGGGACGGTGCCGCTGGGTGCGGTGTCGGGGCGGTTGGGTGTCGACGACGACGAGCCCGTCTTCCACGCCGCCGTCGCCCGTCTCCGCGACCTCACCCTGCTCTGGGGCGGGGAGGGTCATGTCCGGATGGTGCCGGTCACGGCGGTGGCCGTCCGGTCGGCCCCGGTGGTGGCGCCGCACCCCGGCGAGCCCGCGGGCGCCGACCTCGACGTCGCCTGGGGCGGTCTGTCGGCTCCGGCGGTCGGGGTGCTCGAGGCGATCGCCCGCGGGCGCACCCCCGTCGGGGCTCTCGGAGCCGGGGCGTCGGAGCCGGTGCGTGCCGCCGCGACCGAGCTGGCCGGCGCGGGACTCGCGGAGGTGACCGGTGGGGACGACGGCGAGGTCGTCGTCCCCCGTGCCCACGCTCACACCGCGGACCATGTCGCCGTTGGTGATGCCGGTGGCGGCGAAGAAGCAGTTGTCGCCCTTGACCAGGTCGTCCGTGCCGAGGATCGCGTCGAC
>NZ_JABFAN010000018.1:18206-22318 GCF_017168155.1 Dietzia sp. KRD202 | reverse complement strand
GGCCGGGTCGACGCCTCCGGCGGTGTCGCGGCCCTCGAACTGCTGCACCGCTGCGACTCGGTCCTCTCCGCTCTGTCGACCGCCCCGGCCGCCACCCTCAAGGCGGGCGGTGTCGGGGTGCGCGAACTGCGGCGGGTGGCCCGCGCCGCCGGTCTCGTCGAGGGCGAGCTCCCCCTGCTGCTCGAGGTCCTCGCGGCCGCGGGACTCATCGCTGTCGGTGACGCCGATGTCGGCGACGTGGCCTTCGATTCGGTGTGGGCCCCCACCGAGGCCGCCGACGTGTGGTCGGCCCGCGAACCGGCACGCCGCTGGGCCGAGCTCGTCCTCGCGTGGTGGTCCATGCCGCGGACTCCCTGGAGGGTCGGGTCCGAGATCGAGGGCGGCGGCACCGTGCCGGCACTGGGTGAGCCCATCGGCCCGCCCGGTCCCACAGAACGGGTCCGGGTCCTGAAGGCGCTGGCCGCCCTGGACCCCGCAGCGGAACCCGACGCCACACTGCTGACGGAGGTGGTGCGCTGGTCCTCGCCGGTGTGGTTCTCGCGTGCGGGTTCCCGGCCCGTGGAGGAGACCGTGGCGGAGGCGCGCCTGATGGGACTCGTCGTCGGGACCACCGCCACCAGCGCGGCCAGGGCCCTCGCCGGCGACACCCACGCACCCGTCGCCGGAGCCGCCACCCACACCGCCACCACCCATGACGGCACCCCCGCCCCCGGCGTCGAGGACCTCGAACCGGTCCTCGTCGCCGCCCTGCCAGACCCGGTCTCGGAGGTCATCGTCCAGGCCGACCTGACGATCCTCGCCCCCGGCCCGCTCGTGCCCGAACTCGCCGCGGAGTTCGCGCTCCTGGCCGACGTCGAGTCGGCCGGCGCAGCCACCACCTACCGCGTCACCGAGACCTCCGTGCGTCGCGCACTCGACGCCGGGCGCACGGCGGCGGGGATCCGGGACCTGCTCGCCCGGACCTCCGTCACCCCCGTCCCGCAGTCGCTGGACTACCTCATCGAGGACGTGGCCCGTCGTCACGGTCGGCTGCGGGTGGGTACCGCCCTGTCCTTCGTCCGGTGCGACGACCCGTCGCTGGTCGCCCAGGTCCTCAGCTCCCCGGTGGCCGAGAACTGCGCACTGCGGACCGTCGCGCCGACCGTCCTCATCTCCCAGGCCCGGCCGTTGGACCTGGTGGAGGCCCTGCGCGAGCACGGGTTCGCCCCCGTCGTCGAGGACACGACCGGCGCCGTCGTCGCGTTGTCCCGGCCGGTGGCCCGTGTCCGGGAGAGCCGCATCACCCGCGCGCCCCGGGTCCCCACTCGCACGGCCACCCCCTCCGAACTGCGGGCGGCCGTCGCGGCGATGCGCTCGGCCGACCGGGTGCGCTCGGCGCGGGGCGCCTCCGGGGGCGCGTACACCGGCGAGGCCGCCATCGCCCGCCTGCACGACGCGGCGAGCACGGGCACCGCCGTCACCGTCTCGGTCGTCGACGCCCAGGGCCGGTCCACCGCGCGACTGCTCGTGCCGGCCTCCGTCGGCGGGGGTCGGATCGAGGGGATCGAGCCCGATTCCGCCGAGCCCGTCACCCTGCCGCTACACCGCGTGATCTCCGTCTCCGACGTCGACCCGACCCGCTGACCCGGATTCCTGGACAATGAAGGGTCGGACCCACGCGGGTCCGGTGAGACCCCGAGGAGGGCCGGAGTGAGTGGTGGACCGCTGATCGTCCAGTCGGACAAGACCGTGCTGCTGGAGATCGACCACGATCAGGCGAACGACGCGCGCCAGGCGCTGGCCCCGTTCGCCGAGCTGGAGCGCGCCCCCGAGCACGTTCACACCTACCGGATCACGCCGCTGGCGCTGTGGAACGCCCGGGCCGCCGGCCACGACGCCGAGCAGGTGGTCGACGTGCTGGTCAACTTCTCCCGCTTCCCCGTCCCGCAGCCGCTGCTGGTGGACATCGCCGAGACCATGGCCCGCTACGGCCGGCTCCAGTTGGTCAAGAGCCCGGTCCACGGACTGACCCTGGTCTCCCTGGACTCCGCGGTGCTCGCCGAGGTCAAACGCCACAAGAAGATCGCCCCCATGCTCGGCGCCGACATCGACACCGACACCGTCGTGGTGCACCCGTCCGAGCGCGGCCGCCTCAAGCAGGAGCTGCTGAAGGTGGGCTGGCCCGCCGACGACCTGGCCGGGTACGTCGACGGTGAGGCCCACGACATCGACCTGTCCACCGAGACCGAGCCCTGGGAGCTGCGCGACTACCAGCAGATGGCCGCCGACTCGTTCTGGGCGGGCGGCTCGGGTGTCGTCGTGCTGCCCTGCGGCGCGGGCAAGACGATGGTCGGGGCGGCCGCGATGGCCAAGGCCAAGGCCACCACGCTCATCCTGGTGACCAACACCGTCGCCGGTCGGCAGTGGAAGCGGGAGCTGTTGGCCCGCACCACGCTGACCGAGGACGAGATCGGCGAGTACTCCGGCGAGCGCAAGGAGATCCGCCCGGTCACCATCGCCACATACCAGGTGGTCACCCGCAAGACCAAGGGCGTCCACCGGGCGTTGGAGCTGTTCGACTCCCGCGACTGGGGGCTGATGATCTACGACGAGGTGCACCTGCTGCCCGCGCCGGTGTTCCGGATGACCGCGGACCTGCAGTCCCGGCGCCGGCTCGGGCTCACCGCCACCCTGGTGCGCGAGGACGGCCGAGAGGGTGACGTCTTCTCCCTCATCGGACCCAAGCGGTACGACGCCCCGTGGAAGGACATCGAGGCGCAGGGCTGGATCGCCCCGGCCGACTGCGTCGAGGTACGGGTGACGCTCACGGAGAACGAGCGGATGCTCTACGCCACCGCCGAGGCGGAGGACAAGTACAAGCTGTGCTCGACCGCACGGACCAAGATCCCTGTGGTCAAGAGCATCCTCGCCAAGCACACCGGCGCCCCGACCCTGGTGATCGGTGCCTACCTCGACCAGCTCGAGGAGCTCGGCGACGAGCTCGACGCCCCCGTCATCCAGGGCTCCACCTCCAACTCCGAGCGCGAGAAGCTCTTCAACGCGTTCCGTGCCGGGGAGATCTCCACGCTCGTGGTGTCCAAGGTCGCCAACTTCTCGATCGACCTGCCCGAGGCCAGCGTGGCCGTGCAGGTGTCGGGGACGTTCGGCTCCCGGCAGGAGGAGGCGCAGCGGCTGGGCCGGCTGCTGCGGCCCAAGCACGACGGTGGCCAGGCACACTTCTACTCGGTGGTCTCGCGCGACACCCTCGACGCCGAGTACGCCGCGCACCGGCAGCGGTTCCTCGCCGAGCAGGGGTACGCCTACCGGATCATCGACGCCGACGACCTGCTGGGGCCGCCGATCCCCGAGGTCGGCTGACGCCGGCGGCCACCCGCGGGTCCGGTCCGGACGGTTCCTGGGATACTGGACCCATGGCCGCCGATCGCACCCCCCGCGCCCCGCACGAGCAGTACCGCCTCGCCGACATCCCCGTCGACGACGCCTGGGTCCGCAAGCACAACGAGAGCCTCGCCGAGGTGCGGCGGCTGCAGTGGTCCGCGGGCATCCTCGGTGTGCTCGTCCTGGCCGCGGCCGTGGGCCTGCTCATCTACTCGGGCTTCGAGGCCTGGGCCTGGATCGTCGCCGCGCTGGCCGGGGTCTTCGCTCTCGGATGCCTGGCGATGATCGGGTACATCCCGCGCAAAATGGGCTCGATGCAGCGCACCTACGCCACCTCGGAACTCGTCCCGGCCATCATCGCCGAGGTGCGCCCCCGCGGGCTGACCCTCCTGGCGCTGGTCGACCGTGCCGTCGACCGCTCCGCCGGAAAGCTCCCCGCGCTGGCCGTCCGCAGCTGCGAGAAGCTCCCGGGTCACGACGTCCGCGTGGGCGAGCGCGTGCCGTGCGTGGCCGTGGTCGGCAACCGCAGCGCCCGCGGCGGCGACAACCTGTACCAGTTCATCTCACCCATGCCCGTCGCATGGGCGACCTCCGACAAGGCCGTCCTGCGCCGACTCGAGAAGGAGATCCCCTCCGGCGAGTGGGAGCGGGTGCGCCAGAACCTCGACCGGGTGGACGAGGTCTCGGCCACGCCGACGAGCCTGCTCCCCCTCGACTGAGCGGCCCCTCCCCTC
>NZ_JABFAN010000018.1:13407-18106 GCF_017168155.1 Dietzia sp. KRD202 | reverse complement strand
CCCCTCCCCCGGCATCCGCACAAGCGACCGCCCTCACCCGGTTCCCGGCATCCGCGCGCCCTCGGCACGCCCGCACCCGTAGCCCGTCCGCGGCCTCACCCGCCGCCGGGTCCCCTGTGAACTAAGCGTCACGGGACCGTGATCCGACGCCACAGTTCCGCAACACCGCCTTCCTAGCCTGATCGGTACAGGCTCGAAGGAGGTCCAGGAATGACTGAGCACATCGTCGTCGTCGGGCACGGGATGGTCTCCCACCGATTCGTCTCCACCCTCGGCTCGCGGTACGCCGACACCGACCTGGCCGTCACGGTGATCGGCGAGGAACCCGATCCCGCATACGACCGCGTGGGCCTCTCGGCCTACGTCGGCGCCTGGGAACGTGCGGCCCTGCACCTCGAGGACGCCCGCCACTCCGCCGACCCGAGGGTCACCGTCCGTTCCGGCCACCTCGTCACGGCGATCGACCGGGCGGCGCGGCAGGTCGAACTCGACTCCGGCGAGCGCATCTCCTACGACGCACTGGTCCTGGCCACCGGTTCACGCGCGTTCGTCCCGCCCGTGCCCGGTCACGACCTGCCCGGCTGCCACGTCTACCGCACCCTCGACGACCTCGACGCGATCCGCGCGGCCGGCGAGACCGCAGGGCCCGGCGCGCACGGCGTCGTGATCGGCGGCGGGCTGCTCGGCATCGAGGCCGCCAATGCGTTGAGCCTGATCGGGCTGACCCCGCACGTCGTCGAGCGCAACGACCGGCTCATGCCCGTCCAGGTCGACGGTCGCGGCGGTGCGCTGCTGGGCGACCTCATCCGCGACCGTGGCATCGAGGTGCACCTCAGCGTGACCGACACGGTGATCGAACCGTGCGACGGTGCCGGCGGGGTCCGGGTGACCCTGACCGGCGACGACGGCAAGACGACCGCGGTCGAGGCGGCGGTCGTGGTGTTCTCCGTCGGTGTGCGACCCCGTGACGAGCTCGCCCGCGCGGCCGGGTTGGCGCTGGCCGAGCGGGGCGGCGTGCTGACCGACCGGGCGTGTCGCACCTCGGACCCGCACGTGTTCGCGATCGGCGAGTGCGCGGCCATCGAGGGCACCTGCTACGGCTTGGTCGGACCCGGGTACGCCTCGGCCGAGGTGGTCGCCGCCCGGCTGGGCGACGGTCCGGGCGCCGACGCCGAGTTCACCGGCGCCGACCTCGCCACCAAACTCAAGCTCATGGGCGTGGACGTGGCCAGCTTCGGTGACGCCCACGGGCGCACGCCCGGCTGCCTCGAGTTGGTGGTGGACGATCCCGTCACGCGCACCTACTCCAAACTCGTCCTCAGCGACGACGCCCTGACGCTGCTCGGCGGGGTGTTCGTCGGGGACGCGGGCCCGTACCAGCTGCTCAAGCCACTGCTGGGGCGTACCTTGCCGTCGTCGAATCCCCTGTCCCTCATCACCCCGGGCGCCGCGGCGGACGGCGGGGGTGTCGGCGTGGAGTCGCTGCCCGACGACGCCCAGATCTGTTCCTGCAACGCCGTCACCAAGGGCACGCTGCGCGACGCGATCTGCGGCGGGGCGTGCGACGTCCCGGCACTCAAGGCGTGCACCCGCGCCGGCACCTCGTGCGGGTCGTGCCTGCCGCTCATGCGTCAGGTGCTCGAGGCCGAGGGGGTCGAGCAGTCCACGGCACTGTGCGAGCACTTCGACCAGTCCCGCTCGGAGCTGTTCGAGATCGTCACCGTCACCGGGATCCGGACCTTCTCCGGCCTGATCGGGCGCTTCGGCCGCGGCGCCGGCTGCGACATCTGCAAGCCGACCGTCGCCTCGATTCTCGCCTCGACCAGTTCCGACCACGTCCTCGACGGCGAGCAGGCCTCGCTCCAGGACACCAATGACCACTTCCTGGCCAACATCCAGAAGAACGGCACCTACTCGGTGGTCCCCCGGATGCCCGGCGGGGAGGTGACGGCCGATCAGCTCATCGTGATCGGCGAGATCGCGCGCGACCACGACCTGTACGTCAAGGTCACCGGCGGCCAGCGGATCGATCTCTTCGGCGCGCGTGTGGAGGAGTTGCCGCAGATCTGGCGACGCCTGGTCGACGCGGGCATGGAGTCCGGTCACGCCTACGGCAAGTCGCTGCGCACGGTGAAGAGCTGCGTGGGTACCTCGTGGTGCCGCTATGGTCAGCAGGACTCCGTGGGGATGGCGGTCCTGCTCGAGACCCGGTACCGCGGGTTGCGCGCGCCGCACAAGATCAAGATGGGCGTCTCCGGCTGTGCCCGCGAGTGCGCCGAGGCCCGTGGCAAGGACGTCGGCGTGATCGCCACCGAGACCGGGTGGAACCTCTACGTCGGTGGTAACGGGGGCGCGACCCCGCGGCACGCCCAGCTGCTGGCCGGGGATCTCACGGACGACCAGCTCATCCGCTACATCGACCGCACGGTGATGTTCTACGTCCGCACCGCCGAGCGGTTGCAGCGGATCGCGCCGTGGCTGGAGTCGCTCGAAGGCGGCATCGACCACCTGCGTGAGGTCGTCTGCTCCGACTCCCTGGGGCTCGCGGCCGAGCTCGAGGGCCGGATGGAGTCGCATGTCGAGGGGTACGTGGACGAGTGGGCGGCCGTCCTGGACGACCCCGACAAGCTCGCCCGTTTCGTCTCGTTCGTCAACGCCCCCGAGGCGCCGGACCCCACCGTGCAGTTCGAGGAGCGCGACGGCCGCAAGGTGCCGGTCCTCCTCGGTTCGCCGTCCATGCCGGCCCGCGTCTGACGGTCCCGCGCCGGACACCGGCCAGCTCGGGCGGCCAGCTCTTCCGGCCACCCCCGCCCACGACTCCCGCTCACCAGCTCCGCCCACGACTTCCGCTCACCAGTCCCGCCCACCAGGAGGAGATCCGTCATGACCACCACCCAGCTGTTCACCGCCACCCGCCCCGCTCCCGCATCGGGCGCCGCGCGCCCCGCCGAGATCGCCGTCTGCCCGGTCGGCCGCCTCATCCCGGGGCGTGGGGTCGCCGCCCTGCTGCCCGACGGCCGCCAAGTGGCGGTGTACAAGATCGACGACGACGAGGTCCGCGCCCTCTGCAACATCGACCCCGTCGCCCGGGCGGCCGTGATGAGCCGCGGCCTGGTGGGCGACCGCGCCGGCGAACCCGCGGTGATCTCACCGATCGGCAAGCAGGCCTATGCGCTCGCCGACGGTCGCGGCCTCGACGACCCCTCGCACGGACTCTCGGTGTTCCCCGCCCGGGTCGCCGCCGACGGCACGGTGTTCGTGGCCACCCAGCCCGCCGTCCGGCATGCGCGCGTGATCGCGGCGTAGACGCCGGCCCGCTCGCCGCCGGCCCCGGCCCGGCCCGTTCCCGAACCAGGGGCAGCGCACCCACTCGCGGATGCGCTGCCCCTTCTGCGTGCGCCGCCCCGCTGGCGTGCGATGGCAATATGCACATTCACTGGCGGGTTACGCCGCGGGTGTGGACCATTCAGGGCGCGTACGTCGAGGAGTCCGCAGGGCCGGCGGCGCCTTTAGATGCTGAGTCGGTACCCGCGCTTGACGACGGTCGTGACGAGGTCGGGAACGCCGAGCGCGCGCCGCAGGCGACCCATCGCGGTCTCGACGGCGTGCAGGTCGGTGCCGTCTCCGGGGAGAGCCGCGAGCAGGTCATCGCGGCTCACGCAGGCCCCGGGGCGCCGGGCGAGGGCCCGCAGCAGCGCGAGCTGGGCCGGGGTGAGCTCCACCGGTTTGCCGTCGACCAGTGCGGCCGCCGCACACACGGTGAGCTCGTGCCCGGCGACCTCGATCGGCGCGGTCCGGGCGGCGAGCTCGTCGGTGGTGTGCCGCATGAGTGACCCCAGCCGCATCCGGTCCGGGCTGGTGAACGGCACACCGAGCTCGGCCAGCGGCGCCGCGGTCACCGGCCCCACGCACAGCGCGGCGACGGGCCCGTCCAGCGCCTCGAGCAGGTCGTCGAACACGCCCAGTGCCTCGGCACGCTTGAGCACCGCCACCACCGCCGGGGCCGCGGTGAAGGTCACGCCGTCGACGCCCTGCGCCGCGATGGTCCGCACCAGATCGTCGAGTGCCGCGAGATCGTCGGGCAGCTCCCAGCGGTAGACGGGCACCTCGATCACGTCGGCACCCGCCTCGCGCAGACCGTCGAGCAGCACGGACATCGGGTTCCACCCGGAGCCGGCGCCCTGGATCTGGACGCCGATCGTCAGGCCCTCGACGCCGCGCTCGAGCAGCATCTCCAGCAGCTCCGGGCTGGCCTCGCTCTTGGCCGAGGCGTGCTCGCGCAGGCCGGCGGCGCGGATCGCGCCGGTGGTCTTGGGTCCGCGGGAGTACAGAGGGACCGCGCCCATCAGCTCGAGCAGGTCGTCGGCCAGGCCCCATTCCTCACACACCTGCATCCACCAGCGCACGCCGGCCGCGGTGGTGAGCACCATGAGGTCGGCGGGCGCGGCGAGCAGGCGCCCGGTGGCCTCGCGCACCACCGTGTCCTCGGCGATGGGGATCATGTGCATCGCCGGGGCGTGCAGGACGGTAGCCCCGCGCCGCTCGAGGAGGGTCCGTTGTTCGGAGGCCCGCCGGGCGGCGGTGACGGCGACAGTACGTCCGAGCAGCGGGAGATCGGGGTCGGAGGTGGTCACGTCGGAATCGGTCACTCCCCCATCATGACCGAGGCGTGTGTCCGGCAGGTTTCCCTCGACCGCCC
>NZ_JABFAN010000018.1:0-13307 GCF_017168155.1 Dietzia sp. KRD202 | reverse complement strand
TCGCCGCCCCCACCACCCGTCCGCCCGCCACGTCGACGCGGGCGTACCGGCCGCGGGCGGGCTCGCTCAGGGTGGTGACCTCGATCGGCGCACCGGTGTCCGGGCACCGTGATCCGTAGACGTCGGCCGCGAGGGAGCCCAGGGCGACCACGTCGAGCCCGTGGGCCTTGAGTCTGGTCACCTCCGCGCCCCCGAGGTATCTCGCCCGCGGGTCCGCGCCGCTGAGCCGGGCGGCCAGCACCACGGCCTGGTCCCAGGCGGGCGCGACCAGACCTGCGACGACGCCCCGGTGCTGCGCGCAGTCGCCGATCGCGGAGATGGCGGGATCGCTGGTGGTCAGCTCGTCGTCGACGACCACGCCGTGGCCCACCTCCAGCCCGGCGTCGCGCGCGAGGTCCGTCCGGGGCGCGGACCCGGCGGTGAGCACGACCGTCCGGCAGCGCACCTCGCCGTCGTCGAGCGTCAGGGTGACGCCGTCCCACCTCGTGGCGCGTACGCCGGTGAGCACCCGCACCCCGAGTGCCGCGAGAGCGCGGACCAGTACGGCGCCGGCGCCGGCGTCGAGGCACCCGTTCATGGGCCGGTCGCGGGGGTGGACGACGACGACGTCGTGCCCCGCCCCGGCGAGTGCGCAGGCGATCTCCAGGCCGATGAAGCCCGCACCGACGACCGCGACCGGGCCGGGGTGTGCGGCGAGATGAGCGGTCAGTTCTCGTTGACCCGCGGCATCCCGGAGGGTGAACGCGCCGGGCGCCAGACCACGGCCCGGGCCGCGGATGCCGTCGACGGGCGGGATGCGGGGTGCGGCTCCCGTGGCCAGGACCAGGTGGTCGTAGCCGATGCGTTCGCCGTCGGCGAGCTCCACCTCGCGGCAGGCGCGGTCGATCGCCGCGACAGGTGTAGAAGTCCGGACCGTGATGTGGTGACGCTCCCACCACCCGACGGGTTTGAGTCGGGAAACCGGCGCGGGCGCGACGGCGGCGGGGGCTGCGGGGGCCGCCGCAGGCGCGACGACCGGCGGGGCCGCTGCAGGCGCGTCGGGGGCGGCGACCGGCCGGGCCGCGACGGCGTGGGACAGCATGATCCGGTTGTACGGTTCCTCCGGTTCCGCGCCCAGCACGGTCACCGACAACCGCTCCGGGTCCGGCTCGCCGACGCGCAGTTCCTCCGCGAGTCGGGCTGCGGCCATCCCGGCGCCCACCACGACGACGCGGCGCGCGCTCATGCCGCCTCCAGCCGGACCGCGCACACCTTGAACTCGGGCATCCGACTGTGCGGGTCGAGCTCCGGCAGGGTGAGCAGGTTGGCCCGGCCGTCGCCCGGGAAGTGGAACGGCAGGAATACGGTGTCGGTGCGCATGTCCTCGTCGCAGCGGATCACGGCCTCGACCGCGCCCCGCCGCGACACGACGCGCGCCGCTTCGCCGTCGACCAGGCCGGCCGCGCGTGCCACGACGGGGTGGACCTGCACCCACATGTCCGGTTCGGCGCCGGCGAGCTCGGCGACCCGCCGGGTCTGGGCGCCCGACTGGTAGTGCGCGAGCAGGCGGCCGGTGGTGCCGAGCAGCGGGAACTGGGCGTCGGGTGGTTCGGCGGGTGCGCGCGGTTCGTCCACGACGAACCGGGCGCGGCCGTCGGGCGTGGCGAAGCGGTCGAGGAACAGGCGGGGCGTGCCGTCCGGCGAGTCGGCGCCGCACGGCCAGTGGAGGGCCTCGCCGGCGTCGAGTCGGTCCCAGTCGATCGCCGAGTAGTCGGCCTTGCCGCCGGCGGAGGCGCGGGCGAGCTCATCGAACACCGCGCGGGCGTCGGTCGGGAACCGCTCGGGTCCGCGGTCCAGGCGGCGGGCGAGCTCGTGCCAGATCCACAGTTCGTCGCGCACGCCGGCGGGCGGGGTGACGGACAGGCGTCGCCGCAGCACCCGGCCCTCGAGACTGGTGAGCGTGCCCTCCTCCTCCGCCCACTGGGGCACGGGCAGGACGACGTCGGCCAGCGCGGCGGTCTCCGAGAGGACGAAGTCGGCCACGACGAGCGTGTCGAGCGCGCGTAGCCGCTCGGTCACCCGGTCGGCGTCGGGCGCGGAGACCACCGGGTTGGAGGCGTGGAGCAGCATCGCGGTGGGCCCGCCCGGCCGGCCGAGCGAGTCGAGTAGTTCGAACGCCGACAGACCCGGCCCGGGAATCTGCTCCGGGTCCACTCCCCACACCCCGGCGACGTGCGCGCGGGCGGCGGGGTCGGTGATCATCCGGTACCCGGGCAGCTGGTCGGCCTTCTGCCCGTGCTCGCGGCCGCCCTGCCCGTTGCCCTGCCCGGTGAGGGTGCCGTAGCCGCTCCCCGGACGTCCCGGCAGTCCCAGCGCCAGGGCGAGCGCGATGGCGGCGCCCACCACGGCGGTGCCGTCGGCGTGCTGCTCGGCGCCCCGGGCGGTGAGGATGTACGACCCCGCCCCGGCGTCACGCGCGCGGGCGAGCAGGGCGACCGCCCGCTCGAGGTGCGCGACAGAGACACCGGTGACGCGCTCGGTGCGGTCGGGAAGCCAGGCGGCGGCGTGCGCCCACGCGTCGGAGAACCCGCTGGTGCGCTCGGCGATGTACCGCGTGTCGACCGCGCCGGTGACGACGACGAGGTGCAGCAGTCCCAGCGCGAGTGCCGCGTCCGTGCCGGGGCGCAGTCGCAGGTGCACACCGCCCCCGTCGAGGGCGCGCCGCGCGGTCGCGGTGAGCCGGGGGTCGGCCACCACGAGCCCGCCGGCGCGTGCTGCCGTGTCGAGGTGCTGGAGGAACGGAGGCATGGTGTCGGCGGGGTTGGCACCGATGAGCATCACGGCCCGGGCGTCGGCGAGGTCGGTGACGGGGAACGGCAGTCCGCGGTCGAGGCCGAAGCTGCGGTTCGCGGCCGCCGCGGCGCTGGACATGCACCAGCGGCCGTTGTAGTCGATGAGCCGGCTGCCCAGCGCGAGCCGGGTGAACTTGCCCAGCTGGTAGGCCTTCTCGTTGGTCAGGCCGCCCCCGCCGAACACGGCCACACCGTCGGGCCCGCCCGCGGCCTGCGCCCGGCGGATCCCCTCGGTCACGCGGTCCAGGGCGGTGTCCCAGTCGCACGGCTCCAATCGCCCGTCGTGACGGATGAGCGGGGTGGTGAGTCGGCCCGGGTGATCGAGCAGCTCTCCCGACGTCCACCCCTTACGGCACAGCCCGCCACGGTTGGTGGGGAACCACGCGGGCGCCACCTCGACCGCCTCGGCCGGGTCCGCCGCCGGCGTCACCGTCATCGCGCACTGCAGGGCGCAGTACGGGCAGTGCGTGTGGGTGGGCCGGTCCCCGCCGGGGCCCGCCTCAACGGGCTCGGGCACCGTCGTCAGGTTCGGCACCTCCGGGCTGCTGCGAACGGTCGTCATGGTGCTCTCCTCGTCGTCGTCGTCCCCTCGTCCCCGTCGGTCAGCGCGCGGCCGGCACCGGACGTGCGGCCCGGCCCTGTTCCGACGCGGTGCTGGACGCCGCGCCCCCGGGCACTGTCGCCGCTGCCCCGGCCCCCGTCGGCGCGGCGCTCGGACGCCGGAGGTACACCGCCCGCGTGACGAGCGCCGCCACCACGTAGAAGACCGTGAACGCCACGAACGCCCAGGTAGCGGACCCCGACGACTGGTAGGAGCTGCGCAGGGTCATGTTGATGAGGAACCCGCCGAACGCGCCGACCGCGCCGGCGACCCCGATGAGGGCGCCCGAATGCGCGCGCGACCACGCCGCCCGGGCGGCCTCCGGCAGGTCCAGGCCGCGGCTACGGGCCTCGTAGACGGTGGGGATCATCTTGTAGACCGAGGCGTTGCCCATTCCGGTGAGCGCGAACAGGGTGAGGAACGCCGCGAAGAACAACACCAGCGCGCCGCCGGACAGTCGGCCGCCGTCGGCCGCCTGCATGCTCGAGGTGACGATCAGCGCCACCGTCGTCGCGGCCATGCCGAGGAAGGTCACCAGGGTGACCCGGGCACCGCCGAAGCGGTCGGACAGGCGGCCGCCCAGCATGCGGGTCAACGAGCCCAGCAGCGGGCCTAGGAATGTGATCTGCGCGGCGTGGAGAGCGGCGTCGGCCGGGGACTGCCCGTTACCGGTGAAGGTCATGGTGAGCATCTGCCCGAAGGCGAAGCTGAACCCGATGAACGAGCCGAAGGTACCGATGTAGAGCAGTGACAGCACCCAGCCGTCGCGGTCGCCTGCCACGTCGCGCATGCTCGTCACGTCCACGGTGTGGTGTTCGAGGTTGTCCATCTTGCATGCCGCGCCGATGCCCGCGACCACCAGCAGGACCAGGTACACCGCGATCACCCAGTGCGGCGAGCGGCTTCCGGCCGCGGCGATCACCACGAGCCCCACCACCTGGATGGTGGCCACGCCCAGGTTGCCGCCGCCCGCGTTGAGGCCCAGCGCCCAGCCCTTCATGCGCTGCGGGAAGAAGGCGTTGATGTTGGTCATGGACGAGGCGAAGTTGGCGCCGCCCAGGCCCGCGAGGGCGCCCACCACCAGGTACAGCCACAGCGGCTGCCCGGGATTGGCCATGATCCACAGCATCGCCCCCGCCGGGATGAGCAGCACGAACGCGGAGAACATGGTCCAGTTGCGGCCGCCGAAGGTCGCGGTGGCCAGCGTGTAGGGGATGCGCAGGAACGCGCCGGTGAGGGTGACCACCGCGGAGACCAGGAACTTATCCGGCGCGTCCAGGCCGTAGACGTCCGTGGGCATGAACAGCACCATCACGGCGAACAGGGTCCACACCGAGAACCCCACGTGCTCGGCGAACACCGACCAGTACAGATTGCGCATCGCGGTGCGCCGGCCCCCGGATTCCCACTGGGCCGTGTCCTCCGGATCCCAGTCCTCGATCACGTGCGAGCGCGTCATCGCTTCACCTCTCCCCGGTAGCGGGCGCCCCGCCGGCGCCCTGTGCCACGCCACCGTAGGAATCCGCTGTTTCCCCTGCGCTACCCGTCGTGACGGTCCCGTCACGGTGTACTCACGTCTGGCGGTTCGGCCTGTGAGGGTGCCGCTCGCGTGGTCGACTGGGTCCATGTCACGCACCGTCACACAACTCCGCCGCGTCGCTCTCGCCGCGGTCCTCCTGGCCACGCCGCTGCTCGGCCCCCTCGCGACCGCGCCCGCCGCCCTCGCCCAGTCACTCGATGATCCCGCCTGGCCCGCCGACCGCCCGTTCCCACCCGCCACCGACGGCCCGTTCGGATGGGCCGAGCTCTCGTACTGGCCCTACGCCGTCGCGCCGTCGGATCCGCAGTTCTGGGCCCCGAACGGAGCACCCATGCGCGTGCTCTCCCCGTTCGGCACGGACACGGAGATCTGGTGCTCGAACTACGTGTCCCAGGGATCGGACTGTTGGCAACGCGACCCCTCGGGGACGCCGCACCGGCTCCACCGCATCACGGTGCTCTCGGACGTGATCACCGGATCGACGGGGTCCGCGGCCGACGGGAGCGTCCGGGGCGCCTACGACCTGGCCTACGAGCGGGAATGGCCCACCACGTCGGGCGGTATCGGAATCCCCGCCGGCACCGTCCCCGGCTCGACTACCACCACGTGGGTCTCGCTGATGCCGCTCTCCCCGTTCGGCGCCGACTCCCGGGACTTCGACGTGTGGGTGCACCCGGGGTTCGTGCCCGGCAGCTGAGTAACCTGGGACGGTCGAACCCGCTGCGAAAGGATCCACCGCCGTGCCGTTCCCCCTGGATGTCCCCGAGTCCGAGCTGCGTAGACGGCGGAGCCAGAAGTGGGTGGCCTACCCCGAGGACGTCCTGCCGCTGTTCGTGGCCGAGACCGACGTCCTGCTCGCCCCGGCGATCCGGGAGCGCCTCGCCGCCGCGGTGGCGGACGGCGACACCGGCTACTTCGCCGAGATCGAGCGACTCGCCGGTGTGTGCGCGCGGTACTACTCGCGCTTCGGGTACGACGTGCCGGAGGACGCGGTGGTGCCGGTCAACGACGTCGGCGTGGGCGTGCGGGAGACCCTCGCCCGGACCATCCCGGCCGGGAGCGGCGTGGTGTACACGCCGCCGGTGTACATGCCGTTCGGACCGTGGATCCGGCGCGTGGGGATGACGCCGGTCGCGGTGCCCCTGGTCGACCACGACGGCGAGGACCCGCGACTGGACCTGGCGGGCATCGAGCAGGCGTTAGCCGACGGGGCCCGGGCCGTGCTGCTCAGTCACCCGCACAACCCCACGGGCGTTCTTCACGGCCAGGCAGAGTTGGCCGAGCTCGCCGACCTGGCCGCGCGGCACGACGCCGTGGTGGTCTCCGACGAGATCTGGGCGCCCCTGGCCACGCCGGGAGTCGATTTCACCTCGTTCCTGGCCGCCTCCGACACCGCGCGCGAGGTGGGGCTGGCCATCTCGTCGGCGTCCAAGGCGTTCAACCTCGCCGGACTCAAGTGCGCGTTCGTGATCAACGGCAACCCGGAGCGGTTCCACGTCCGGCGCTCGGCGCTGTCGGGCGCCGTGGGGCACTTCGGGGCACTGGCCGCGGAGGCCGCGTTGACCGGGTCACTGGAGTGGCTCGATGAGCTGCGTGCCGCGCTCGCGTCGAACCTCGATCTGAT
Source organism: Dietzia sp. KRD202 (assembly GCF_017168155.1). NCBI lineage: Bacteria > Bacillati > Actinomycetota > Actinomycetes > Mycobacteriales > Dietziaceae > Dietzia > Dietzia sp. KRD202. The sequence goes on along the minus strand of NZ_JABFAN010000018.1, from coordinate 6,711 downwards.
GGAGCAGCTGCTGGCCGAGCACCTTCCCCGCGCGCGGTGGCGTCGGCCCGACGCCGGGTTCGTGGCGTGGATCGACCTGCGCGGCTACCCGGGTCTGGGCGACGACCCGGCCGCGGCGTTCCTCGACGAGGGCCGGGTGGCGCTGAGCCCCGGGCCGGCGTTCGGCACGGAGGGCGAGGGCTTCGCCCGGGCGAACTTCGCCTGCTCCGCCGAGCTGCTAACCGAAGCGTTCGTGCGGATGGGCCGGGTCGCCGCAGAGCGCGGCTGACGCCGGATTCCACGCGCTCGCGCGGATCGGGTTCGGGTCCGGCCCCGCCGTCACCCGCCGGCGGCGCCACCGTGGCCGCGGCGCCACAGGAACACCGTCATCGTGGTGGTGAGGACGGTCCGCGCGTCCTGATCGTGCATCTCGATGTCCATCCCAACCCGCCCCCTCGCCTCGTCGAGGCTCACCTCGGTCACGGTGGCCGTGCCACTCAGCGTGGCGCCCGGACGCACCGGGGCGGTGAAGCGCAGGCGGTCGAATCCGCGCCCGGCGATCACGGCCGACCGTGAGTAGAACGCCTCCACGCTGAGCTTCTGGAGGATCGCCAGGGTGTGGATGCCGCTGGCGATCACGCCTCCGTGGTGCCCGGTCGCAGCGGCGGCCGGGTCCGTGTGGAACCACTGGGGATCCCACTCGGACGCGAAGTCGACGATCTCCTCCTCCGAGAGGGTCATCTCCCCGAGTCGGATCCGATATCCACTGTGCAGATCGTCCGCTGTGATCAGCCCAGACATCTCGCGTTCCCTTTCTGCGAATCGGCCATGGGGACAACGGCCCCGAACGCCCTCCCGCGCGAGGTGGTGCACACGTTCCGCGACACCGAGAGGCGTTCGCACGCGCCGGGATGCTCGTACGGCGGCCGCCCCGGTATCCCCGGGACGACCGCCGTACGGGCCGTGTGGGAGGAGGTCAGCCCTGCTCGGCTGCCAGCTTCTTCAGCGACTCGGTGGGCGAGAAGCGCTCACCGTACTTGGCGGCCAGCTCGTCGGCACGGGTGACGAAGCCCTTGTACCCGGTGGCGATCTTGGCCCCCGGCTCGGAGTAGTTCTTGGCGTACTGGCGGGTGCCGCCGGTCCACGCCGGGAATCCGATGCCGATTATGGAGCCGATATTGGCGTCCGCGTCGTCGACGATCACGCCCTCGTCGACGCACTTCTGCGTCTCGAGGACCTCTGCGAAGATCATGCGATCGATGAGATCCTGGAGCGGGGGTGCGTTGTCCGGGGAGGTGTTGAACGCCTCGCGGAGACCCGACCACAATCCGGCGCGCTTGCCGTCGGCGTACTCGTAGAACCCGGCGCCGGCGGCGCGGCCGGAACGCTCGAGCTCTTCGACCATCTTGAGGATCACCTGGTCGACGGCGTCGGGGACGAACTCCTCACCAGCGGCCTCTGCGGCGTCGCGGGTCGCCTGACGGATCTTGACCATGAGGTTGAGGTTCAGCTCGTCGGACAGCTGCAGCGGGGCCGCCGGGTAGCCGGCGATGCGGCCGGCCTGCTCGATGGTGGCGGGCTCGATGCCCTCGGCCAGCATCCCGATCGCCTCGTTGACGAACGTGCCGATGACCCGTGAGGTGTAGAAGCCACGCGAGTCGTTGACCACGATCGGGATCTTGCGAATGGCCAGCGTGAGGTCGATCGCCTTGGCCAGCGTCTCCGGGGTGGTCTTGTCACCCTTGATGATCTCGACCAGCTGCATCTTGTCGACGGGCGAGAAGAAGTGCAGGCCGATGAAGTCCTCGGGCCGCTTGACGCCCGTGGCGAGGTCGGTGATCGGCAGGGTCGAGGTGTTGGAGCCGAGCAGCGCGTCGGGGGCGACGATGTCCTCGATCTCCTGGAACACCTTCTTCTTCAGCTCGGGCGACTCGAAGACGGCCTCGATCACGAGGTCGCACCCCGCCAGGGCCTGCGGGTCTGTCGTGGGGGTGATGCGGGCGAGCAGGGCGTCGGACTTCTCCTGCGTGGTGCGACCGCGCTCGAGGGCCTTGGCCTCGATGCTCTCCGAGTACGCCTTGCCCTTGTCGGCGGAGGCCTGCTCGACGTCCTTGAGCACGACCTCGATGCCGGCCTTCGCGCACACGTACGCGATGCCGGCGCCCATCATGCCGGCGCCGAGGACACCGACCTTCGTGAACTGGGTGCGCGGGATCTCCGAGCCGTCGGCGGCCTTGGGCCGGGCCCCGCCCGAGGAGCAGTGCTGCATGTCGAAGAAGAACGCCTGGATCATGTTCTTCGCGATGGGGCCGGTGACGAGGGACACGAAGTAGCGTGCTTCGATCTTCTCGGCGGTGGCGAAGTCGACCTGCGAGCCCTCTACGGCGGCGGCCATGATGGCGCGCGGTGCCGGGGAGGGTGCGCCCTTGGTCTGCTTGCGCATGTTCGCCGGGAACGACGGCAGGACGCCGGCCAGCGCCGGGTCACTGATGGTGCCGCCGGGCAGGGTCCAGCCCTTGCGGTCCCACGGCTGGCTCGCCTCGGGGTCGGTCTTGATCCAGGCCTTGGCTGCGTCGAGGAGCTTCTCGGGCTCGACGACCTCGTCGACCAGGCCGGCCTTGAGAGCCTTGTCCGGGGCGAAGGACCGGCCGGACATGAGAATGTTGGGCACGGCCTGCGCGAGGCCGAACATGCGGACGGTGCGGACGATGCCGCCGCCGCCCGGCAGCAGCCCGAGGGTGACCTCGGGCAGGCCGACCTTGGCGCCGCGGGCGTCGGCCATGACGCGGTGGTGGCAGGCGAGCGCGAGCTCGAGGCCACCGCCCAGGGCCGCGCCGTTGAGGGCGGCCACGACCGGAACGCCGCAGGTTTCAAGAGCGCGCATGCGGCCCTTGATGCTCATGGACCGCTCGAAGAGCTCGTCGGCCTGGTCGGGACCGGCCTTGATCATGGACTTGAGGTCGCCGCCGCCGAAGAAGCTCTTCTTGGCGGACGTCAGCACAACGCCCTTGATGGACTCCTTCTCGGCCTCGATGCGGTCGACGGTGGCGGAGAAGTCGTCGATGAACCGGGCGTTCATCGTGTTGGCGCCGTGGTCGGGGTCGTCCATGGTGAGGGTGACGATGCCGTCGCCGTCCTGCTCCCACCGGAACATGTTTTCGCTCACTGGTTTTCTACTCCTATGCCTGTGGTGTCGGTGCGGGTCAGACGCGTTCGATGATGGTGGCCACGCCCATGCCGCCACCCACGCAGAGGGTGATGAGGGCTCGTTTGCCGCCGGTGCGCTCGAGCTCGTCGAGCACCGTGCCGGTGATCATCGCGCCGGTCGCGCCGAGCGGGTGCCCCATGGCGATGGCGCCGCCGTTGACGTTGAGCTTCTCGTCGGGGATGTTCATGTCCTTCTGGAAGCGCAGCACGACGGAGGCGAAGGCCTCGTTGAGCTCCCACAGGTCGATGTCATCGGGGGTCAGGCCGGCGGTGGCGAGCGCCTTCTTGGCCGCCGGGGTGGGCCCGGTCAGCATGATGGTGGTGTCGGCACCGGAGGTGGCCGCGGCGACGACGCGGGCGCGCGGGGTCATGCCCATCTCCTGCCCGGCCTTCTCCGATCCGACGACCACGAGTGCGGCGCCGTCGACGATGCCGGACGAGTTGCCACCGTGGTGGACGTGGTTGATCTCCTCGACCCAGTGGTACTTCTGCAGTGCCACCGCGTCGAATCCGCCCATGTCGCCGACCATGGCGAAGGACGGCTTGAGCTTGGCCAGGGCCTCGACGGTGGTGCCCGGGCGCATGTGCTCATCATGGTCGAGGATGGTGACGCCGTTGATGTCCTTGACGGGCACGACGGACTTGGCGAAGCGCCCCTCTTCCCATGCGCGGGCGGCCAGGCGCTGCGAGCGCTCGGCGTAGCGGTCCACGTCCTCGCGGGTGAACCCCTCGAGGGTGGCGATGAGGTCGGCGCCGATCCCCTGCGGGGAGAAGTAGGTGTCGTAGTTGGTGGCCGGGTCCAGAGCCCAGGCGCCGCCGTCGGAGCCCATCGGCGCCCGGGACATCGACTCGACACCACCGGCGAGGACGACCTCGTCCCACCCGGAGCGGATCTTCTGCGCTGCCATGTTGATCGTGGTCAGACCGGAGGCACAGAAACGGTTGATCTGCACACCCGCGACGGTGTCGGGCATCTTGGCGGCCAGCGCGGCGATCCGCGGCAGGTCCATGCCCTGATCCCCCGTCGGGGTGACGATCCCGTAGATGATGTCGGAGATCCGGTTCTCGTCGAGATCGGGGAAGCGACGCCGCATCTCCTCGATGAGGCCGACGACCAGGTCGATCGGCTTGACCCCGTGCAGAGCGCCGCCAGGCTTGCCCTTGCCTCGCGGAGTCCGGATGGCGTCGTAGATGAATGCCTCGGTCATGGGTGGTCCACGGCCTTTCTCTGAGCGAGCTGATACGTGTTCCGCTTCACACTACGCTGTGCCCACCGGACGGTTCGGACTGCGGTCCGTTTCTGCACGAGACTCACTGGGCTCGCTCCGGTGGCACAGTGGGTCCCGTGACCGAGAACCACGCCGTATCCCCTGCCCTGGCCGAGCTCGCCGATGTCTGCGGCGTCGCATCGAGTTACGAGGACGCCGACGGCGTCCGTCGCGAGGTCCCGGCCTCGACCCTGCGCGCGGTGCTCGCCGCGATGGGCGTCGAGGTCGGCGGCGACGACGACGACGACGAGGGCGGCGTCTCCGAACGTGAGGCACTCGGTGCTGTTCGTCTGCGCCCCTGGCGACGTGTGCTGCCACCGACGCTGGTGGCGCGTGAGGGCACCGCCATCGGGTGCCCGGTCCACGTCCCGCGCGGCGCGATCGTGAATGTCGAGGTCCTTCTCGAGGACGCCGACGTGCCGTCGACGTTGCTCCCCCTCGACGAACCCCGGATCGCCCGGGATGTCGACGGGGTGGCGATGGAGCGGGTCACTCTGGCGGTCCCCGATGATCTGCCCGTCGGATGGCATCGCGTCACCGCAGTGGTCCGAGCCCCGGACGGCACCCGCCACTCCAGTGAGTGCACCCTGCTAGTCCATCCCCGCGCGATCCCCGTGCCCGCCGGACTCGAGGAGCACCGTGCAGTCGGGTTGGCGGCACAGATCTATCAGGTCCGGTCGGAACAATCCTGGGGCGTCGGCGATCTGGCCGACCTCGGGGACCTCGCCGGGTGGGCGAGCCGCGACTTCGGCGCGGACTTCGTCCTGGTCAACCCCATGCATGCGGGTGAGCCGTTCGTGCCGGTCGGTCCGTCGCCCTATCTCCCGACGACCCGCCGGTTCGCCTCCCCCCTGTACCTGCGCCCCGAGCTCGTGCCGGAGTACTCCGCCCTGTCAGTCGCCGACCGCCGTCGCGTGGATGACCTGGCCCGCACCGCGGCTGCGACCAACACTGTGGACACGATCGATCGCGACAGTTCGTGGACCGCGAAGCTCGAGGCGTTGCGCATCCTGTTCATGGTCCCGCTGGCTCGCGCCCGGGCCGACTCGTTCGACCGGTTCGTCGATGAGCAGCCCGGGATTCTGGGCTTCGCCACGTGGTCCGCGCTGGCCGGTGACCACGGCCCCGACTGGTCCACCTGGCCGGAGGAACTCCGGGATCCGGGCTCGGAGGCCGTCGCGGGTTACGCCGACGAGAATCCGGAAGAGATCCGTTTCCACCTGTGGTTGCAGTGGTTGGTCGCGGAGCAGCGGACGCACGCCCAGCGCGAGGCCCTTGCCGCGGGGATGCGTCTCGGGGTCCTGCACGATCTGGCGGTGGGGGTCCATCCCACGGGCGCCGATGCGTGGTCGCTCCACCATTCACTGGCCCGTGGGGTCTCGGTGGGTGCTCCCCCGGACGCCTATAACCAACGCGGTCAGGACTGGTCGCAGCCGCCGCTCCGTCCGGACGCCCTCGCCGAGGAGGGCTACCGTCCCTTCCGCGACATCGTCCGCGCGGCATTGCGGGATTCAGGCGGCGTCCGGATCGATCACATCCTCGGCCTGTTCCGGCTGTGGTGGATTCCCCGGGGCGCGGCTCCGACCGAGGGCACATATGTCCACTATGACCACGAGGCGATGCTCGGAGTTCTCGCACTCGAGGCGTCACGGGCCGGCGCGGTCGTGGTGGGCGAGGACCTGGGAACGGTGGCTCCGGGGGTCCGCGAGACGCTGTCCGAGCTCGGGATCCTGGGCACGTCCGTGATGTGGTTCGAGCAGGACGAGGACGCCCCGATCCCGCCTGAGGACTATCGACGGCTGTGTATGGCGTCGGTGATGACCCATGATCTCCCGCCGACCGCCGGCTACGCCGACCTCGTCCATGTGGATATCCGCGAGGAGTTGGGACAGTTGACGGGCGACAGCGCCGAGGAACGTCGTGGTGCCGAGGCCGAGATCTCGGCCTTCACTGCTGTCGTGCGGGAGCGTGGCCTGCTCGACGGGGACTCCCCCGATGATCTGGTCGTGGCACTGCATCGATTCGTGGCCGAGTCGCCGTCGCTGTTGTTCGCCGTGTCGGTGGCGGATCTCGTGGGTGATCGCCGTGCGGTGAATGTTCCGGGGACGTCGGATGAGTATCCGAATTGGAGGGTGCCGTTGTCGGGTCCCGGTGGTGAGGTGGTGGGTGTGGAGCAGTTGCGGGGTTCGTTGTTGGCGCGTCGGGTGATGGGTGCTGCCGGCGGTCGGGTGGGGTGAGGGCCGGGCTGGTGGTCGGG
>NZ_JABFAN010000017.1:160287-271801 GCF_017168155.1 Dietzia sp. KRD202 | reverse complement strand
CGCCACCGCCCCGCCCTCGGATCCGCTACTCGAAATCGGGATCCGCTACCCGGATTCGGATAGCGGATCCCGATTTCGAGTAGCGGATCTGGTGCCGCGGGGGGATTTCACCCGCGGTCTGGTCACCAACCTCGCCAACCCCAAGGCCCTGGTGTTCTTCGGCGCGGTGCTCACCCCGTTCCTGCGCGAGGAGGTCTCGCCGGCGTGGTCGGTGGCCCTGGTCGCGGGGATGATCGCGGTCGCGCTCGCCTGGTTCGGCGGGCTCGCGCTGGTGGCCTCGCACCGGGTGGTCAACGAGCGGGTCGGACGGCTGTTGCCGTGGGTCGACGTCGTGGCCAGCACACTGTTCGTGGTGGTGGGGGTGGCGTTCGTGGTCACCGCGCTCGCGTAGGACGCGCGCGGGCTAGGTTCTGCTCCATGGATTCTCAGGTCGACCGTCGCAGCTGGGTGCGCGTGGCCCTCGCGGTGTTCGCGGTGGGCTGGGGCGCCAACCAGTTCGCCCCGTTGCTGCATCTGTACCGCGCCGAGCTGGGGCTGTCGCAGTCCAGTGTCACCGCGATCTTCAGCGTCTACATCGTCGGCCTCCTGCCCACCCTGCTGGTGGCCGGCCGGTGGTCCGACCGCAACGGCCGCCGTGTGCTCATGCGGCCCGTCCTGGTCCTGTCGCTGCTGGCGACGCTGTTCATGCTGCTGGGGCCGCAGGATTCACTGTGGCTGTACCTGGGACGGTTCCTCGCCGGGCTGGCGTCCGGGGCGGCGTTCGGGGCCGGCAGCGCCTGGGTCCGCGAGCTCTCCGCCGGCGGGCCGCCCGGCACCGGTGCGCGGCGCGCGGCCATCGCGCTGACCGGCGGGTTCGGGCTCAGCGGCCTGGCGGCGGGCATGGTCGGGGAGTTCGCCCCCGCCCCACTGTTCTCGGCGTACCTTCCGCATCTGATCCTCGGCACGATCGCGCTGGTCGCGGCGTGGGGCGCCGCGGACCCGTACGAGCCGCACGGCGGGCCGGAGGTCGCCCCGCTCATCCCCGCCACGGCCGGCACCCGTCGGTTCCTCCTCGGGGTCGCGCCGTGGGCCCCGCTGGTGTTCGGCTGCGCCAGCATGTCGTTCGCGGTGCTCGCCGACCTGCTGGGCGGGGACGCCTTCGGCCGGCCCACCCTGTACGCCGGCGTCATGGTGGGGGTCACGCTGGGCGCCGGGGTGCTGGTCCAACCCGCCGTCCGCAGGATCGCGGCCGCGTCACCGCCGTCCCGGCCGCCGGTCATGGGACTCGCCGCCGCCTCGCTCGGGATGGCCGCCGGAGCGCTGCTGGCCGCCTCGCCCGCACTCCCCGGCCGCGCCCTGTGGCTGCTGCCCGTCGCGGTCCTGCTCGGCGTGGGATACGCCACGCTTCTGGTGGCGGGGCTGGTCGAGGTCGAGCTGCAGTCCGGACCGCGGGACCACGCCGGGCTCGTGGCCGTGTTCTACGTCCTGGCCTACCTCGGGATGGCCACGCCGTACGTGCTCGCCGAGCTCTCGCGCGCCGGCGGTCCGGTCCCGTGGATCGCCGGGCTGGCGGTGGTGTGCGCGCTGCTCATCCCGCTCACCCAGCGACAGCTACGCTAGCCGGCACGTCGAGGATCACCCCGAGTTGCGCAGGGCCGTGGCCAGGCCGTTCATGGTCAGCTGGATGCCGGTTCGCACCGCCGGGTCGGAGTCCCCGGCGCGGTAGCGGCGCAGCAACTCGACCTGCAGCACGTTGAGCGGTTCGAGGTAGGGGAAGCGGTTGCGCACCGAGCGGGCCAGCGCCGGGTTGTCGTCCAACAGCGTCTCCTGCCCCGTGATCTCCAGCAGCATCTCGCGGGTCAGCTCGAACTCGTCGGTGAGCACCCCGTGGATCCGCCGACCCACCTCGGCGTCCGGGACGAGTTCGGCGTAGCGGCCGGCCAGCCCCATGTCCGCCTTGGCCATCACCTGCGCCATGTTGGACAGGGTCGTGCGCAGGAACGGCCAGTCGTCGTTCAGCCGCCGGAGCGTGGCCAGTCTCTCCCCGGCCGCCGCCTCGCCCTCGGCGTCGACCCACTGCCGCAGTGCGGTGCCCACGCCGAACCAGCCGGGCAGCATCACCCGCGACTGCGACCACGACAGCACCCACGGGATCGCCCGCAGATCCTCGACGCTCGACGTCTGCTTGCGGGAGGACGGCCTGGACCCGATGTTGAGTTCCCCGATCTCGGCGACCGGGGTGGAGGTGGTGAAGTACTCGATGAACCCCGGGTCGTCGTGCACCAGGGACGCGTACGCCGCCCGCCCGAGCCGCGCGAGCTCGGCCATCACCCCGTACGCCTCCCCGGCCCGGTCGCCCAGACCCTCGACGTCGAGCAGCGAGGCCTCGAGCGTCGCCGCCACGAGCGCCTCGAGGTTGCGGCGCGCCCGCCGCGGCTCGGAGTACTTGGCCGAGATGACCTCGCCCTGCTCGGTGATCCGCAGCGCGCCCCGCACCGCGCCCGGTGGCTGCGCGAGGATCGCCTCGTAGGAGTTGCCGCCGCCCCGTCCGACGGCCCCGCCGCGCCCGTGGAAGTAGCGCAGGTGCACGCCCGCCCGCGTCGCGGCCTCGGCGAGATCGCGTTCGGCCTGGTAGAGCGCCCAGTTGGCGGCCAGGTACCCGCCGTCCTTGTTGGAGTCCGAGTAGCCGAGCATCACCTCCAGCACGTCGCCCTGCGCCCGGATGAGCGCCCGGAACTGCGGGATCGCGAGCGCCGTGTCGAGGATGTCCGGCCCCGCCGCCAGGTCGTCGATCGTCTCCAGCAGCGGGATGAGCCGAACGCTCGAGCGCGGCTCGGCGGGGTCGCCCGAGAACAATCCGACCTCGCGCAGCAGCACCGCCGGCTCGAGCAGGTCGGAGACCGTCCCGCACATGGACACGATGTAGTGCGGCACCACCTCCGGGCCGAGCAGGTCCACGGCCGCGGCGGCCGCCCGCATCACCCCGAGTTCCTTGGCCGCCAGCTCCGACAGCTCCGCGCGCGGCCCGAGCAGCGGCCGGTCGTGCGAGAGTTCGCGCAGCAGCAGCTCCACACGGGCGTCCTCGTCCAGCGCCGAGTAGTCCTCGCTCACCCCGGCCAGGGCGAACAGCTCGGTGAGCACCTCCTCGTGCGACTCCGAGTTCTGCCGCATGTCGAGTGCCTGCAGGTGGAACCCGAACGTCCGTACCGCCCACCGCAGGTCCCGCAGACGCGGCGACCGAGCCAGCTCGCCACCGCAGGCCCCGAGCGCGGCGTCGATGACATCCAGATCGGTCAGCATCTCCGCCGGGGAGGTGTAGGCCTCGTCGTCGTCGTGACCGATCGCGTCCGGCGACGATCCGGGTGACGACGACGAGGACCTCACCCGCGCGGCGAGCCGACGGCGGACCACCCGCACGGCGCGGCGGAACGGCACGTCCTCGCGCGCGGCGGCGAGCTCCCCGTCCGTCTCCACCAGCGAGTCCGCGAGGTCGCTGAGCCCGGGGGGCACGTCCACGACCCGCCGCGAGAGGGGCAGCTCCCGCTCGAGCAGCCGCAGTTCCTCCGTGTAGTGGCGGTGCAGTAGCGCGGCGGCCTGCTCGGTGGCGAAGCGCACCACGTCGCCGGTGACGTACGGGTTGCCGTCGCGGTCCCCGCCGATCCACGAGCCGGGGCGGACGACGGGGCGGTCGCCGGAGCCGAGACGGTCGGCGATCTCCGCGTTGAGCGGCGGGATCACGTCGATGAGCGTGGCCTCGTGGTACTGCAGGCCGCCCAGGACCTCGTCTTCGATCCGGGGGCGCTGGCTGCGGATGATCGCCGTCTGCCACAGCGTGAGCACCTGCCGGCGGATGTCCTGCTCCACCTGCTCGAGCTCGGCATCGGTGACGCGGTCCCGGTGCCCCGCCTCGTCCGACCCCGTGCGCAGGGCGTCGCGGCGGCGCATGAGGTCCAGCACCCGTCGGGTGATCTCGAAGACCGAGCGCCGGCGGGTCTCGGTGGGGTGCGCCGTGAGTACGGGCGCCACCCGGGCCGTCGCGCGCACCGCCTCCAGCCTCGCGGGCTCGGGTTCGTTCTCGGCCAGTCGCGCCCAGGTCGCCTCGAGATCCCCGTCCGGCGGCGGCTCGCCCGCAGCGGTGTGGATGCGGCGACGGCGCTCCTGGTGGAGGTCCTCGGCGACGTTGGCCAGCAGCGCGAACAGGGAGAACGCCCGGATGACGGGGATCATCTCGGTGGCGGGCACATCGGTGAACAGGGCCGCCACCTCGTCGCGGTCGGCCTCCGAGCGGCGGACGGCGAACGCGGTGCGCCGGGCGGTCTCCACCAGGTCGAAGATCTTCCCGCCCGCCTGGTCGCGCACCGTGTCGCCGAGGACGGCGCCGAGGAAACGCACGTCGTCGCGCAGGGGCCGCACGGCGTCGTCGAGCCGCTCGGAATCGTCCGGCTCGGTCACGCCCGAGGCGGTGGCGGGCACGTCGGATCTGATGGGATCGGCCATGGCTGCCACAGTAGGCGCGCCGTGTGACATCCGCGTGACCGAAGACCCGGGACATCCCCGATGCGCGGATCCCTTCCGGCGAGGACACTGGAGGCATGACCCAGCAGCCCGGCTACCACCAGTACGGCGACCACCAGTTCGGACAGGGCGGGTACGGCGACCCCCGGTACGGGAACCAGCCCCCGGCCGTCGGCCCGGACGACCGCACCCCCGCGGCACTGGCGCACGCGTCCAGCCTCATCGCGATGGCGCTCTCGGCCGGGTGGCTGTCGTTCGTCGGCCCGCTCGTGATGTGGCTGATCTACAAGGACCGCAGCCCGTTCGTCCGCCAGGCCGCCGCCGGGTCGTTCAACTTCAATCTCGGCCTGTGGATCATGAGCATCGTGGGCTGGATCTTCATCCTCACGGTGATCGGCCTGCCCATCGGCCTCATCCTGCTCGCGGTGTCCTTCCTCGCGCAGATCATCGGCCACGTCATCGGCACCGTTCGTGCGACCCAGGGGCGGACGATCAACTACCCGTTCCAGCTGCGCGTCCTGCGCTGAGCGCGCTCCTCGTCACACCCCCACGGGCCGGCGCCCGTGGAGCTCGTACTCGGTGAGCAGGGCCTCGCGGTCGGCGTCGGTGAGCGGCCGGTAGACGTCGTCGTCGCCCGCCGCGCCGCCACGCAGGTAGACCTCGCCGGGCTCGATCCAGGACTCGCGTCGCAGGCTGGGCTTGGAGATCTTCCGCGTGGCGGTGACCGGCATCTCGGTCATGACGCGCACGAACCGCGGCGCCCACTTGGTGCCCATGTCGGGCTGGGTGCGGCAGAACTCGGAGAACGCGTCGGCGTCGAACTCCACGCCGGGTTCGAGCTGGATGGCGGCCATGACCTGGTCGCCGGTGCGCGGGTCCGGGACCGGGTAGACGGCCACGACGAGCACGCCGGGGAACCGGTCGAGGATGCGCTCGACGGGCCCGGCGGAGAAGTTCTCGCTGTCCACGCGGATCCTGTCACCGGAGCGGCCGGCGAAGTAGAAGTACCCGTCCGCGTCGCGGTAGCCCAGGTCACCGGTGTGGAAGACCTCGCCGACGTTGCGTTCGGCGGTGGCCTCGGGGTTGCGGTAGTAGCCCTCGAACAGCTTTGCGCCGGTGACGTTGCAGATCTCGCCGATCGCCTCGCCGGCGTTGACCAGGCCGCCGTTGGCATCGAACTCGGCCCGGGGGCATTCGTTCTCATCCGCGTCGAGGATCGCGACGTCCATGTAGGCGCCGGCCACGCCGAGCGCGCCGGGCGGGGTGTCCTCGGTGTGGCTGATCACCACGCCGCCCTCGCTGCTGCCGTACGACTCGAGCGGGGTCACGCCGAAGCGACGCTCGAACTCGGTCCGGTCGTGGACGGAGGCCTCGGTGCCGAAGACGACCCGCAGGCGCGTCTGCTTCTCCTCGGGCACCTCGGGCTGGGCGAGGATGTACGACAGTGACCGGCCGACGTAGTTGAAGTAGCTGGCGTTGTACCGCAGCACGTCGGGCAGGAACCCCGAGGCGGAGAACTTGCGGCGCATCGCGAAGGTGCAGCCGACGTACGCGGACGGGGCGAACGCGGCGAAGAGGGCGTTGCCGTGGAACAGGGGCATCGCGCTGTAGGCCACGTCGTCGCGGACGAGGCCCCGGTAGTTGATGGTGCCCATCATGGCCATGCGGCCGGTCGAGCACATGACGGCCTTGGGGGCGCCGGTCGAGCCGGAGGTGAACAGCAGGGCCAGCAGGGTGTGGGGGTCGCGGGCGCTCTCCGGGTGCAGTCGGGGCTCGGCGCCGGCGTGATCGGCGAGCAGGCCGCGCCACTGCTCGGAGTCGATGTCGAACTGCGCGGCGACGCCGGTGTCGAGGTCCTCGAGCAGGGCGGTGCCGTCGGCGTCGGTGACGATCACGTCGCAGTCCACGCCCCGGATGTCGGAGGCGAGTTCGGCGCCGCGCCGGGTGGGGTTGATGCCGACGATGGTGACGCCCGCGAGCGCCGCCCCGCACAGGGTGAACAGGTACTCGGGCACGTTCTCCAGCAGGATGCCCACGTGGAGGTGCTTGTAGGGGTCGGGTCGGTCCGCGTACGAGTCGGAGTGCTCCTCCGCCCAGCCGCGCAGGATCTCCGCGCGGACGGCGGCCTCGGCCACGAACTCGCGCCAGGTCCACGCGGAGTCCTCGAACAGCAGTCCCGGGTGGTCGTCCGTGGAACGCTCCAGAAGGATGTCGCCGAACGTCTCGTGCTGCATGGCGTGGCCGGGATTGAAATCTGTTCTGCTCATGAGGTGTGAGATTAAGCCACCGCACGGCCTCGCACCAGAGAAACGCCCGGCAACTTTGACAGGTGTCAGCATCGGGGCCCTGGGACCACCCGTCGGTCGTGTTCGCAGCGCATCGGGTAGGAACGAGGTGACGGCGCGCCACATGGGCGCGCGGGGATCGAACAGGGGCGTGGGATGGTCGGCGAACACGGCGGGAACGTCGACGTGGACGAGGGTGTCGTCCGGGGATCCGACGACGACGAGGTCGGCCTCGACCGGGACGGGTTCGTCGTCAGCGATGTCCGACTCACCAGCGTCCACAATTTCCGGGACGTGGCCGGCCCGGGCTACGCACTCCGTCCGTCCGGGTCGATGGCCCGCGGTCTCGTCTACCGGTCCACGACCCTCGCGGTGGGCGACGACGACCTCGCGGTGCTCGAGAAACTCGGCGTCTCGACCGTCGTCGACCTGCGCACCGGCGCCGAGATCGACAAGCAGCCCGACGTCGTCCCCGCCGGGGCCGAGTACCTGCCGATCGACGTGTTGGGCGGGCACACCTCGGCGGCGACCCTCAGTGCGTCCGGCCTGGCCGGGGCCGAGGAGGCGCGGCGCGAGATGGCCGCGACCTACGAGCGGTTCGTGGTGGGTGATCACGAGCGGCGGGCGTTCGGTCGGGCCGTCCACGCCCTGGCCGTGTCGTCGGGCCCGGCGATCGTGCACTGCACGGCGGGCAAGGACCGCACCGGGTGGGTCTCGGCGCTGGTGCAGTTGGTCGCCGGTGTCCGGGAGGAGGATGTGATCGCGGACTACCTGCTCACGCGGGAGATGTCCGCGGACTTCGTCTCCTCCATCCGTACCTACGTGCAGGCGGAGATGCCCGACAAGCTCGAGGCGATAGAGGTGCTCATCGGCGTCGAGGAGTCCAACCTCCGCCGCTCCCTGGATGTGTTGGCCCGTGAGTTCGGTGACGCGCGGCGATACCTCGTGGAGGGCGCCGGGGTGGAGGAGGCGGCTGTCGACGAGTTGTCCGCGCGGTTCAGGCGGGGCTGACCAGGACGGCGATGGTTCAGGCGGGGCTGACCAGGACAGGGATGGCTCAGTCGGCGATGGTTCAGGCGGCGATGACCAGCGCGCCGACGACGCCGCCGAACCCGATCGCCTGGAGCGTGACCGCGATCGTCCGCCCGAGTTCGGTGCGGGCCGCCGCGTGGACCCGGGGGCCGGCCAGCGTGACCGCGAAGACCATGACGATGGCCGCGACCGCGGTGAGCGAGCCGGCCAGTCTGGACGCCACCCCGTAGACCGCAGCGATGCCGATCAGTCCGCCCGCCACCGCGGCGATGATCGTCGTCAGCGGCGCCGGGAGGACGGTGGCGTGGGTGACGTCGGGCATGGTGTCGACGTCCGAGTGCGCCGTGCCGGTGTCGTCCGGCTGACGTTCCTCGAGCATCAGGGTTTTGCGCATGCCTCGGACCCTACGCACTGATCCCGTCGTGGATTTCGGTCAATCCTGAGGGTTCGATTGTCCCGCCATCGGCACTGGTCAGAGCGCCGCCCGCGTGCGGAGAGATGGGTCACATGCGGCCTGCCGCAGGCGCTTCCGGAGGTCTCCGCATAGTGCTGGTCCTGGAACCGCCACGGGAGCGCGGGCGGGCGTAGGATTCCCGCGGATCTGAGGGGGCGAATGTGTGGTTCGTCGACGAGAAGGGGGGTTGTCGTGGGCGCTGCGCGTACCGTCGGAGGATGGTTCGAACCCGGTGACGACATCGGGAGGTCCTGGGACGAGGCGGAGGCGATCCTCCGGGCCTGCGAGGACCTCGACGGGGTGATGGCGGCCATCCGCGACGCGGAGTCGCCGGTCGAGGCGCGCCGGGCGCTCAAGCTGGGCTTCGGTTTCACCGGCCGTCAGGCCGCGCTGCTCCTCACCCTGCCGGTCATGGCGTTCACCCGCTCGGAGCGCTCGCGGATGGACGAGGGCCGACGCGCCCGGATGGACCTGTTGGCCGACGTCACCGGCTTCCTGCCCGCCATCCCCGACGAGCCGTCCCCGCCCCCACCGGCCCCGCTGCGGACCGTGCCTCCGGTCGCCGAGGAGGACTGGGTCGCCGGTGGCGAGTGGAGCGAGGAGTTCGACGGCGCTCTCGCGCGCATCAGTTCCGCGATGGGGGAGTCCCGGACCGCCCCCGATTCCGAGCCTCACCCGGACCCGCCGACGTCGGGTACCGGCGGCCGGTCGGCTGGTGGTCGCCGGTCGATGGCGGGGCAGGACGACGCCTCGGTGGTGCTCGACGAGCAGATCGGCGAACTGGCCGACGCCCTCGCGGAGCTCCTCCGGGTGGCCTCGGTCGTCGCCTGCGACGGCGCGCGCCCGGCCGACGATCCCCGGCAGTCCGAGAGTCCGTCGGGCGCTCTACTGGACAGGTGCGGCGTCGACGACACCACCGGTGTCCGCACCATGTTGTGGCACCTGCGCAGGACGGGCCTCGATTCGGTGGAGGGGTTGTTCCCGTTCGCGGAGCCGCTCACCGCGGCCCAGGGGTTCGAGGTGCAGGCGGCGAGGTTCGAGCAGGCGATGGGGGCCGGCACCCTCGGGTCTGAGCCGGGTGGTGACGCGACGTGGGCGGGTCGGTTGTGGCCGTTCGCCGAGCGCAGCGGGTTCGGCTACGCGGTGTCGTACCGCGCCGGTCGCGACGCCGGCTCGGTGTGGGCGTACGGCGGGGGCCAGCCCCTTCACCGGATGTGGGATTCGGTCGTGGATCTGCTGGTCGAGCTCTACCAGGCCTTCACGGTGGGCGCCCCGTGCGACTCGGCACTCGCCGCGGTCGCGGACGGCCGCGTGGTGTGGAGCAACCTGGGCTGACCTTGTCTGGGCTCCGCCCCCGCGGGGCCCCGCCCCGCAGGGCCGTGTCGTCAGCCCAGGTCGCGGGCCACCACCGTCGGGCGGGCCCCGCGGCAGAAGACCAGCTCGATCCTCCCCACCGTCTTTCCGGTGGTGCCACCGAGCAGCTCGGCGTAGGCGCACAACTGGAGCAGGTACTCGTCAACGGTGTCCACCGTGACGGCGACGTCGGTCTTGTAGTCGACGATCGTCAACGAGCCGTCGGCTTCCTCCATCACGAGATCGACGACCCCGTCCACCGCGACCGTCGTCCCATCCGCGGTGCTCAGCGGCCCCGCCACGGGTAGCTCGGCCCAGTGGGTGCGAGTCGCCGCCCGCCGGACGGGCTCGGAGGTCAGTGCGGTTCGCGCGACGGAAACCATCTCCGCGACGGCCTCCGGGTTCCGGCTCCCGCGCAGGGCGCCCCCCAACCCGAGGGCGACTAGTTGGTCCGCCGCCCATCGCTCCCAGTCCGCGATCGAGGAGTCGCGGTCGGCGGTCGGCCCGAGCAGGCGGCTCAGGTCCGTGTACTCGGCCAGGTAGTGCACGGCGGTACCGACGTCCGGCCCGGAGGCGAGCGGGGTGCCCCGCGGTGCGGGCGGCAACTCGTCCGGTCGCGTCGGGGCCGGGCTGAACCGGTCGCGCAACGCGGCAGCCAGCCGTTCGGGAAGTGGGCGCGGTTCTCGGGCCTCGTCGTCGCGTGCGTCGTCGCCGGTGCCGTCGGAGGCACTCTCGGCTTCCGGGTGCACGATCCGGGTCGCCGACCAGCCCGCGCGCTCGGCGGACCTGGCAGAGATCCGCCGGCTGCGTTCCACCCATTCCGCTTCGTCGGGCACGTCCACGGCGGGCGCGGCGGCAACCTCGAGCAGGTTCTCGCCGTACTCGACCAGATCGGGCGCATCGGCGTCTTCGATGACGGAGCCGAGGAGTGTCCCCCACAGGCCGGCCTTGGGTTTTCCGTCGGTGTTGAGGGCGTAGCCATGGCCGGAGACCGCGAGGCGGCTCTGCGCGCGGGTCGTGGCTACGTAGAGAAGCCGGATCCGTTCGGCGCGGGCGTGCTGTTTCTCCAGATCGGCGGCTGGTGTGTACCCGGGATCGCGGACGGCAGCGGAGAACGACACGGCCGGCCGGGGAGTCTCGTCGTCGGTCCACAGGAGCCGGCCCTGACCGTTCGGCCAGCCCCGACTCATCCCGGCCACGATGACCATCGGGTACTCCAGGCCTTTTGAGGCGTGGATGGTGTTGATGCGTACGGCGTCCACCCCGATCTCGGGGATGGCGGCTTCGGGGACGCGGGCGTCCTCCGCGGTCAGCGTCAATGCCCAGTCGGCGTAATCCCGCAGGTCGGCACGCGCGGGGTCGGTGGCGGACTCCTCCCATTGCCATGCGTGCTCGATCACGAACCGGATCCGCCGCCACAGGTCGCGCCGGCGCGGAGATTCGGCGACGGACTCGAAGACCATGCGGTTGTGAACGAGCCTCTCCAACAGCTCGCCGGGGCGCCGGGTGTCGCGGGACAGGGCCGAGAGGTAGCCCATCGCCTCGGCGACGGGCGACGCCTCGAAATCCGTGGGTGCCGGTGCGCCGGGAGCCCAGGTGCCACCGGCGGCGCGCCAACGCAGGAGGTCGTCGTCACCGCAGCCGAACAGCGGTGACCTCAGCGCGCCCACGAGGGAGGCCTCGTCGGCGGTGTTGGCCACGGCGCGAACGGCCAGGAGAAGGTCGCGGATCTCAGGTGTCCCGTAGACGATCGACGAGGCCTCGGTGCGGTAGTCGATCCCGGCGTGGTCGAGGCAGGTCTCGAGCATGGGCAGGGACCCGCGTGACGGCAGGAGGATCGCGATGTCGGCCAGTCGCAGCGGGGTCTGCCCACCTTCTTTGGACTCGTGGGTCCAGCTCTCCCGGATGGCGGTGGCGATCACCCTCGCCACATCGGAGGCCTCGGTCCAGTGGCGTTCGGTGGCTTCCTTCGAGTCGGGTGGGCAGTGCTCGGGAACGTCCTCCGTGCGGAAGATGAACGGTCGCGGCCCGTGGGCGGGGTCGTGCTCGGGCCGGCTCGGTGCGGGTTCGAGATCCCGGTACTCGGGTTGGATGCCGTCGGAGGCGGTGAGTACCTCTGAGAACACCTCGTTGACCCAGTTGAGGACCGGACGTGAACAACGGAAGTTCGTGCTGAGTCGCTCGATCTCGACCCCGCCCACGTTGTCGGCGCCACCCCGGGCGCGGAGATAGGTGGCGATGTCGGCACGCCGGAACCGGTAGATGGACTGCTTGGGGTCGCCGACGGTGAAGAGCCGGCCGGGTTCGGGTCCGGAGCCGTCGGTTGCGGTGGTCAGCAGTTCGGCGATGTCCAGCTGTATGGGGTCGGTGTCCTGGAACTCGTCGATGAGGATCCGTTGGTAGCGTGCCCGGACCCGCTCGCGGACCGTCGGGTTCTGCAGTAGTTCGCGCGCGAGGACGAGCTGATCGTGGAACTGCAGGGTGCCGTGGCGGCGGCGGTCGGCGGCGTGTCGTCGGACCACGGGGATGAGGGCGTCGAGCACCACCGCGATGCGTGGACGCCAGTGCTCGACGAGGATCGCCTCGCATACGGAGGAGAGCTGCTTGATCTCCTCTTTGATCTCCTTGACCACGTCGGTCCCGCCCCAGCTCGCGCCCTTGCCGCCGCGACCTGCCTTGACCGGATCTCCCAGGAGTTCCATCCAGGAGGGTGACGCGGTCGGGTCCGTGGCGGCGTCCTGCAGGTTCGCCAGCCAGGTCTCGTGGTCGTCGAGGACGGCGTAGAGCTTGTCCGTCTCGTCCTGGCAGGAGTCCCGCCACCCGACGATCGATCCGACGGCAGCGACCACCTCGGCCAGATCCGGCGACACGGGCAGGTCCGCGACGTCCGGGTACAGGGGATCGGTGGGCAGGCGGTCCCAGTCACGGTGCAGTGCCTCGACCACCTCGCGGAACGCGTGGGCATTCACGCCGGCGTCGAGCATGTCGTCGACTGCCTGCGCCAGATTGCCTGATCGAGTGGCGGTCGGGCCGCTGCCGAACAGGAGGGTGGCGGACTCCTGCCACAGGGCTTCGACGGCGGTGGCCTCTGCGGTGTCCTGTTGGACGGTGACCCTCGGCGGGATCCCCGCCTCGAGGGGATTCTCCGAGAGCAGCCGCAGGGCGAAGGAATGCAGCGTGCCGATCGCGGCGGTGTCGAGGCCCGCCAGTGCGGCATCAGCCCGGTGGTCGCCCTTGGCGCGCAGGTCGACCAGTGTCACGCGGAGCCGGTCGCGTAGCTCGGCGGCCGCCTTCTCGGTGAAGGTGATCGCTGCGATTCGGTCGACGGGCACGGCGTCGTCCAACAGGAGCGTGCTGAGCCGGCTGACCAGGGCATGGGTCTTTCCGGTCCCGGCGCCGGCCTCCACGAAGAGCGTGGCGGAGGTGTCTGTTTCCACGCGGAGACGGGCGGCCCGGTCGGGGAGGTGGCTCATGTGGTCGTCTCCGATTCGTTCTCGGTCGGGTCGGCGGCGACGAGGCCGGCGAATGCGGGATGGGACGCGATCGGTACCTGCTGGGACAGCTGCTCCCAGGCGCGGTCGAGCTCCGTGCCCCCGATGAGCTTGGCCAGGTCACGGGACGACCCTCGCCCGCCCTTGAGCGGGAACCAGCCCCGCTGGAGGGCGTCCACCAGATTGCCCACGTCCTCACGGACCTTGGCCATGACGTCGACGGTGATGTCGAGGGAGATCTGCTCGAACTCCCCGCGCTCGGTGCAGTACCAGTACCGCACCTCGCGAACCGGGAGGTCGTGGGATGCCTCGGCGGCCGCGGCGTAGAGCGGCAACTGGAATCGCGTGCCGGAGATGGTGGGATCATCCTCGGTCGGCCGGTCTTCTGACTCCGGTGGCTTCCCGGTCTTGTAGTCGGTGACCCGCTGGGCGTCTCCGCGCTCATCGAGCCGGTCGATGGACCCGGCGAGGAGGACCGATGTCGCGCCGCGGGAGGTGGTCACCTCGAACGGGATCTGGACCACCGAGCCGTCGGGGGCCTGTCGGCCGAACCCGAGCTCGGTAGCGGCTGGGGCCCACCCCGCCTCGAAGTCCACCTCATCCTCCGAGAACCACCGGTCCAGCTCGGCTCCGAGCAGGATCTCCCTTCGGCGCCACAACGAGGCCACGAGGCCCGGCGAGGTCGCGATGGCGGCCTCGCATTCGCTGCGAAGCGCTCTCATGAGCAGGTCGCGGTCCGGGCCGGACCCGGTCTCCACCCGATCGGAGATGTAGCGCTGGAGGATCGAATGGACCAGGTCGCCGTAGTCGCGCAGGTCCATTTCGATATCTGCAGCCGGGTCGTCGAGCGTTCGGACCCGCAACACCGTGGAGAGGAAGAACAGGTAGGGACTCTGTGCCCAATCCTCCAGCCTCGTGGGCGAGAGCGGATGGTCGAGGAAGGTGAGCAGGTCGGCAGCCGAAGAGACGTCGCCGGTGAACCGCGTGAACCGGCCACGCCGACGGTCCTGACGCATCTCGTGGGCGCGGACCAGCAGATCAGGGGCATCCGCCCGAGCCAGCCACCCGTGGGCGGAGAGGTCCCGGATCCGCAGTTCGGCGAGGGTGGCCGGGTCCGAACCGAGGGCGGTCGGCGGGGTGAGCACGCCGTCGACGAACGAGGGCACTGCGGTGACGGCCGGGCATCCGTCGACGTCCTGCTGCCACTTGGTGGCGCGAACGGACTTCCGGGCGAGTCGGGACAGGGTGGGCAGCAGCCAGCGGGACGGGATCCGGTCGCCGCCGCCTCGCATCGACCCACGGGGGAACGAACACATGCGGTGCTCGGAGCCGGCGGTCAGCGCCAGCTGGAGAACCCGGTACCGCTCGTCGAGTCGTTCGGAGGAGGGGGGCTCGACCGCGCCCTCGGGGACGAGCGGGTCGGGCTTGTGCAGGACCGGGAGCAATCCCTCCGCCATTCCCACGACGCAGACGGTGTCCAGATCGCGACCCACGGCGTCGTCGATCGGCCCCAGGGCGACCCCGGCGCCCTCCTCGCCGACACGGTCACCGATCGCGTCCAGTCGCGTGGCGACCGCACCCACGACGCGATCCCGGGTGATCGCCGGCGCGATCGTATCCAGATCGCCTAGGGAACCGAGCACCGCGAGCACGGCGGCCCGGTCGGGGGCCTGACGGAACAGTGAGGCGACGAGACCTGTCACAGCCCGTGTGGCCTCCGTCCAGGTACGCGCGGCGTCGACGGCAGCGAGTCCGGAACGGATGTTTCGGATCAGGCGCAGCAGCGCGGCAGCGGCGGCCCGTTCGGACTCGGCGAGGGCCTCAGGCTCGGCCTGCAGATACTCGGCCAGTCGCTCCCAGTCGCCGGCACCGATGACGGGGAAGCGCGTCCGGGTGAGGATCTCGAGCCGCCGGGACGAGACGGCGGCGCCGTCGTCGTCGAACGGGGCGATCGCACCTTCGGCGATGATCGAGAGGAGATCGGCGCGGGGCATCCGGTCGGCATCCAGGCCCAGCAGCCGCACGATCGTACGGCCGGCGGGGGAGCGGCCGAGTGCCGCGTCGGAGGGGCCGTAGACGGTGATCCCGGCTTCCGCGAAGGCTCGGTGGAGAAGCCGCAAGTAGGGGTCCGGTGAGGGGTAGTAGACACCGATTTGGTAGCCGGGGACCCCGTCTGCGAGACGCGAGCGGACGAATCGGACCACTGCGCGCACCTCGTCATCGGAATCCGACGCGTGGAGCACGTGGGTGCCGGTGACCGCCTTCCCGGTGCCGGGCTCGGCGGCGGAGGCGAGATGGTCCGATCCGGTGCCGGGAAGAGGGGAGATACCGCGCTGATCCAGCGCGGCCCGCAGCCTGCGCTCGGCCTGAGTCCCGCGCAACGGTGCGGCGAGCACGATCCGGCCCAGCTCGTCCAGACGCTTCAGCGCGATGCCCACGGCCTCGAACTGCGTGTAGTACGCGGCACCTGTCATCGCGTGGACCTCGTCGGCCAGCCGGAGGACCTCCGAGTGCAAGCGGGTCTGCGCGCCGACCGACCCCGGCTCGACGGTCCCGAGCCGCAGGCAGGCCTGGGCCACAGCCTGCCCCGTGACGGGCTCGGCGGCGACCGACTCGAGGTACCCCGGGTCGGCGTCCAACGCCTTCTCGACGGCGGCGGCTAGGAGCGGGAACGGGAGTGCGGCCCTCGGTGCCAGTGCGGGAGCCGAGAGCTCGCTGATCACCTGGGAGGCGGTCCGCACCGCCACGTTGACCGAGCCACCACTGAGCGCCAACGCCCGGACGAGGTCCCGGACCGCACCGAACGAGGGCACGAGGACGGTGATGCGGCCGAGGGGGTCGGTACCGCGGAGGCGGTGCACCTCGGCGGCGAGGGCGGTGGGATGAGCCTGGGATCCGGTCACACCGCCATGGTGCCCCACGGGTCCGACAACCCCGGGGTGGACGGTCTCTCATCACCGCTGACGGCGTCGGACCCTGCTGCTACCGTCCGGTCAGACCGGCCCACCCGGGGCAGCGGAAAGCGAGGGGGCACCGCCGATGTCGTACGGCTGGGACAATGGGGCGGCAGGATCGCGGACACCGCAGGGATGGCAGGGGTCCGGGTATCAGTCCGAACCACAGCGCGGGGGCTCCGGCGTGGCCATCGCCCTCATCGCGCTCCTGGCGATCCTGGCGCTGGCGCTGATCGGCGCGATCGCTTATCTCTTCCTGCGCCCGGGCGGCGTCTCCGGCGACGGGTCGGGTCAGGTGGTCGCTGTCTCCTCGTCGTCGTCCCCCACGGCTCCCTCACAGCCCCCGGTCACGGAGACCGCCTACACAACCGCGCCGGAGCGCGAGACCGTCACGGTCACCCGCGAGGCGCCCG
Organism: Dietzia sp. KRD202; assembly: GCF_017168155.1. Taxonomy (NCBI): domain Bacteria; kingdom Bacillati; phylum Actinomycetota; class Actinomycetes; order Mycobacteriales; family Dietziaceae; genus Dietzia; species Dietzia sp. KRD202. The sequence continues at coordinate 255,325 of NZ_JABFAN010000017.1, read as the reverse complement.
CGACCCGCTCGTCGCCGACCGTCGGGTATCCCGCCGGCGCGGATTCCTCCGGCTGGGTCGACAACCGTCAGGCACGGTGCAATGCCGGTGATCCGGCGGCGATGATCGGCCGCACCACCCAGGCCTCGTTCTCCATCTGCGTCAATCCGGACAACGGCCGGTACTACTACCGCGGCTACGCCGACGGGGCCGGGGTGGAGATCGACGATCCCGCGGTCTCCGGTGGCTCGGCGATGGTCGCCAACAACGACGTCCTCTACTCGATCGACTCGTCGGGAATGTGGATCTACCAGGGTGGGGAGCTGATCTCGAGCCAGCCGATGGTGTCCTTCTGGGCGGAGTGACGGGGTGGTCGAGGGCGCGGTCGGGGGTTCCGCTAGTGTTTTGCCTCGTGCCACGAGCACGGCCCTGTGGCGCAGTTGGTTAGCGCGCCGCCCTGTCACGGCGGAGGTCGCGGGTTCGAGTCCCGTCAGGGTCGCCGGAGAGAGCCGGTGCATTCGGTCCACGCCGAACGCACCGGCTTTCGTCTGTCCGGCTACCGCGGCCCCAGCCTCGCCGCGATCGCGTCCCGCGTCGAGGAGAACGTGAACAGGAAGTGTTCGAGCGCTACCTGGGCGTGGTGGGGGAGCAGCGGGGCGACCGGCACGGTGGTCCGCTGCAGGACGTGCCGGCCGTCGAGGATCCACGACGTGCGTTCGTTGTCGAGATTGAGTCGAGCCAGCTCGAGCGCCGCGTCGGACCTGGAGCGCACTCCCCGCACGACCCACGCCCAGATGCGCGCGTACGGCTCGTCCTCGTCGAACGAGACGTGCATCCGGTGGCCGACGTGGTCGAAGACGATGGCTCCGCGGTCGTCGACCACGCAGGCCCGTCCCGTGACTCTCTCGACGATCGCCTCGAACCGTTCCCGGGCGTCCTCGTGGTCGGCCACCTCCACCGCCATGTCGATGGGGTTCGGGTGGTCGGCGGGGTCGTTGCCGATGGGGATCGAGTCGGTGCGGAGGAGACGCAGCGGTCCGGTGTGCCGCCCGACCGTGCCCTGGCAGCGCAGGGTCAGCAGCTGGGGGTGCGGTACCCCGAGCCGGTCGCGGCAGGCATCGGCGACCGCCCGGGCGATGGTGCCGGGCGCGGTGGGGGAGGTGTGGGCGATCATCTCCTCCACGAGGGGGTGACCGGCGAGGCGCACGGTCACCCAGGTGCGCTCGCCGCCGGGCGCGAGGTGGACGACGCACCGCCCCCGCGTTCCGGACGCGTCGGACGGCGCGGTGAACTCCATCGCGCCGACCGCCCCCGACCTGCGCAGATGGCCGGCCAGGGTGGTCTCGAAACCGTCCCAGGGGTCCTCCGCCGGACGCAGCGGCGCGCTGCCCGGGCCGGAGAGCTGGTCGCGCACGGCGTCATCCCACCGGGGCGAGGGCGGCCACGTCGTCGACCGCCCGGCGGAGTTCGCGCGAGGCGGTGCAGTCACCGAGCCGTTCGGCGACGGCGTCGGCGATCGCGCGGTAGAACCACAGTTTCTCCTCCGGCCCGGCGTTGAACAGGCCCCACATGTCACCGCCCAGCCGCTCGTGCGCGGTGACCATCGAGCGCAGGTTGTGGATCTTGTCGGCGGCCGAGATGAGCAGGCACTCGTGGGAGTCCTCGGCCAGTCGCGCGAGGTAGCCCTCCTTGCGCACCCGCCACGGCGGGGTCTGGACACCGGCGGTCTTGTCCTCCGACACGCCGCGGACGAGTTCCGTGACCCGCTCGCCGAACTCGGCGGTCATGTCGTCGGCCGAGTACACCGTTGGCGGCACGTCCTCCAGGACGTCGTGCAGCAGCGCCGCGACCGCCACGTCCTCGTCGGAGGTGAAGTCCGAGACGATCAGCGCCACCGCGACCGGGTGGGCGATGTAGGGCGTCGGGTCGTCCTTGCGGGTCTGGCCGGCGTGGCAACGGGCGGCGACCGCGAGCGCGCGGTCGAGGGTGGGGGTCCAGGTGAGCGACATGGTGCACTCCTCGAGGGGAGAGGTCCCGACGCCGGGCGACGCCGCCGGGTCGTGGGTGGAACCGGCGGTGACCGGTGTCCCTTCCACACTCCCGAGTACACACCACGGGTACGACACGGGGGAACCGATCGGCGTGGGGCGCGCGTCGTACATGGTGAGGACGCCACGGGGGCGTCCCGGTAGTAGACCGGAACGACGACGAGGAGGGCTCGTGCCCGACGGGACGATCAGGGCGGATGCCGGGAAGATCGCGAGCGCGGTCTCGGTGTTCCGCGACTGCGGGGAGGCGGCCGCGGAGGTGACATTTTCCGAGGTCACGGCACGTCTGGGCGGCGGTCTTCCGGGCGGGTCGGCGATCGAGCAGGCGGTGGACCGGGCGTGCGGTGCTGCCGCGGTGTGCGCCTTGAGAATCGCGGGTCGGCTCGGGGGCCTGGCCGACTTCGCTGCCCAGGCGCACCGGTTCCTCGAGGCCGAGGATGAGGACTTCGCGGCTCTCCTCGCAGCGGTGGCCCGGCGGTGAGCTGGACAGTCGCGGACATTCGTCGTTGGGACGTGTCCGCGTTGGCGGGGGCCGGCGGCGAGGTCGGCCGGCAGCACTCGGTGGCGCAGGGCATCCGGAGGGACCTGGTCGACGGTGCGGTGGAGCTGGATGATGGCTGGGACGGGGCGGCCGCTGACGCCGTCCTCGACACCGTGGAACGTGAGAAGTCGCACGTCAGCACGCTGGCTGACGGACTCGAGGATCTGGCTGATGCTCTCCGGAGCTCGCACGCTGCTCTGGGGCCGGCAGTTCAGACGGTTCGAGATCGGATCGCCGATGCCGGGGCAGCCGGACTCGAGGTGAGCGAATCGTCGGTGCGTCCGTTGTCGGGTCGCGACGACATCGATCAATCGACGGTCGATGAGCATGCGGAGGCGATCAGCTCCGCGGTCGACACCGTTCGCTCCCTCGATGAGCACTACGGGCGCGAGATCGACCAGATCGCCGCTCGGCTGCACGCCGCGATCCCACCCGAGGTCGATCGGTCGCCGATCCCGGGCCCGGACGACCCGTGGCCGGGTCGCGGTGTGGACGCGATGACGGGGGCCGCGTCACGGGGTTACCCGGACGTCGCCGATGAACTCGATCCACTGACGCGGGGGAGACACACGCTCAACCCGGCCCCGGATGACTTCGGCAGAGCCGCGGCGACAGGACTGCGGGGGCTCGGTAGGGTCGCCGGTCCGGTCGGTGGCGGGCTTACGGTGTACGACGGCGTGAAGGCCCACGCCCAGGGGAAGACGTCGACCGGCGAGGCCGTCGCGGAGACCCTCGGGGCTCTGGGTGGCGGCGCGCTCGGAGGCGCCGCAGCCGGCGCCGTCGCAGGAACGATGTTCGGTCCCCTCGGCACGTTCATCGGCGCCGGCATCGGTGCGGCCGTCGGGACGTACCTGGGACAGCAGGCGGGCGATATGGCTCACGACCGGTACCGGGCCCACACGGCAGAGAGGTGACACGACCATGAGGTATGGGCAGAGATGGGACGACCCGTCGGAACGCGACCCGCACCCCTACGAACACCCCGCCCTGGAACCGGAACCCGGATTCTGGGACGGCAAGTGGGAAGAGTTCAAGCGGCGGTTCATCCAGATGGCCTGGGAGGATCACTACAGCCGGACCGTCCTCATCCTCTCGACGGTGGGATTCGTGGCGACATTCATCTGGATGTGGTTCACCGGTGAAACCTGACGCCCACCCCTAGAACGTCTTGGCGTCGATCACGAACCGGTACCGGACGTCCGAGCTCACGACGCGGTCGTACGCCTCGTTGATCTTGTCCGCCGAGATGAGCTCGATGTCGGCCGTGATCCCGTGCTCGGCGCAGAAGTCGAGCATCTCCTGGGTCTCGGGGATTCCCCCGATCATGGACCCGGTCAGGATCCTGCGCCCGGCGGCGACGGACCCGGCCCGCACCGACATCGGCTCGGTCGGGATGCCGATGTTGACCAGCGCTCCGCGCGGCTTGAGCGTGGCGAGGAACCGGTCCATCGGCAGGCTCGCGGAGACGGTGTTGAGAATGATGTCGAAGGTGCCGCGGAGCTCGCGGAGTGTGGCCTTGCCCTCGTCGCCTGCGGTCGCGTAGTGCTCCACGGCGCCGTACTTCAGCGAGTCGTCCCGCTTGGAGGTGGTCTGCGACAGGACCGTCACCTCGGCGCCCATCGCCACGGCGAGCTTCACCCCGACGTGTCCGAGTCCGCCCATGCCGATCACCGCGACCTTGGTGCCCGGGCCGACGTTCCACTGCTTCAGCGGCGAGAACATCGTGATCCCCGCGCACAGCAGCGGCGCCGCCGCGGCCGGGTCGAGCCCGTCCGGTACGGACACCACCATGGGCTCCTCGACCACGATGTGGGTCGAGTAGCCGCCGTTCGTCACCGGGCCCTCGGGGTTGCCCTCGGGCAGCGGGGAGCCGTAGGTCGCGACCGACCCGCGCTCACACTCCTGTTCCTGGCCGGCCTGGCAGGAGGCGCACTCGTGGCAGGCGCCGACCAGGCACCCGACGCCCACGCGATCGCCGACCGCGTGCCGCGTGACCTCCGAACCGACCTCGCGGACGATGCCGATGATCTCGTGCCCGGGTGCCACGGGATAGGTGGTCTGCCCCCACTCGCCGCGCACGTGGTGGATGTCGGAGTGGCAGATGCCGGCGAACTCGATCTCGATGAGCACGTCGTCCGGGCCGGTGTCCCGACGTCGGATCGTGGTCTTCTCCAGGGGTGCGTCCGGTGCGGTGGCGGCGACGGCGGCGACGTCCATGTGTGGTCTCCCGTTGATCGAGTCGGATTCGTGGTGCGAACTGTCCAGTCGGAGTGCCCGCCACAGTAGAGGCGCGCGCGTCCCGCTGCAGAAAGCCGAGCGTCGGCGCGGTTCCCGTCCGCGATTCCCTGACGCATGTCAGCGCCATGGCTATGATCCAGATCACACCGCCTCCCGTGAAGGAATTCCCACATGGCCGACACCGTCCGCGAACAACTCCGCCGCCACGCCGACTCCGATTCCGTCGCGATCCGCTACGACGACACCTCGATCACCTGGCGTGACTACCTCGCGGGCGCCGACGCCCGGGCCGGCGCCGTCACGGGGATGCTGGATCCCGCACGGCCGCTCCACGTGGCGACGCTGCTGGAGAACACCCCGGAGATGCTCTACGCGTTGGCGGCCGGCGCGGCGGGCGGGTACGTCACCGTCGGGCTCAACGCGACCCGCCGCGGGGAGGGGCTGGCCCGTGACATCCGCAAGTCCGAGTGCCAGGTCATCCTGACGGACCGCGAGCTCAAGCTGCTGCTGGACGGCCTCGACCTGGGTGAGGTCAGCGTGATCGACACCGACTCCAACGAGTGGGCGGCGCTGGTGGCGTCGTCGTCCGCCCCCCAGGACCCGCCGCCGGTGGAGGCCATGGACCCGTTCATGCTCATCTTCACCTCGGGCACGTCGGGTGATCCGAAGGCGGTGCAGGTCGGCAACTTCACGGTGACGATGTCCGGGGAGAACCTCGCGCCGTCCTTTGGCCTGACCTCCGATGACGTGCTGTACCTGTCCATGCCGCTGTTCCATTCCAACGCCATCATGAGCGGCTTCTCTCCGGCGATCGCGGCGGGCGCCACCATGGCGCTGGCCCGCCGGTTCAGTGCGACCCGGTTCGGGGACGACATCCGCCGCTACGGCGTGACGTACATGAACTACGTGGGCAAGCCGCTGGCCTACATCCTCGACACCCCGGCCCGCCCCGACGACGCCCAGACCACGCTCCGCGCCGCGTTCGGCAACGAGGCCGCGGCCAAGGACATCCCCGCCTTCGCGCAGCGGTTCGGGTGCGAGGTCCGCGACGCCTACGGCTCCACCGAACTCGCGGTGATCATCGTGCGGACCGAGAACTCGCCGCTGGCGTCGATCGGGGAACCGTTCCCGGGGGTCGCCGTGTATGACCCCGCGACCGTTCAGGAGTGTCCCCGCGCGGTGTTCGACGACGACGGCGCCGTGACCAACCTCGACGAGTGTGTGGGCGAACTCGTCAACACCGAGGGGGCGGGGTTCTTCGCCGGCTACTACAACGACGACACGTCGACCTCCGACCGCATGAGGGACGGGATGTACTGGTCGGGCGATCTGGCCTACCGCGACGCGGACGGCTTCGTCTACCTGGCCGGGCGCAGCGGGGACTGGCTGCGCGTCGACGGCGAGAACATGGCCACCGGCATCGTCGAGGAGATCCTGCTGCGCAACCCGGCGGTCTCGCGGGTCGCCGTCTACGGTCTGCCCGATCCACGCGGGGTGGGTGACCAGCTCGCCGCGGCGATCGTCCCCCGCCACGACTCGGAGCTGGAGCCGGCCGCGTTCGAGCAGTTCCTCGCCTCGCAGCCGGACCTGTCGCCCAAGGCGTGGCCGCGCTGGGTCCGGATCTCCGTGGACCTGCCCACCACGGCGACCAACAAGATCCTCAAGCGGGAACTCATCAGGCAGGGCGTGGGGGCCGCCGGCGCAGGCGGCCCGGGGACAGGCGACACCGGGGCAGGCGGCACAGGGGCAGGCGGTGCGCCGGCGGACACCTGGTGGGAGCGCGACGAGCGGGGCACCGCGTACACCGAGCTGGCCGGGGCGCGGGTGTAGTGGTCGCGGTCTGATGGTCTACGTCGTCACGCGGTTCGACTTCCGCGCGCCGGGCGCCGGGCCGGAGGAGCGCCGGGACCGCTACCGCGCGGCCCTCGACATGGCCCGCTACGCCGAGGAGACCGGCCACGACGCGGTCAACCTCTCCGAACACCACGCCTCGGAGGACGGCTATCTGCCGTCCCCGCTCATCGCGGCGTCGGCGGTCGCGGCCGTGACCAGCCGCGTCCCCATCACGGTGTGGGCGCTCATCGCGCCGCTGTACGACCCGGTCCGTCTCGCCGAGGACATCTCGGTCCTCGACCACCTCGCCTCGGGCCGGGTCAGCTTCACCTTCGGGCTGGGCTACCGCCCGGTCGAGTACGCGCTGCACTCACGCGAGTGGAGAACCCGGGGCGCTCGTCTCGACGCCCAGCTGGAGACCATCCTGGCCGCCTGGCGAGGCGAGCCGGTCGGCGACGACCCGGCGGACGGCTCCCCGCGGTCCTCGCCCACGCCGAGGCCGTTCTCCGACCCCCACCCCCTCATCTTCCTCGGCGGTGGCAGGGCGGCCGCCCGGCGGGCCGGGCGACTCGGCATGCACTTCCAGCCGCAGGTCGACGATCCCGAGCTCACCGCGCTGTACCGGGCGGAATGCCTCGCCCACGGGCATCGGCCCGGCCTCGTCGTCGAACCCGTTCCCGGCCCCGCGACGGTGTTCTGCGCCGAGGACCCCGACCAGTTCTGGGCGCGGTACGGCCACCACCTCCTCGCCGACGCCCTCGGGTACCGCGCCTGGCAGACCGGCGCCGGCGACGCCGGCGGCACCCGCAACTCCTTCGTGCACTCCGACGCCCGCACGGTCGACGACCTGCGCGACGAGGGTGTCTACGTGGTGGCGACCCCCGACCAGCTGGTACGACTCGTGCGTGCCGGCGACCTGGGGCTCATCACCAACCACCCACTGTGTGGCGGGATCCCGGTCGAGGCGGGCTGGGAGTCGCTCCGCCTGCTCGGCGAGCGGGTCCTACCCGAGGTCCGGTGAGGGGCCCGCCGCCCCCGTAGTCTCGGGCGAATGAGCAACGCGACCACCCGCGGCACCGTCCGCTACTGGGCCATGCCCGCCGCCCTCGGCACGATGGGGGCGCTGCACTTCGTGGCGCCCCGGCCGTTCGACGGACTCGTCCCGCCGGAGCTGCCGGGCAGTCGGCGCGCGTGGACCTACGGCTCGGGCGTCGTGGAGGTGGCGGTCGCCGGGCTGCTGGCCGCGCCCGCCACCCGGAGGCTGGGCGGCGCGGTCGCGACCGCACTGTTCATCGGCGTCTTCCCGGGAAACCTGCAGATGGTCCGCGCCTGGCGTCGCAAGCCCGTGTGGCCGTATCAGGTGATCGCGTGGGGCCGGCTCCCGCTCCAGGTGCCGATGATCCTCGCCGCCGACAGCATCCGCCGCGGCGCCTGACCCCGAGGCGGGTGCCTGACCCCACCCGGGGCGCGCCCCGCGCTCAGTCGAGGCGCCAGGCCTCGATCCGGGCGAGCGCGTCCCGCTTGACGTCGTTCGGCGCGAACGACGACTCGATCGACGCCCGCGCCACCCCGACCAGCCGCGCCACCGACACGCCCATCCGTTCGTGGGCGGCCACGTACTCGTCCACGACATCCACACCGAACAGCAGTGGGTCGTCGGCACCCAGAGAGCAGCGCACCCCGGCCTCGAGCAGCCGCGGCAGCGGGTGCTTCTCCAGCGAGGGGTACACGTCCAGCACGACGTTCGAGGTGGGGCACACGTCGAGGCAGGTCCCGCGCTCGGCCAGCAGTTCCACCACCCTGGGGTCCTCCACCGCCCGGACGCCGTGCTGGATCCGGTCCACGCCCAGCTCGATCGCGGAGCGCACCTCGGCCGGGCCGGCCAGTTCGCCGGCATGGGGCACCACCCCGAGGCCGGCGTCCCGCGCGATCGCGAACGCCCCGGCCGCGTCGGCCACAGGGTTGCCGCGCTCGTCGGCGACTAGGCCCACCGCGACCACGCCACGGTCGGCGAACCGCGCGGCCAGCCGGGCGGCCTCCAATGCGTGCTCGCGGCCGGCGCCGCGGTCGATGCTCACGATGGACCCGGTCCACACGCCGTGACGGCGCCCGGCGTCGGCCGCGGCCGGGAGGATGAACTCGAGCGCCTCCTCCGCCGAGCCGAACGCGACCGCCTTCTCGGGGATCGACGCGAACTCCAGCGCCACGACGCCCTGCGCGGCGGCGTCGGCGACCACCTCGTCCAGTAGCCGTCCGACCCGCTCCGGGGTGTGCAGCAGGTCGATGAGCAGGCCGTACGCGCCGAGGAACGCGGTGAAGTCCGCATACTCCACGAGGGGCGGGACCTCGATGCCGTCCTCCGCGCACCACTGCCTCAGGGTGGCCTCTCGCATCGCTGCCTCGAGGTGCACGTGCAGGTGCGCCTTGGGCAGCGCGGTGAAGCGGTCGTGGGCGCTCGTGCGGGGGGTCATTCCTCGGCCTTGACCTCGCGGGCCTCGTCGGCGACGTGCTGGTGGGTCATGGGGTCGGTGCCGTCCCACGAGGAGACGTTCCGCGCCTTGGGCAGGTCGTCGCGGTGGAACACCGGGTTGTGGCCCTTGGCCCGCTGCTTCAGGTAGTGCTGCAGGAGCGCCACCGCGAGACCGCCGAGCGGGATGATCGCGATGAGGTTGATGGTGGCCATGACGCCCATGAACAGGTCGGCGAGGTTCCAGATGAGGTCGACCGAGCCCAGGCTGCCACCGAGGACGGCGAGCACCACGAGGATGCGGAAGGTCCGCAGTGCGGCGGGGTTGCCGCGCAGGAAGGTGATGTTGGCCTCGCCGTAGTACGAGTTGCCCAGGATGGAGGAGAACGCGAGGAAGAAGATGACCACCATGAGGAAGGGCACGCCCCAGTCGCCGACCGAGGCGGCCAGCGAGTCCTGGGTGAGCGTGATGCCCTCGCGGTCACCGCCGAACTCCGGGTTGGCCAGAAGGATGATGAATGCGGTGGCCGAACACACGATGATGGTGTCGAAGTAGACACCGAGCGCCTGGACGAGGCCCTGCTTGACCGGGTGGGAGACCGATGCGGTGGCGGCGGCGTTGGGCACGGAGCCCATGCCGGCCTCGTTGGAGAACAGTCCTCGGCGCATGCCCTGCATGATGGCCGCGCCGACGGCGGCGCCGGCGACCTCGCGGAGCCCGAGCGCGTGGCCGACGATGAGGGAGATCATCGCCGGGACCTCGGTGATGTTGATCGCGACGACGAAGAGGGCGACGACGATGTACGCCACCGCCATCACGGGGACCAGGATCTCGGTGACCGCGGACAACCGGCGGACGCCACCGAAGATGACGGCGCCCACGACGAGGGCCAGGGCGATGCCGATGATCAGGCCCGGGGTGAAGCCCTCGAGGGAGAACTGGTTGCGGACGGACTGGGCGATCGAGTTGGCCTGGACGGCGTTGAACACGAACCCGTAGGTGACGGTGATGATCACGGCGAAGGCGATGGCCAGCGGCTTCCAGCCCAGCCCGTCGCGGATGTAGTAGGCCGGCCCGCCCACGTAGGAGTCCTTGCCCTTGACCTTGTACAGCTGCGCCAGGGTGGACTCGACGAACGCGGTGGCGCCGCCGATGATCGCGAGCAGCCACATCCAGAACACCGCGCCCGGCCCGCCGACCGTGATCGCGATCGCGACGCCGGCGACGTTCCCGGTACCCACGCGGGAGGCGGCGGAGATGGTGAAGGCCCGGAAGGCGGAGATGCCCTTCTTGTTCTCCTCGATGTCCGACGGCTTCTCGAAGATCGCCCTGATCATCTCCGGGAACATCCGGATCTGGACGATGAGGGTGGTGACGGAGAAGTAGAGACCGGCGACGACGAGTAGCGCGATCACCGCGTACCAGTAGACGTCGTTGATGGACACGATGAAGTCGGTGACAGCGCTCACACGGTGACGGTATCGGATCACGGCCGCGGAGGCGATCCGACCTACCCTGGTAACCGTGACCGACTTCGCACCGACTGCCCCGGACGTCGCCCTGCTCTTCGAGGGCGGCGGTATGCGGGCGGTGCACACCGCCGGAGTCGTGGAGACGTTGATCGAGGCGGGCATCCACACCGGGTTGGTCGCGGGGATCTCGGCGGGTGCCTCCCACCTGGCGAACTACGTGTCGCGCGACGCGGTCCGGGCCCGCAAGAGTTTCGTGGAGATGGCCGCGGACCCGAACTTCGGCGACTGGCGCAGCTTCGCCCGCGGCAAGGGTCTGTTCAACGCCGAGTACATCTACGAGCAGGCCGGACTGCCTGACGAGGTGCTCCCGTACGACTTCGAGACGTTCGACGCCAGCGGTACCGAGGCACGGATAGGAACGTTCCGCTGCTCCGACGGAGAGACCGTCTTCTGGGGCGAGGACGACATCACGTCGATGAGCGACCTCATGAGGATGGTCCGGTCGTCGTCGACGATGCCGGTGTGGATGCCGCCCGTGCTCATCGACGGCGAGTACTACGTCGACGGGGCGCTGGGCCACGACGGCGGGATACCGCTGTCGGCGGCTCGCGACGCGGGGTACGACAAATTCCTGGTGGTGCTGACCCAGCCGCACGGCTACCGGAAGATCCCGCCACGACGGCTGACGCCGTTCTACCGCTCCTACTTCCGCCGGTTCCCGGCGGTGGGGGAGGCGCTGATGCACCGCTGGGCCCTCTACAACGAGACCCTCGACGAGATCGAGGCGCTGGAGGAATCCGGTGACGCGCTGGTCTTCCGGCCGCACCGGGTGATGATCCGCAGTTATGAGCGGCGCGTGGACCGCCTCGCCGAGGCGTATGTCCTCGGGCGGGAGCAGGCCAGGCGTGAGGTCGACACCTGGCTCGACTTCTGCGGGATGTAAAACGTCCGAAATCGCGAAACGCCCCGGTGGCGAACCACCGGGGCGTGTCGAGTCAGATCAGGAGCCGAACAGCTCCGCGCCACCACTGAGGGTGCCGAGTACGTAGGCCGGGAGGCGCAGCAGGCCGTCGATGGCCGCCGAACCGAACGGCGCGGGGATGAGCTCGGCCGAGCCCGCTGCAAGTCCTGCCCAGAAATCAGAGAACATGGTGTGTCCTTTCGATGTGGTACCCACCAGCTGTGGGCTATGTCTCAGACACTACGGTCGGCCGCGGGGCCGACGCCACCGCCGAATCGTGACCTTTCCGCTCCTTAACTAATTGCCTAACCGTTATGCTGCATGGTTCCCACTTTATGAGGAAATGCCTAGGCTTACGGCGGGGCGTCTGGGGTGCAGATCCGCCACGGTGACGGGTCGTCAGACCAGCTCCGGAAGGAGTGCATCATGGGAAGTCTCGTAGAGCTCGCCGGGTCGTCGATGGCGGCGGCCGGCAGCCTCGTCCAGGACTCCGGCTCGACGCTCGTCGATTCGGCAACGTTCCTCCCGTTCCACATCGTCCAGATCCTCTGGGGGACCCTGTTCGGCATCGCCGGGGATCTCGGCTCGACCTTGCCGGTGGCGTGAACTCGACGTCACCTGAGTGACGACGGGCGGGCGGGGGTCGGTTAGGTCACCCTGGATAGACAGACCAGTCTGTTCTGACTATTGTCGCGGGCATGACCGATACTGCAGCCGCCCCCCGCCCTGCTCGTCCCGCGCGGGCGCCCAAGCCGCAGGGGCAGTGGAAGATCGACGGCAAGCTGACGCTGAACCACAACGAGGAGTTCAAGCTCACCGACGACGCGCTCAACGTGCGCCAGCGGATCCTGGACACGTACTCCAAGGAGGGCTTCGCCTCGATCCCGTCGGACGACCTCTCCGGCCGTATGCGCTGGTGGGGCCTGTACACCCAGCGTAGGCAGGGTCTCGACGGCTCCCGCACCTCCAAGCTGGAGGCCGACGAGCTGCAGGACGAGTACTTCATGATGCGCGTCCGTACCGACGGCGGCGCGGTCACCACCGACCAGCTGCGCGTACTCGCGGGGATCTCGACCGACTTCGCCCGCGGCACCGCCGACATCTCCGACCGGCAGAACATCCAATACCACTGGATCGCCATCGAGGACGTCCCCACCGTCTGGCAGCGGCTCGAGGACGTGGGGATCGACACCGTCGAGGCCTGCGGCGACTGCCCGCGCGTCATCCTCGGCAGCCCGGTGGCGGGCGTCGCCGAGAACGAGATCCTCGACCCCACCCCGGTGATCGCCGAGATCAAGGCCAAGTACATCGGCACCCCCGAGTTCTCCAACCTCCCGCGCAAGTTCAAGTCCGCCATCACCGGCCACCCGAGCCTGGACGTGGTCCACGAGATCAACGACATCTCGCTGGTGGGCGTCGAGCATCCCGAGCTCGGACCCGGTTACGACCTGTGGGTGGGCGGCGGCCTGTCCACGAACCCGCAGCTCGCGACCCGCATCGGCGTGTTCGTCCGCCAGGAGGAGGCCGCCGAGGTGTGGGCCGCCGTCGTGGGCATCTTCCGCGACTACGGCTACCGCCGCATGCGCACGCGCGCCCGGCTCAAGTTCCTCATCAAGGACTGGGGCGCCGAGAAGTTCCGCCAGGTCATGCAGGACGAGTACCTGGGCCGCGAGCTGCCGGACGGCCCGGCACCCCGCCGCGGTGTCGGCTCGGGTGACCACGTGGGCGTCTTCGAGCAGAAGGACGGCCGCTACTACGTGGGCGCCGCCCCGACGGTCGGCCGCGTGGGCGGCGAGAAGCTGGCGCAGGTCGCCGACCTCGCCGAGGCCGCGGGATCCAAGCGCGTCCGCTTCACCCCGCACCAGAAGCTGCTCGTGCTGGACGTCGAGCCGGACAAGGTCGACCAGCTGGTCGACGGACTGGCCGAGATCGGCATGTACGCCCGCCCGAGCTCGTTCCGCCGCGCCACCATGGCGTGCACCGGCATCGAGTTCTGCAAGCTCGCCTTCGTCGACACCAAGGACACCGCCACCGCGCTGGTCGACGAGCTGGAGCGGCGCTTCGCCGACGACGCGCCCCTGCGCACGCCGCTGTCGATCCACCTCAACGGCTGCCCCAACAGCTGCGCCCGGATCCAGACCGCCGACATCGGGCTCAAGGGTCAGCTGCTCGACGGCGACACCCCCGGATTCCAGGTCCACCTGGGTGGCGGGCTGGCCTCCCAGGACCAGGAGTCGGGTGGGCTCGGGCGCACGGTCCGCGGCCTCCGCGTGCCGTCGGCCGAACTGCCCAACTACGTCGAGCGCGTGATCCGCAAGTACATGGACACCGGTGCCGGCGGCGAGACCTTCGCCGAGTGGGCGCACCGGGTGGACGAGGAGGCCCTCGTATGACGGCTGTAGCTCTGGACCTGCTGCCCCGCAGCACGGTCCTCACCCCCGGCCCCGGTCGGAAGCGCACCGCCGCCGAGCTCAAGGCGATCGCCGAGGAGGCCGGTCGTCGCTTCGACGACCGCGGCCTCTACGGCAACCACTCCGAGATCGACCCCGCCGAGGTCCTGGCGTGGGCGGGCGAGACCTTCGGTGACGCGCTCGCGGTGGCCTGCTCCATGGCCAACACGGTCGTGCCGGAGATGACCGCACCCCACGCCCCCGGCGTGGACGTGCTGTTCCTCGACACGAGCTACCACTTCTCCGAGACCGTCGGCGTCCGCGACGCGCTCGCGGCCACGCCCGGCCTCAACGTGGTGGACGTCCGCAGCCCGGCGACCCGCGAAGAGCACGAGGCCGCCCTCGGCCCGCGCCCCTTCGAGACCGACCCCGAGCTGTGCTGCCGCCTGCGCAAGGTGGAGCCGCTGGACGCCGCCCTGTCCGGCTACGAGGCGTGGATCACCGGCCTGCGCCGCGTGGACACCGACCACCGGGCCGGCGCGGCCATGGTCGAGTGGGACGAGAAGCACTCCATGGTCAAGATCAACCCGCTGGTCGCGTGGACCCTCGAGCGGGTCCACGACTACGCGGCCGAGCACGGCTGCCTGCTCAACCCGCTGCTCGACGACGGCTTCCCGTCGATCGGCTGCGAGCCGTGCACCCGCCGCGTCGAGGCCGGAGCGGATCCCCGCTCGGGCCGCTGGGCGGGGTCGTCCAAGACCGAGTGCGGCATCCACCTGTGACCAGCGCGCTCTCGGCGCCGCCCGCCGGCCCGGCACCGACGCCGGCGCTGGACGGGCTCCCGCTCACCGTCGGCCTCGCAGGTCGCGAGGTGCTGCTCGTCGGGGCCGGGCCCGTCTCGGCCCGCCGGGCGGAGACCTTCCTCGAGGCCGGCGCGATCCTGCGCGTGGTGGCCCCGCGCGTCGACCCGGCCATGGCCGACCTCGCGGAGCGGGCATCCGACCGCCTCGTCGTCGTCACCAGGTCGTTCACCCCATCCGACCTGGACAGTCCCTGGATGGTGCACGTCGCCACCGGCGACCCCCTTGTCGACGCGGAGATCGCCGCCCTGTGCGAGCAGCGCCGCATCTGGTGTGTCACCGCGGGGGACGCCGGGCTCGGCTCGGCGCGGGTACCCGCGCGGACGGCCGTCGCGACGCCCGCCGGCCTCGTGCGCATCGCGGTCGACTCCGGCGACCCCCGGCGGTCGGTGCGCGTGGGACGCCACGTGGCGCGCTCGCTGGCCACCGCGCCGGCCGGCCTCCGCGCCCGGCGCCGCCCGGCCACCGGGTGGGTCGCGCTCGTGGGTGGCTCCGGCGACGGTGACCTGCTCACCGTGCGCGCCCGACGCCTCGTCCACGCCGCGGACGTCCTGGTCACCGACGGCGCGGCCGACGCCGCGCTGCTGACGGAACTCGACGACGACGTCGAGGTGCTCGAGACCGGACCCGGCCTGCCCGCCGCCCGCGTCGCCGAACTGGTGGCGACGCGGTTCGCCGCGGGACACGGGGTCGTGCGGATCGCGGCGGCGGCCAGCCTGGCCGCGCGGGCCCGCGAACTCGACGCCGTCGGGGTGGAGTTCGAGGTCGTCCCCGGCGTGGTCTGAGCAGGGCAGTCCGGGCAGGGCGGCCGTCTACTCCCAGGCGGCGGTGAGGGCGTCGTCGATCCCGTCGCGCACCGCGCTTCGCACCTCGTCGATCGCCGGCGGGGCCCCCGGGTCCTCCCACACGATGGGCCGGCCCGCGGCCAGCACGGGGCGTCGCGGAGGTGTCCTGGCGTGCTCCCGCCCGTGGTAGACGATCCCGACCGGCAGGACCGCCACCCGGCCGCCCTCCTCGCGGACCCCGCGGACCATCTGGCCCACCCCCTTCTTGACCGAGTCGAGACGGAGCGTGTGCAGGTCGTCGGCCGAGGAGTTGGTCCCCTCGACGAACGTCAGGACCACGCCGCCCGCGGTGAGACGATCCACGCAGATACCGATGAGCCGGGCCGCCGCCGCGTCGTGCACCTCCCGAGCCGTGCCCTGGTAGTTCTTGGCCCGGAACACCGGGACCGTCCCCGTGTACTCGAACACCGGACGCAGCGGGCCCCGGAAGAGCGGGTCCTTGGTCAGGCCGGTGCCGCTCGACAGGAACCGGACCCGCTTGTCGAACACGCCCGAGGCCAGGACGAACGGGTCGTGCTTGGACGGGTGGTTGGCGGCGACGACGATCCCCACCCCGGCGTCGTGGAGACGGTCCAGCTCGGACACGGTCTCCGGCGCGATCCGCAGCTCGGGGGCATAAACGGCCCCGACGAGGGCCAGCAGCGGGTGGGTGAAGCCGTCGCGCCGCCGACCGGGGCCGTAGAAGTCGTACACGGCCTCCCAGTTGGCCACGGTCACCTCTGGCCGCGCACCCCGCCTGCCGCCTGCGTTCATCCCCCCAGTGTCGCCGAGCAGCTGCCGCCCCGCACCCGGATTGCGGCATGCTCGAAGGGTGAACGCTCCCGGGATGACGTCATGAGCCCCCGCCTCCTGCTGGTCGCCCACGGCACCCGGGCGGCGGCCGGCCGCCGCGTGCTGGGTCGGGTCCTGCTGGAAGCGCGTAAGCAGCTGGCCGGCGTGGACTGCCGACTCTCCTGGGTGGACGTCCAGTCACCCGGCCCGGGCCGGATCCTCACCGACGGCGCACCGACGGTCGTGGTCCCGGCCTTCCTTGCCCGCGGTTACCACGTCACCCACGACGTCGGGCAGGCCTGCCGCGACGCCCCCGGCCCGGTCGTCCAGACGCCGCACCTCGGTGCGGAACCGGAGGTCGTGCGGGCATTGATGCAGCGGCTCGCCGAGGCCGGCGCGGTGGGCGCGTTCGGCGCGGACGCCGTGGTCCTGGGCGCGGCGGGGAGTAAGAACGCGTCGTCGATCGCGGAGACGAGGGCGCTCGCCGACAGGCTCTCCGACCTCATGGGCGTGCCGGTGACCTCGGGTTTCGCCTCCGCGGCGGTCCCGACCGTCGCCGAGGCGGTCGAACAGTTCCGCACCGGGGGGCGACGTCGGGTGGCGGTCGCGACCCACCTTCTCGCCCCCGGTTTCTTCGCCGATCGAATGGCCGCGGCAGGCGGGGATATCGTCTCTCCGCCACTCGGCGCACACCCGGAGATCGTCGATCTCATCGTGCGGAGATATCGCGAGAATTCCGACTCTTTCGGCCACTGAACAACTGTGGAATGTCCCCGAAAAGTTCAGCACTGAAAACATTGTCGAGAAGCGTTATCCAAAACATACGTGTGCGTATGTCGACTTCCCTGTGCATAATGTCTTCATATAGAGAACAGAGTCGGCCAAGGGAGAAGAACACATGGCACAGCAGTTCCAGGTGCAGTACATCGACGACCTCGACGGAACGGATCTCGGCAGCGACGCCAATACGATCACGTTCGCATTTGACGGTAAGGAATACACGATCGACCTCAGCGACGAGAATGCTGAGAAATTCCGCGAGGTAATGGCTCCGTACGTGGAGAACGGCCATCGTGTCTCGTCCAGTGGCAAGGCCAAGCCTGCACGCCGGGCCGCGGCCAAGTCGTCGTCGTCGGGCGATACCAAGGCGATTCGCGAATGGGCCCGCAGCAACGGTTACGAGGTCTCCGACCGCGGCCGAATTCCGTCCGACATCATGGACGCCTACGCCGCGGCCAACTGATACGGACACCGGTCTGTACGACCAACACACGGACGCGGACTAACCCTGTCGCCACTCGACGAGGCGGCGAGCTGGAATCGCGCACAAAGTAAGGCCCGTAGTCCCCGCGAGGGGCTGCGGGCCTTTCTTTTCGCACGCTGACCTTTTCGCACGCTGACCTTTTCGCACGCTGACCGCTCGGGGCCCGCCGACTCTCTCGAGTTGCCCGGCCCGGCGCCGAATTCCCTTGTCCTGGTTCAGCCGGGTCGTGCGTCCGGAACGGACCGAAGACGGCGCGCAGCCATGCGTGGATCGGAACACCGTCACAGCAGGTGGGACACCGTTGCCACGGCGTGCTCGGCGGCGCCGTTCCGGCGCAGGACGTGGGCGTGATGGCGGTGCCACGACGTCGGCATCACGGCGTCCGCCGCGACACGCCACGCCGCTATGACGCCGATGTCGTCGTCGTCGTCGTACCCTGCCGGGGTGACCCCTTCCTCGCCGCGCGCGGCCACCCGCGCCTCGACCCAGGCCGCGACCCGCGCCCCACACCACGCCCAGTACGACGAGGCGCTGCGCCGGGGGATCCTCGACGAGGCCACGCGACGGCTCCGGGACGCGGCGCCGGAGACGCTGGGACTGCGGCCGCTCGCCGCCTCCCAGGGCACCTCCACCACGGCGATCTACACGATGTTCGGCGGCAAGTCCGGCCTGCTCGCGGCCGTCGCGCACGAGGCCGACCGGCAACTGGCGGCCGCCCTGCGCGAGTCGCTGCGGCACGACAGCGTCGAGGGCGACATGCGGTCGCTGTGCCGCGCGTACCGGCGATGGGCACTGGAGAACCAGGGCCTGTACGGGCTGGTCGTGGGCGAGCCGGTGCGGTCGCCGCGAGCCGGGATCGCCGGGGCCGGGGACGGCAGGGGTGGGGACAGTGCCGTCGACGCGCTGTGGCGCGAACCGCTGCTCGAGGTGGTCGACGCGGCCGTCGACGAGGGCGTGTTCCGGTCGGCCGACGTGCACGAGACCGCCACCGCGATCTGGGCGTCGCTGCACGGGGTCGTGTCGCTGGAGCTGAGTGTGTGGCGGTCCTCGCCCAGCGCCGAGCAGTACTTCGAGACGCAGCTCGCGGCGATCCTGCGGTCGTGGGCGGCGGGGTCGGCGGGCGGCTCGGCCGGGTTCGGCGCGTACGCCGGCGCCACCGGCACGGACGGGGTGGCCCGATGAGCGAACGCGCCTTCTTCACCCTGGACGACAGCGGGGCGTACCTGCCCACCCGGTACGCCCGCAGCGCCTGGTCGGACAGTATGGTCAACGGCCCGGCCGTCGTGGTGGCGGCCGCCCGGTCGCTCGAGCACGAGTTCGGTGCCGAGGAGTTCCAACCCGCCCGCCTCACGGTGGACCTGTTCGCGCCGGTGCGCAACGAACCCCTGGTCGTCCAGACCGAGGAGATCCGCAGCGGCAACCGCATCCGCGTGGCCGACGCGCGGCTGATCCAGGGGGGCAAGGCCGTCGCCCGCGCCACGTTCGTCCAGCTGCGCCGCGGTGAACAGCCACCGGGGACGGTGTGGCGGTCCGGCCGGGAGCTCGCGGCGCCGGCCGACGCGGATCCGGGGGAGACCGGGCCGGGGACCAACGTGTTCTTCGGCAGCGGCCAGCCCGGCCCCTCGTGGGACCGCGACATGGGCGTGCACCAGAACGACCAGCGGAAGCGCTTCTGGATCCACCCGCTGGACGTGGTGGAGGGCGAGCCGGCCTCCCCGTTCCAGCGGGCCGTGATCGTGTCCGAGTCCACGAGCCTCATGACGCACTGGGGCGACGAGGGGATCGGCTTCATCAACGCCGACCTCACCGTGGCGCTGGCCCGGCTGCCCCGGTCGGGGGACATCGGGATCGAGGCCGACGAGCACGTCAGCGCGGACGGCGTGGCCGTGGGCACCGCCTCGCTGTTCGACCGCGACGGGATCTTCGGCACCGGCACCGTGGTGGCGGTGTCGAACGCGGGGCGACAGATCGACTTCACCCGCCGCCGGGCGGACGGCAACGACCGCCCCGGGTCCGACGAGGCGACCCGCGTATGACCTCCCGGCTCGCCTACTCCAGGATGCTCGACGCGCTCGAGGCGCAGGTCGGGCTGGTGCGGTACGCCCTGGCCGGGGACGGGCTCGGGACCGGTGCGGACGTCACCGCCCCGGTGGCCTCGTGCCCGGGCTGGTCCGTGCACGACCTGGTGGTCCACCTGGGCGCGGTCAACTGGTGGGGCGCCGCCACGGTCCGCGAGGCCACGCCCGACACCCGGACCGGGGGAAGGGGAGCGGTCATGGAGTCCGCGCCGCCGGTGACCGAGGGCGCCGCCGCGCTCGCCGACTGGTACTCCGGTCTCACCGCCGAGATGATGACGACGTTCACCGACACGGCCCCCGACGCCCTGGTCTGGACCTTCTCCGGCCCGGGCCGCGCCGACTTCTGGCCGCGGCGCCAGCTCCACGAGACCCTCGTCCACCGCTGGGACGTCGAGAACGCCCTGCACGGTGCCACCGCGACGACGCCCGTGCCGGAGGACGTCGCCGTCGACACGGTCGACGAGTTCTGTACCGTCATGCGCCCGCACATGGCCGCCCACGTCCCGCCGCTCGCGGTGACGATCCGCCTCCGCGGCGTCCCCCACGCCCCGGAGGGCCCGGCCGCGGTGGGCCTCGCCGCGGGCGCCGAGCCGGTCGGGGCGAGCGCCCTCGGCGCGCTGGAGTGGGAGCTGCCCGGTACGGACGGTGCGGGCCCCGACTCCACGGGCGTGGTCGAGGTGGCGGGGCCGCCGGAGACGCTCGCCTTGCTGCTGTGGGGCCGCGTCGGCCCCGATGCCGCGGGCCTGGAGATCACCGGTGATCGCAACGGCCTCGACGCCGCCCTGGAGGCCGGACTGTCCACGTGAGCGGACCGACGCAGTGAGGTTCCCCGCCGCGGTGGCACTGGTCGCGCTCGGTGGCGCGGCCGGGACCTACGCGCGCGTCGTGGTGTCACTGGCGGTCCCCGATCCGGCGCTGGTGGCGACCCTCGCCGTGAACCTGGTGGGCGCGTTCGCGCTCGGGTACCTGGCGACCCGGCTCGCCGACGGTGCTGACCGGGATGGTGCTCGCCCCGGCCGGGAACGACGACGAGGTGTGCGACTACTGCTCGGGACCGGCTTTTGCGGGGGATTCACCACCTACTCCCTCATCGCCCTGCAGGCCGCGAGGCTCATGGACCGGGGCGATGTCCCCGTGGCCGTCCTCTACGGCGCCACCACGCTGGCGCTGGGCGCGGTGGCGACGATGCTCGGGATCGTGCTGGCGTCCCGGGGGCGACAAGACCGGGCGCGGGCGACCTCGTGAACATCACCGTGGTGCCCATGACGTGGGACGACGCCGTCCTGGCCGGGTGGCTCGCGCTGGGAGGGGGCGCCGGCGCGGCACTGCGGTACGTGCTGGACGTGGCGGTGTCGTCGCGCTGGCGGCGCCCGTTCCCGCTGGCGACGTTCCTCATCAACGTGTCGGGTTCACTGGCCCTCGGCCTGCTCGTGGGGTGGTTCTACGCCGGCGCCGCGAAGCCGGGGTGGTCACTGGCCGTCTCCGTGATCGGCACAGGTCTCCTCGGCGGGTACACGACGTTCTCCACCGCGAGCTACGACACGCTCCGCCTCGGCCGCGAGGGGCGGGTCGTCATGGCGCTGGCCTACGCGGTGGGCACGATGGCCGCGACGATCGCCGCGGCCGCGTCGGGCTTGTGGCTGGGCGAGTGGTGGGCCACTGTGTAGTGATGGGCACGGTGTAGTGATGGGGCATCGGATGTTCGTCGCGGTCGCGCCGCCCGACGAGGTTCGCGAGGAACTGGAACGGTTCCTCGAACCGCGGCCGGGTCTGGCGTGGACCAACCCCGCCCAGTGGCACCTCACCCTGACGTTCTGTCCCGACGTCGACGACTGGCGCCTCGACGAGCTGACCGAGCGTGTGGAGGCGGTCGCCCGGAAGCACGAGCCGTTCACGCTACGCCTGGCCGGCGCGGGGGCGTTCCCGTCCGTCGAGCGGGCCAAGGTGTTGTGGGCGGGGATCGACCAGCCCGAGGGGCGGCCGCTCCACGCGCTCGCCGCGGGCGCCCGTTCGGCCGTCAACGCGGCGGGCTGCGCCCCGGACGGCGCCCGGTTCCGTCCCCACCTCACGCTCGCCCGGCTCGGCGGCCGTGACGATGCGACCGCCTGGCTGCGGGTGCTCGACACCTTCACGAGCAGCCGGTGGGAGGTCTCCGAGATCGCACTCGTCGACTCGTTCCTCGGCGAGGGGCCGCGGGGCCGGGCCCGCCACGAGGTCGTCGCCCGATTGCCGCTGGGTGCGGGCGAGCGACGCTGGTGGGACCCGCCCGTGGGGTGAATCGGGCAGCCGGTCAGAGCATCGCGCACTGGCCTTCGCGCCCGCCGCCGACCTGGTTCGCGCCACCTGTCGGGGTCTGGGCGTTGGCCTCGCACTCGAGATCGCCGCCGATCGTGTTGCCCTCGAACCGCTGCGAATCGGTGTTCTCCTCCGACTCCAGGTCGCCACCGATGCGGACGTTCTCCACGATCGCCTCGCCACCGCGGTCCAGCTCGATCGACCCGGCTACCTCGCCGCCGGATACCAGGACGAAGGCGTGCCCCTCGGCCTCGATGTCCCCGGTGACGCGGATGGTGGTCGCCTCGAGTCGACCGCCGCCGAGGACGTCGATGTCGCCGGTGACGGTGAGGTCGGACAGTACGCACGTCTGCCCGTCGCGGACGGTGACATCGCCGGTGACGTCCTGCCCGGAGACTTCGGTGTCGCAGTTGGCGCGGTCGAAGTCGGTGGCCTGGTCCCGGCGGTCGCCGGCGGGTTGCTCGGTGGCCGGGGAGCTGACCTCGACGGGGGCACTGACCGTGGCCGTGACGGTCTCGGGCGCCTGCGCGTCCTCGGTGCCGTTCGAGCAGCCGGCGGCGGCGAGCAGTGCCGCGGCGGGCAGGGCGAGCAGGGCGCGGCGCCGGTCGGCGGTCGCTGTAGTGACGGGTGCTGTGGTGACGGGCGCGGCATGGACGGACATCGCGGACGACCTCTTCCCTCGGGGTGGTTCGACTCCACCGTAGGCCCGGCGGCGGACTCGGGTGGGCCCCGCGACGGCTACCGTATGGCGCGTGGAACTCATCGGGACCGTCGATCCGGCTCACCCTCTCGTCGTCGTCGCGCTGGAGCAGGAGGCACGGCACTTCGTCACCGACTTCCCAGTGCTCGTCACCGGCGTCGGCAAGGTGCGCGCGGCCGTGGCCGTCGCGCACGCGCTCGGTGGCGGGGCACGGCCGCGTGAGCTGGTCAACGTGGGCACCGCGGGCGGGTTGCACCCGGGCATGGAGGGCACGCACGAGATCGCGACCGTGTTCCAGCACGACTTCGACGACCCCGCCCTGCACGCCGTCACCGGCCGGCACGACGGCCCGCCGCTGGCGCTGTCCGCCCTGCGTGCGGTGACCCCCGAGCACGCCGCCGCGCCGTCGGGGCCCGGGGGATCGGCAGCGCCATTGCTCGCGACCGGCGACAGTTTCGTCGCGGGCGGCCCGGTGCGGGACCGCCTGGCCGGGATCGCCGACCTGGTGGACATGGAGGGGTATGCGGTGGCCGCGGCGGGCGCGATGGTGGGCGTGCCCACGCGGCTGGTCAAGCACGTCTCGGATGCCGCCGACGAGTCCGCGGGCACCACGTGGGTCGAGGGCGTCGACGCCTGCGCGCGGATCCTGGCGCAGTGGGTGGGTTACAGGTTGGGGTGAATGATCGAACGTGATCGAACCCTTGTGCTAGTGCGCCGGCGCGGGTATTGTCGAATGTAGGTTCGATGTCGGTGGCGGAGGGGGTGGAATGGTGACGACGACGACGAGTGCGCTGTTCGCCGTACCCGAGCCCCTCGGCATGGTCGACAGGGAGGCCGTCAGCGAGGCGGCCCGTGCCGCGACGCTGGCGCAGAACCGCGCCGGGGCCACGCGGCTGGAGGCGGCGCATGTCCTGGTCGAACAGTTCGCCCGGGCCGAGCAGGCACAGGCGGAGCAGGCCGACGAGGCCGGCGCCGGTTCGCGCCGACCCGCGTACGCCCGGCTGGATCCGGAGGCGCGGGCCCGCGATCACCTCGTGGCGGCGTGTCAGCTCACGTGTTGGCACGCCGCGCGGTTGGTGACGGCCGGGACGCAGATCCACCGGCGGCTGCCCCGTCTGCGGTCCACGGTCGACCGCGGGCTGCTGCCCGAGCAGTTGGCGGTCGATATCGCGTGTCGCCTGGCGGAGGTGTCCGACGCGATCGTGTCGGTCGTGGAGGACGAGGTGGTCGCGCGCTTCACAGGCGATCTCGACGGTGGCGACCGGCCGACCCGCAACGCGGTTGACTCGGCGATCGATGACGCCGTGGAGCGACACGACCCGGCTGCCGCGCAGGACGCCGCCGCAGCGGCGGCCGCCACCCGCTCGGTCCGATTCCGCGGCGACCGGAACGGCATGGCCACGATGTGGGCCAAGCTCACCGCCGCCGATGCCGAACTCCTCCGGCGTCGCATCGAGACCGATGCGTCGGCCGCCTCGGCGGACGGACTGGACGGTTCCCTGGATCAGCTCCGCGCCGACGCCCTCGCCGCGCTCGCCGTCTATCCGCCTGCTGGTGGCCCGGCCGCAACCAGCCCCGGCCCCGGCTCCGGCCCCGGCTCCGGCTCCGGCCCGGCCCCTGCGTCCGAGCACGACGGCATCGAGCTCGGCGACGTCAGGCTCGGGGCGGACCTCCCCCGGCCCACACTGGGCAACGCCGCGCGGGCCGGTCAGCCGATCCGCATCAGCGTGATCGCCTCCGCGGCCCGGGGCCTACCCAACCGCGTCGAGTTCGTCCACGGCACCTACAGCAGCGTCGAATGGCTCTGCACGGAACTGCTCGAGGGCGACGACGCGAGCGTGCGGTTCGAGCTCATCGACCCCGCCCCCGGCGTGCTCGACTCCCCCGAGCACGCCCTGCGCTACGTGATCACCCCCGCGATGGCCGAGCGCATCCGCATGCGCGACGGCACCTGCCGCCACCCCGGGTGCTCGGTTCCCGCCGAGGCCTGCGACGTGGACCATGTGATCGCGTTCAACAAGAAGGACCCTGAACTCGGCGGGCCGACCACCGAGTGGAACCTCGTCTGCCTGTGCCGCAAACACCACCGGGAGAAAACGTTCGGGACCAACGCCTACCGGTCCGGGCCGTTGGGTGAACTCGTCATCATCACCGACACCGGACACGAACACCGCACCAGACCCAAGGGCCCCCTGGCCCGTGCCCGTGACGCCATCTGGGAACGCGAGTGGAACGCCTACGCGGATCGCATCGTCGCCGACGACGGCACACTCATCAATCCGCCGGGTCAGGACAGGTACGGACCCCGCAGACGGCCGGCCTGACCAACTCAGCAGTCGCCGACGCCCACCCATTCGGAGACGCCGTCGGTGAAGCGCTGCCGCTTCCAGATGGGCACCCCGTGCTTGAGACGCTCGATGAGCTCCGAACACGCCGCGAACGCCTCGGCCCGATGCGGAGCCACGGCGACCACCACCACCGCGACCTCGCCCACCGGCAGCACGCCCACGCGGTGGACGGCGGAGACGCGGACCGTGCGCCCGGAATCGGTTGGCGAGGTGTGCTCGGCCGCGACCTCGTCGCAGAGCCGGGCGAGCGTCTCGCGGGCCGTTGGGTGGGCCGAATACTCGATGTCGTGGACCTCGCGGCCCCCGTCGTGGTCGCGCACGACGCCGGAGAACGTCACCATCGCTCCGTCGGCGCTGGTCCACACGGCCTTCTCGACCTCGCGCGGATTGATCTCCCGGTCGGTGATGTCCACCAGCGGACTGGAGACGCTCATCGGTGTCCTCCTCCGTGGGCGTGGACGTCGAGCAGATGCTCGAGCAGGTCGTCGAGTACCGCCAACCCGTCGCGGACCCCGCCCGTCGAACCCGGCAGGTTCGCCACCAGGGTACGTCCGGCGAAGCCCGCGAGCCCGCGGCTCATCGCCGCCGTCGGCGTGGCCGCCAGGCCGCGGGCCCGCATCGCCTCGGCGACCCCCGGCAGCTCCAGCTCCAGGTGCGGCGCGGTGGCCTCCGGCGTGCGGTCGTCCGGGGCGACCCCCGTGCCGCCGGTGGTGAACAGGACCGCGGGGGAGCGGCGGACGTGCTCGGTGACGGCCGTGGCGATGTCGGCGTCGGCTACCACGTGCACCTCGACCGGCGAGAAACCGCGCTCGAGGAGCCAACCCTCGATGGCGGGGCCGGTGGTGTCCTCGCGGTGGCCGTGCGCGGCGGCGGTGGAGGAGACGACGACGACACCACTTCGGCCGGAATCGAGCGCGGCGGGCCCGGTGTTCGCGCGCGTCACCTCGTCGTCGTCGTTCCCGGTCGCCTTCTCGGATTCTCGCGTCCAGTCACCGCGTTTGCCGCCCGTCTTGGCGGCGAGGCGGACCCCGTCCATGGTGGCGAGCGGGTCGACGGCCTTGACCATGTCGTGCAGCGTCAGCCCGGCCACGGAGACGGCGGTCAGGGCTTCCATCTCGACACCCGTCCTGCCCGTCGTCTTGGCGGTGGCCTTCACGTGGATCTCGCCGGCCTCGTCGTCGAGGTCGAAGTGCACCTTGACCGAGTTCAGCGGGATCTGATGGCACAGCGGGATGAGCTCGGAGGTCTTCTTGGCCGCGCCGATCCCGGCCAGGCGGGCGGTGGCCAGGACGTCGGCTTTGCCCAGCGAGTCTCCTGCGACCATGGTCACGACGTCGGGGCGGGTGCGGAAGATCCCCTCGGCCGTGGCGGTGCGGGTGGTGACCGCCTTGTCGCCGACGTCGACCATGCGCACGCGGCCCTCGGCGTCGAGGTGGGTGAGCTTCGGCTCGGGTGATGAGCCCTGTCCGGTCGGCGCGTCAGTCATGCCGTTCACGGTAGTCGGCCGGGTGCGGCGGGCTCCGGGGGTGCGGCGAGGCGGCGCGTCACGGGGTGCGGGTTTAATCGCGGACATGGCGATGCTCTTCGAACCGATCCGTATCCGCGACCTCGAGATCCGGAACCGGGTGTGGCTCTCGCCGATGTGCCAGTACTCGTGCGAGGACCGTGACGGGGTGCCCACGCCGTGGCATCTCGTGCACCTGGGCGCGCGGGCGCAGGGCGGGTTCGGCCTGATCCTCGCGGAGGCCTCGGCGGTGGTGCCGGAGGGGCGGATCAGTCCCGAGGACGCCGGGCTGTGGAACGACACGCAGCGCGATGCGTGGGCGCCCATCGTGGACTTCGTGCACTCCCAGGGGGCGGCGATCGGCATCCAGCTGGCGCACGCCGGGCGGAAGGCGTCGGCGTACCGGGCGTGGCCCGGATACCCGGTCGGCTCACTTCCGCCCGAGGAGGGTGCGTGGACGACGGTCGCGCCCTCGGCGATCGGGTTCGGTGACATGACCACACCCGAGGCGCTGGACGTCGACGGGATCCGCGCGGTGGTGACCGCGTTCGCCGACGCCGCCCGCCGCGCCGACCACGCCGGGTTCGACGTCGTGGAGATCCACGCCGCCCACGGGTACCTCATCCACGAGTTCCTCTCGCCGCTGTCCAACGAGCGGGACGACTCCTACGGCGGTTCGCGCGACAACCGGGCCCGGCTGCTGCTGGAGATCTGCGACGCGGTGCGGCAGGTGTGGCCGGAAGGTAAGCCACTGTTCGTCCGGATCTCGGCCACGGATTGGGTGCCCGGCGGCTGGACCCCGGAGGATTCGCGCTGGTTGGCGGGCCGGCTCGCCGAGCACGGGGTCGACCTGGTGGACGTCTCCTCGGCCGCCAACACCCCCGATCGGCCGCCGGTCGAACTGGAGCAGGGCTACCAGGTGCCGCTGACCGAGGAGGTGCGCGCGTCGGGTGCAGTCCTGGCGGGCGCCGTGGGGCTCATCAGTGACCCGGAGTACGCCGAACAGCTGCTGGTCGACGAGCGCGCTGACGTGGTGTTCCTCGGGCGCGCCGCACTGCGCGAGCCCGCCTGGCCACAGCGCGCGGCTGCCGAACTCGGCCTGGACTGGCGGCGGGCCCCGTACCCGCCGCAGTACACGCGCGGGAAGTGGTGACGGCCGACTAGAGATCCAGCTCGACGTCCGAGCAGGCCAGCGCGGTGCAGACGGTGACGCGCTCCTGCGCGACGGCGCCGGGTGCACGGTCGGCGGCCTCCGCGCGGATGGTGCCGCTGAGCTTGGGCGTCACACACGCTTTGCACAGCCCGCGCTGGCAGCCGGTGGGCACGGCGATCCCGGCGCGGCCGGCCGCCTCGAGCAGGGTGGTGGCACCGTCGATCTCCACCGCCGTGCCGGTGCGGCGGAAACGGACGGTGTAGCGACTGCCGTCGTCGTCGGGCCGGTCCAGTTCGGGCGCGGTGAACGATTCGGCGTGGAACCGCCCGGCCGGCTGGCCCAGGTCACGCAGCCACCCGCGCGTCAGGTCGATGAGCGCGGCCGGGGCACACACGTAGGTCTCGCGATCGGCGGCGTCGGGGACCACGCGCTGCAGGAGCTCTGGGCCGAGTCGGCAGGTGGAGAGGTCCTCGCGCGCGGACGGTGCATCGGTGAACAGGTGCAGGGTGATGCCGGAGTCGCGGGCGAGCTCGCGTAGTTCGGACTCGAAGATGATCGAGCGGTCGTCGCGGTTGACGTACAGCAGCGTCGCGTCGGGGCGGGTACCGGTGGCTCCGTCGGGCTGGCCGCGGCGCGCGTCGCGGGCGATGCGGCGCAACAGACTGATGATCGGGGTGATCCCCACCCCGCCGGCGATGTGCAGGGATTTCGCACCCGGCGAGGGCGTCGGGAAGTCGCCCGAGGACTGCGGCACGCCGACCAGTGTCACGTGGTCGCCCGCGCGCAACGAGTCGTTGAGCCGGGTGGACACCCGCCCGCCCTCGACGCGCTTGACGCAGATCTCCATGGCGCCCCCGGCATCCGCCTCCGCGTCCGAACTGTCGCGGACCAGGCTGTACTGGCGGACCGACTCCTCGCCGCCCTGACCATCGCCGGCGCGATCGCCTCCGCCGGCGACCCGGAGCGACACGTACGCTCCGGCATCCCACCCGATGTCCTCCCAGCCGCGCGGGCGGGCCAACCGCACCGACACGGCCTGGCCGTCGGCGACGGGCGTCGCGGACAGGACCCTGACCGGCACGTTGTGGAAGCGCGGCTTGTCCAGGTACGGCGACTCGGGCAGGGGCCTGTAGGACAGCCCGGCGCGCACGCGGCGTACGAGTGAGGCGGGGTCGCGCAACAGTGTCGAGGGGCGGCCGAACTCGCGCTCGCCGAACGGGACCGACAGCCCGGTGAGCGTCTTGGCGATCAGCGGCACCGTCTCGAGTAGCGGCGTCTCGTGGTACGGCAGTCCGTACTTCGCGGCGATCGCCCGGACCTCCGGGGCGATCCTGCGCTGCATCGACGGTGGCAGATCGGGAAACAGGTGGTGCTCGACGTGGGTGTCGAGGCCGCCGTAGAAGATCCGCAGGTCGGGGCGATCGGCGAACGGCACCTCCTCCTCCAGGACCCGCGCGAGGGCGTCGTCCATCTGCGTGCTGGGCAGGAAGTTGCGGGTCGCCCGGATCTGCCGCTCGTAGTACTGGTCGGCGGTCTCATCGGGGCCGGGGTCGGTGAACAGCTCCAGCTCGCCGGCGTGGTGCTCGATGAACACCAGGAACAGCACCGCCATGTAACCGGTGACGCCGCCGAGGTAGTTGGACAGCAGGGTGGGCAGCGGCTTCCACCCCGAGCGGAACGGCTCGTCGACGAAGCGACGTCGGAGGTCGCGTCCGGCGATCCGGGCGGGCGAGCGCAGGGTGTAGGCGCTGAAGAACGGGTCGCCGGAAACCTTGCGGGCGATGTTGGCCAGGAAGAACGGAGCCGCTGCCGGGGCCGCGGCCGCCAGCGCCGAGATGAGCGCCACCTGACCGAGGTGGTGGCCGTACCAGTCCTGTCCGGCGCTGCCGCGGAAGATGCTGTAGCCGAGGTCGTGGTCCTTGCCGACGATGTTCGTGTTGGGGTGGTGGCCCACGTGATGCATCGTCTTCCAGTGGTCGACGTCCACGTTGAAGTCCCACTCGTAACGGTCGGAGTGATAGTCGCCGTTGCCGGGCAGGTGGTCGTAGCTGCCGTGGACGATGTTGTGCCCGAGCTCGGAGAACTGCATGAGCCGGTACATCATCTCCAGCGCCGTGGCCCGCCGGATCGCCCGCGGCCCGCCCTCGCGCAGCAACTCGCGGCGACGGGCGTCGATCGCCCGGCCGTAGGCGGTGACGTTGCGGATGTGCGCCAGGTCGTCCTCGCCGACGGCGGCCTTGGCCCGCGCGTACAGCGCCCGGATCTCGTCGGCGAGGCCGGTGGGGCCGGCTGACTGGGCGGTTCCTGCGCGTGCGGCGAGAGTCATGACTGTGACGCTAGCCACCCGACGCGGGCGCGGGAAGGTCGCAAACGGGCGCAGAGTTGGCATTTTCGGACATCCGCCGCCCGGTGTTGCTACGGTCGGCCGATGGACTCCTCGCCGGTATGGGCGGTGCCGCGGGGCACCGAGGGCGTCCGCATCATGGTGGAGGGCGGGCTGGCCCACGGGATGACGACGACGGAGTGCCTGGCCGGCACGGGCCTCGATCCCGGCGACCTCCACGACGAGACCGCGCAGATCTGGGCGCACCAGGAGTTCACGGTGATCCGCACCCTGCTCGCGCGCCTCGGAGACCGGCCCGGGCTGGGGGCGGGCGTCGGTGCCCACTCCACCATCGGGCGGACCGGCGTCATCGGCTTCATGATGCTCGCGGGCCCCACCGTGCGGGCGGCGATCGATCGCGCGATCCCCTATCTCGCCTTGTCCCCGACCCACGTGCAGTTCTCTCTCGAGGTGGACGGCCCGGACGGCGGGGCGGTCCTGGTCGCCGCCGACGACCAGATCCCCGCCGACGTGCGCACCTTCGTCGTGGAGCGGGACCTGGCAGGGTTGGCCGCGGCGTTCCGCGGTGCCCGGATCGACCTGGGGCCGGTCTCGCTCGAGACGACCCTCGGCCCGGAGAGCGCGGCGCTGGTCGGGCACGCGTGGGGCCTGGCGCCGGACACGGTCACGCCGCACGCCGCGCGCAACCGGCTGACCGTCTCGCGACAGGCCCTCGAGGCCGAGCTGCCGCAGGGCGACGAGAACACGGCGCGAGTGTTCGAGCGGCAGTGCCGCGAGCTCCTCGCCGACAGGCTCGCGCGGGTCGGCGTGGCCGGCCAGGTGCGCAGCCGGCTCCGGCACGAGCGCGGAACCTGGCCGTCGATGGCGGACGTGGCGGCGGAACTGCACGTCGATGTCCGCACCCTGCGACGCCACCTCGGAGCGGAAGGGACCTCGTATCGGACGCTGGTCGACGAGGTGCGGCATCAGCGGGCGCTCGAGCTGCTGGTGCACGACGTCCCGGTGGCCGAGGTGGCCGCCGAGCTGGGCTACTCCGAGACCGCGACCTTCTCCCGCAGTTTCCGCCGGTGGGAGGGTGTACAGCCGAGTCGCCGACGGGGGAGGTCGTCGTGACCGGGGAGGTCGGAGCGGCGTACTCGAGCCGCGCACAGGAGTACATCGACCACCTCGGTTCCATCGCGTCGGTCCACCCCTCGGACCTCGAGCTGGTCGCGCGCTGGGCGGATCAGCTCGACGGGCCGCTGATCGATGCAGGCTGCGGCCCAGGGCACTGGACGGGCCACCTGGCGGCCCGGGGCGTCGACGTGCGCGGAGTCGACCAGGTACCGGAGTTCGTGAGTCACGCCCGCCGAGCTCATCCCGGGTGTCGATTCGAGGTGGGTGACCTCGACGCGTTACCCCGGTCGCCCGGCGAGGTCGCCGGGATTCTCGCCTGGTACTCGCTCATCCACCACGAGCCGGCCACCGTGCGACCGACGCTCGTGCGGATGGCGCGGTGTTTGCGCCCCGGTGGCGGACTACTGCTCGGGTTCTTCCACGGCGCGGAGGTCGAACGGTTCGATCACGCCGTGGCCGGGGCCTACCGCTGGCCGGTTGAGGCCCTGTCGGAGGAGTTGCGGATGGCAGACTTCGAGGTGATCGAGACCTACACGCGGACCGGGCCGGGAGCTCGACCTCACGGCGCGATCGTCGCCCGCCTGATGTCCGCCCACGACGGGAGAGCCGAGTGACCCTGTTCGAGACCCTGAAATACCGCTGCCGTCCAGAGTGGGAGGCCTATACCGAACACGAGTTCGTCACCGAGCTCGGGCAGGGCACCCTGCCGCTCGCGGTGTTCCAGGACTACCTGGTGCAGGACTTCCACTTCCTGGTGCAGTTCGCCCGCGCCAACGCGCTGGCCGCCTACAAGAGCCGCACCCTCGCCGACATCACCGCCGCCCACCGGGCGACAGGGGCGATCCTCGCGGAGACCGAGCTACACCTGCGGCTCACCGAACGCTGGGGGATCCCGCGCGCCGAACTCGAGGCCGCCGCCGAGAAGCAGGCCACCGTCGCCTACACCCGGTACGTGCTGGATTCCGGCATGGCGGGGGACCTGCTCGACCTGCATGTGGCGCTGGCCCCGTGCACGATCGGCTACGCCGAGATCGGCGCACACCTGGCGCCCCGGCTCGCCGAGTACGGCGGCGAGCATCCCTACGGCGAATGGATCTCCGAGTACTCGGGGGCGGAGTTCACCGCCGCCGCCGGCGCCGCGATCGAGCAGCTCGACGTGCTGTCCGACGGCGGGCTCACCGACCGCCGCCTCGACGAGCTCACCGCGGTGTTCCGCACGGCCACCCGGTTGGAGATCGACTTCTGGCAGCAGGCGCTCGACAGCACGGGATGAGGCGCGGGCGTGACCGGGCGCGATCGGTCGCGGACTCTGTGGGACGTGGGTACGCTCAGTCGTTCCTGAAAAATTACGGTGAAAGGACGACTACATGATCATTCTTGGCGCAATTCTCTTGATCCTCGGATTCCTCTTGGACATCCCCATCCTCTGGACGATCGGTCTCGTGCTCATCGCGATCGGCGTCATCCTCGTCATCCTCGGTGCGGCAGGCCGCGCGGTCGGTGGACGTAAACACTGGTTCTGACACGCCGGGTCACATCTGACCCGGGGTGAGCACGAGCGTCCGGCGCACAGTCCGCTTGTAGCGGGTGCGTCGGACGCTCGTCATTTACACGTCTGCTGTGCCGGGTCAGGACGCGGCGGAGTGTTCCTTCGCCTTGAACCAGGTCGACACGACGTCGGCCGCCCGTCGCACCGTGCCCCCGTCCGCACCGGCGGCGAGGTCGTTGAAACTGTCGCGCTCGTCGGGCAGGCCGGCTGGCTCGTGGGCCCCGGGCGTCCCGAATCCCATCCGCCAATCGGGGAAGCTGCGGTCGACGGTCGTCTCGGTGAGGATCACGCGGAGGTGGTGGTGCCGCTCATCGGCGATGATGTCGTCCAGGAGGGCATCGATCTCGGCCGGTGGGCCCTCGAGGAACTGGATGAAGCAGTTGTCCCGGAAGAGCAGGATGCCGGTGATTCCCACGCGACGATTGCGGTGCCTGGCAGTGCGCAGGATCGACTCGAAGTCCTCGGGCACCATCTGCCTGGTCGGCGTACTCGTGTACACGAGGTACTTGAGAAGGCCCTCGTCCGGCACCGCGGTCGGCTCGGCGTCGGAACGCATCGGGACCCCCGTTCTCGCCCGCGGCGAAGTACGACGTGCGCAGGCTGGTCAACGCACCTTCCCCCGGACTGTACGGCGTGCCCCTACAGCGGCAGGACGTCGACCTCGGCGCCGGACTCCAGTGAGGTGACGTCGGCGGGGATCTCGATCAACACGTCCGCCCGGGCCATCGAGGCCACGAGGTGCGAGCCGGGGCCCGAGACCGGATCGGCAGTGGGCCGGCCGTCGCCGTCCGCGGCCAGCGCCGCCCGCAGGTACTGCATCCGCCCGGCAGGCGAGGTGACGTCGCGGGACAGGCGGGCGCGGACGGGGCGGATCGGCGCGCGGCCGACGGCCTCGAGGATGACCGGCCGCAGGAGCACGACGAACGACACCATCGCGCTCACGGGGTTGCCCGGCAGGCACACCACGGGAGTGCCACGCCAGCTCGAGAGCCCCTGCGGGCCGCCGGGCTGCATGGCGATCGGGGCGAAACGAGCGCCCTCCCGGTCGGCGAGCACCTGGCGCACGACCTCGGCGTCGCCCATCGACACCGCGCCGACGGTCACCACGAGGTCGGCGTGCCCGGCGGCCGCGTCGAGAGTCGAGGTGAACGCCGCGCGGTCATCGCCGCTGATGAGCGTCGTGGTGACCTCGCAGCCGCACGCCTTGAGCGCGGCGGCCAGGGTGATCGAGTTGGACTCCCAGATCTGCCCGGGCGCGAGCGGCCGCCCCGGCGCCACCAGCTCGGAGCCGGTGGCCACCACCCCGACCCGCGGCCGCGGCCGCACGTCGAGTCCCGACTCCCCGAGCGAGGCCGCCGCCGCCAGGTGCCGCGCCTGTAGCCGCACCCCGGCGTCGATCACCACGTCTCCGGCCCGGACATCGTCCCCCGGGCGACGGATGAACTCGCCCCGCGACCGCGGCGCATGCACCAGGACGACAGTGGGGTCGGTCTCGCTCACGGTCGTGTCCTCGATGGGCACCACACAATCGGCACCCCGGGGGACGGGCGCTCCGGTCATGATCTTGCAGGCCTCGTCGTCGTCGACATCGGGTCCCGGCCCGTCACCGGCGTGCACCGCCCCGACCACCGTCAGCCGCGCCGGCGAGTCGGGTCCCGCCCCCGCGACGTCAGCGGAGCGCACCGCGTACCCGTCCATCTGCGAGTTCACGAACAACGGCAGGTCGACCGACGCCCGCAACGCCGCCGAGAGCACCGAGTCCGCGCACGCCGCGAGCGGCAGGTGCGTACTGCGGGCGGCCCGCTCGAGGACCGGCTCCAGGTGCGAACGCAGGAGCTCGCGGTACTCGGCGGGGGACGGGCGGCTAGGCCTGTCTGGCAGGGAGGTCATGTCACCACCGTAACCGCGTTGTACTGTGCCTACGGTCCGCGCGAGTGCGGCCGGACGCAGCGAGAGTGGGGAAGAAGTGGGTCTCTGGTCGGTACACGGCGACGGCAAGAACATCAGACCCGGCGAGGTGGTCGCCCCCATGGAGCGGCTGAGCTGGCCGCGGACCATCGGGATCGGCGCCCAGCACGTGGTGTCGATGTTCGGCGCGACGTTCGTCTTCCCCATCATCATGGGGCTCAACCCGCAGCTGGCGATCCTCTTCTCCGGCGTGTGCACCCTCCTGTTCCTCGCGGTGGTCAAGGGGCAGGTCCCCAGCTACCTCGGCACCTCGGTGGCGTTCGTCGGCGCGGTCGCCGCGATCCGCGCGCAGGGCGGCACCAGCGCCGAGGTGACCGGCGCCATGCTCGTCGCCGGCGCGACGCTGCTGGTGGTGGGCCTGATCGTGCACGTCGTGGGCGGCCGCGTGGTCACCGCGATCCTGCCGCCCGTGGTGACCGGCGCCGTGGTGATGCTGCTCGGCTTCAACCTGGCGCCGGTGGTGGCGGACACGTACTGGCCGCAGGACCAGTGGGTCGCACTGGCGGTGATGATCGTGCTGATCGGAATGACCGTGGGGCTCAAGGGCTTCGCCGGGCGGATCGCGATCTTCCTGTCCCTGGTCTTCGGGTACGTCCTGTCCTGGGTGCTCGACCTGGTCACCGGGCCCGAGAGCCCGCGCGTGGACTGGTCGGCGGTGTGGGACGCGCCGTGGATCGGGCTGCCGCCGATGACCGACGAGGCCGCCGGCGTGGTGGGAATCCACGCGCCCGACTTCTCGCTGGCGTTCGTGCTGCTCGTGGTGCCGGGCGTCATCGCGCTCATCGCCGAGAACGCCGGGCACGTCAAGGCGATCGGCGAGATCACCCGCACCGAGACCGACGGCCTGATGGGCCGCGCGCTGGCCGCGGACGGCGCGGGAACCGTGCTGGCCACGTCCTTCGGTGGATCGGCGACGACGACGTACGCCGAGAACATCGGCGTGATGGCCGCGACCAAGGTGTACTCGACGGCCGCCTACGTGGTGGCCGCGCTGACCGCGATCGTGCTGGGGTGTTCCCCCAAGCTGGGGGCCGTGATCTCCGCGACCCCGGGCGGCGTGCTCGGCGGCATCACGGT
This sequence comes from Dietzia sp. KRD202, assembly GCF_017168155.1. NCBI lineage: Bacteria > Bacillati > Actinomycetota > Actinomycetes > Mycobacteriales > Dietziaceae > Dietzia > Dietzia sp. KRD202. The sequence goes on along the minus strand of NZ_JABFAN010000017.1, from coordinate 219,523 downwards.
GGTGCTCTACGGCATGATCGGCCTGCTCGGCGCCAAGATCTGGAAGGAGAACCGGGTCGACTTCGGCAACCCGCTCAACCTGGTGCCGGTGGCGGCGGGTGTGGTGATCGCGGTCGGCGACACGACCCTGCTCATCACCGACGACTTCCAGCTCGGCGGCATCGCGCTGGGCACCCTCGTGGTGGTCCTGGGCTACCACCTGGGGCGGGCGATCGCGCCCCAGCTGCGCGACCAGGCCGAGCGCGACGAGATCCACGAGCTCACGCTGCTGGGGCCGAACCCGGACGTCCCCGCCCCGGACGTCCCCGCCCCGCCAGGGGCGCGCCGCGGACGGGGACACAGCGGATAGGTGACCGGACGGGGGTCGCACGCCGCCGGACGGTGCCCCCTACACTTGGAGTCACGCGACCGCGGAGGGAGGTGGGCGCCGTGACCGAACCGGACACCCGCAGCCCCTCCACGCGCCCCGCCACCCCGCTGCTCGTCGACTCCTTCGGCCGCGTCGCCCGCGACCTCCGCGTCTCGCTGACCGAGAAGTGCTCGCTGCGCTGCACGTACTGCATGCCCGAGGAAGGGCTGCCGCCCATCCCGGACGCCGCGCGGATGACCGCTGACGAGGTGATCCGGCTGGTCGCCCTGGCGCACCGCGAGCTGGGCGTGCACGAGGTCCGCTTCACCGGGGGCGAACCCCTCATGCGGGCCGACCTCGAGCGCATCATCGCCGGCACGCGGGCCGAGTGCCCCGACCTGCCGATCGCGATGACCTCCAACGGCGTGGGGCTCGAACACCGGGTCGGCGCGCTGGTCGAGGCCGGTCTGGACCGGATCAACATCTCCCTGGACACCGTCAACCGCCTCGAGTTCGCCCAACTCACCCGCCGGGACCGGCTGCCGTCCGTCCTGCGGGGCGTCCGGGCCGCGGTCGAGGCCGGCCTGGACCCGGTGAAGGTCAACGCGGTGCCCCTGCGGGCGACCCTGCCCGGAGCGCCCGACCTGCTGGAGTGGGCCCTGGCGGAGGGCGTGCAACTGCGCTTCATCGAGGAGATGCCGCTCGACGCCGACAACACGTGGTCGCGCGCCGAGATGGTGACCGCGCAGGACGTACTGGACTCCCTCGGCACCCGCTTCGACCTCGTTCCCGCCGGGCGCGAGGACCCGTCTGCGCCGGCCGAGATGTGGCGGGTCGCCGGACGCACCGTGGGAGATGCTCCCGCGACGGTCGGGGTGATCGCGACCGTCACCCGCAACTTCTGCGCCGCCTGCGACCGGACCCGCCTCACCGCCGAGGGGACCGTGCGGTCGTGCCTGTTCAGCGACGACGAGACGGACGTCCTCGGGGTGCTGAGGTCGGGCGCGCCCGACCACGAGATCGCCGAGGTCTGGCGCGGCGCGATGTGGGGCAAGCAGGCAGGACACGGCATCGGCGGCACCGCCTTCCACAGGCCGCGACGGTCGATGGGCGCCATAGGTGGTTGACGTGTCAGTGCCGGAGGATAGGGTTGACGTCGTGAGCAGGACACCGAGAGTGATCACCGTGGGGTACTACGCGGCCGCCGAGGACGCCGCGGGTACCGCCCGCGAACGGCTGCACACACAGGCCACGACCGTCGGGGAGTTGGCGCGAGAGGTCTGCGAGCGACACGGTGAGCCGCTGGCCAGCATCGTGACGGTGTCGTCGTTCCTCGTGGGTGAGGAGACGACCCGCGACCCCCACGCCTCTATCGACGGCGTCTCCGAGGTGGACGTGCTGCCTCCCTTCGCCGGAGGCTGATCGGTGAACCGGGGCCGGGCTGTCAGCGTGTTCGCCCTCGCCCTGGCGTGCTCGGGAATCGTCGCGTGCGCCGAGCCGGAGCCCGACTCCCCCGGCATGACCCTCGGGGTCGCCGCCGCGCCGTCCCTGTCCGAGGCGTTCACCGAGATGATCGACCTCTTCGAGGACGAGCACCCCGGTGTCCGGGTGAGTCTGGAACTGGGCCGCTCCGACACGATCGCCGAGGGGATGCCCGACCGCGACGACATCAACGTCTTCGCCTCCGCGGACGAGGACTCCATGCAGTGGCTCGTCGATGAGGGAGTCGCGGTCGAACCGACGGTGTTCGCCCGCAACCACGTCGTCGTCGCGGTCCCGTCCGGCAATCCGCGCCAGGTCACGGGCCTCCGTGACCTGGAACGGCCCGACCTGAGGGTGGGGCTGTGTGCACTGGACGTCCCCTGCGGCCGCGCAGCGGAGTCGCTGTTGGCCGTGGCCGGCGTGGCGACCCCGGCGGACGTCGCCCGTGATCCGGGGTCGCGTGCTCTCGCGGCCCGCCTGGCGGACCACGAACTCGACGTGGGCATCGTCTACCGCACCGATGTCGCCGCGTCCCACGGCTGGGTGGCGCTGGCCGAGGTCGACCAGCGCGACAGGGAACTGGCGCAGGCCGCCGGTACGACCCGGTACACGGTGGCCAGGATCCCGGGCGCCGAGGACGGCCCCGACGCCGAGGCCGAGCGCGCGGCCGCGAACGAGTTCCTCCAGTTGGTGACGTCGGACCGCGGCCGTCGCGCCCTCGAGAACGCCGGGCTGGCGCCGTTGTCGCCGTAGGCGTCTGCGCGGTCGGGGGGCGGACCTAGACTCGGCGGTATGGACACCGCGGCGCCCCGGACCCCGTCCCGGCGGAAGGGGTCGTGGCACCGCCGGGCGACCCGGCCCGTGCAGCTGTGGTTGATCGCCCTCGTGCTGCTGGGTGTGGTCCACCGGTGGGTGCCCGCCGCGACGTGGACGATCATCCACGTCTTCACCCTCGGCCTGCTCACCAACTCGATCCTCGTGTGGGGCCAGCACTTCACCGAGACCCTGCTGCACCGGCGACCCCCGGAGGCGTCACGCGCGCTCCAGGTGCGCAGGATCATGCTGCTCAACGCCGGGATCGTGGTCCTGGTCGTGGGCATGATCGGGTCGTGGCCGATCCCGATCGTCACCGGCGCCACGGTCGTGGGCGGCGCGGTGGCCTGGTACGTCGTGGACCTGGTCGGGCAGCTGCGGGCGGCGGCACCGACCCGGTTCCGGCCGATCGTCCGGTACTACGCCGTGGCGGCCGCGTTCCTGCCCGCCGGGGCGGTGGCCGGTGCCTTCATGGGGGTCGGCGTCCCGGGGGAGTGGGCCGTCCGCCTGCACGCGTTCCACCTCGCGGTCAACGTCCTGGGGTTCGTCGGGATCACCGTCCTGACCACCCTGGTGACCTTCTGGGCGACGGTACTGCGCACCCCTATGGCCGCCGGCCAGGACGCGGCGGCGGTCCGGTCCCTGGGGGTGATGTCGGTCGCGGTGGTGGTGGCCGCGGCGGGCTCGCTCGCGGGCGTGACGCCGGTGACCGCCACGGCACTGGGCGTGTACCTGCTGGCCGTGCTGTGGCACCTGGTCCACCTCGTCCGCACCGCGCGCACGGCGCCGCCGCGGGAGTTCGCCTCGATGAGTATCGCGTGTGGGCTGGTGTGGTTGCCGGTGTCGTTGGGGTGGGCGACGTGGCTCGTCGCGACCGGCCGGATCGGCGAACTGGGACAGGTGACGACCCCGCTGCTCGCCGGTGCGGCCGCCCAGATCCTCTTCGGGGCGATGAGCTTCCTCATGCCCACCGTGATGCGGGGTGGTCCGGCGGCGGTGCGGGCGGGGATGGTGGAGATGAACCGTCTGGTCGCCTTCCGCCTCGTCCTGGTCAACGCCGGCCTGGTCGTCTTCCTCGTGCCCGGTGGGACCAGTTGGACCCGGGTCGTCGGCTCCACGCTGGCGTTCGGAGGGTTCGCGCTGTTCCTGCCGGTGATGATCCGCGCCGTCCGCGCGCAGTTGGCCGTCATCCGGGGCGCGGCCGCGGCCCGCGAGGCCGGCGAGAAGCCCGCCCGCGTCACCCCGGGCACGTCCCGGCCGGAGATCGCCCCCGGCCGTCGGCGGAATCTGGTCGGCGCGCTGTCCGCCGCGCTGGTGGTGGTCCTCGCCACGGGGGCCGCGCTCGCCGCCGACCCGTCCTCGCCACTCCGCCGCACCGATCAGGCCGCGTCGGTCACGCCGACCGGGAACACGACGACCGTGGAGGTCGCGGCGGTGGGGATGAGGTTCGAACCGAACACGGTGACGGTCCCCGCCGGCGACCGGCTGGTGATCGAACTGACGAACGACGACGACACGACGGTGCACGATCTGTACCTGACCAACGGGGCCGGCTCGGGCAGGGTCGACCCGGGCGGAACCGCCACGGTGGACGCCGGCGTGGTCGGGCGTTCCCTCGAGGGATGGTGCACGATCGCCGGGCACAGGGCGATGGGCATGACCTTCCAGGTCCGGGTCGAGGGCGGTGATCCCGCCGCCGGGCACGACGCCCATGGTGGGGCCGGGGGCGCCGTGGGCATCGCCCCCGCCGAGGCGATCGATGTGCTGGCCCCGCCCTCCGACGAGTTCGTGACCCGCGACCCGGCCCTCGCGCCCGCCCCGACGGGCCGCGAACACCGGATCACCCTCACGGTCGAGGAGACCACCGACGAACTCGCGCCCGGGGTGGTGCGGCCCGTGTGGACCTACAACGGCGGGCTGCCGGCCCCGACCCTCCGCGGCACGGTGGGTGACACGTTCATCGTCACCCTCCGCAACGAGGGGACCATCGGACACTCGATCGATTTCCACGCCGGCGACGTCAGTCCCGACGAGGTGATGCGGACGATCCCGCCGGGCGAGGAGCTGGAGTACCGGTTCACCGTGACCCGGGCCGGCGCCTGGCTCTACCACTGTGCGACCGCGCCCATGAGCGGCCACGTCGCCGCGGGGATGTTCGGCGCGCTCATCGTGGACCCGCCGGGCCTGCCCGAGGTGGAGCGCGAGTACGCCCTGGTCCAGTCCGAGTCGTACCTCGGCGCCGGGGACGAGCCGTTCGACTCCGGCAAGATCGCGGCCGGGCAGCCCGACCTGGTGATGTTCAACGGGCACGCGACCCAGTACCGGCGGGACCCGCTGACCGCCCGGGTCGGCGAGACCGTGCGCGTGTGGGTGGTGGCGGCCGGACCGAGTGACGGGACGAGCTTCCACGTGGTGGGGTCACAGTTCGACACCGTGTACAAGGAGGGCGCCTACCTGCTGCGGGACGGGCGGGACGCCTTCGGCAGTGGGAACGGGGGCGCACAGGCGCTCGACCTGGCCCCGTCGCAGGGCGGGTTCGTGGAGATGACCTTCGTCGAGCCCGGGCGCTACACGTTCGTGGACCACTCGTTCGCCGACGCCGAGAAGGGCGCGGCGGGCTTCCTCGACGTCACTGAGTAGGCGCCCCGGAGTAGGCGCCCCGGCCGGCGGTCCCGCGGGGGTGGGTGACGCATCACGGAATAGGCGAGCGGGTGGGCCGGTTGATATAGATGACACATCACGCGACCGCGATGCCGAGAGCAAGGAGGGCACCATGCCCGTCTACGTCCAGAACCCCGATCCCCGCAGCCTGGCCGAGCGCCCGGCCGACGACCTGCTCGCGGCGGACACGCGCATGGGCGCGGTCGAACTCCTGGTCCGGGACCTGGACTCGATGATCGCGTTCTACGCCGACGGCGTGGCCCTGGACGTGCTCGAGCAGACCGGCGAGACCGCCGTGCTCGGCCGGGCGGGTCGACCGATCGTGCGGATGCGCCGCATGCCCGAGCTGCCGCCGCGCAGGCAGGGGCAGGCCGGACTGTTCCACACCGCGGTGCTGTTCGACGACGAGCCGTCGCTGGCCGCGGCCGTCGCCTCGGTCGCCCGGCATGCGCCGAGATCCTTCACCGGCAGCGCCGATCACCTCTACAGTCAGGCGTTCTACTTCGACGACCCCGAGGGCAACGGTGTCGAGCTGTACACCGACCGGCCCCGCGACACCTGGGCCACCGAGCCCCACGGGTTGCTGAAGGTGGCCACCAACCCGCTGGACCCCAACGCCTTCCTGCGCACGCACCTCACCCCGCCGGTCGCCGGTTCGTCGATCGGGACGTCCGCGGCACTGGGGCACGTCCACCTCCAGGTCGGCGACATCGGGACAGCCCGCGACTTCTACGTCGACGCCCTCGGCTTCGAGGTGATGAGCGACGTCGGTTCGGCACTGTTCATCGCCGCCGGCGGGTACCACCATCACATCGCGGTCAACACCTGGGGCACGGCCGGCGCCGGCCCGCGCGCGGCGGCCCTGGGCCTGGGCCGGGTGAACATCGAGCTGCCCACCGCGGACGATGTCGACGCACTCCGGCAGCGACTGGCCGACCACCGGATCGAGACACGTCACGACGGTGCGGTCCTGCGATTCGACGACCCGTGGGGGACCCTCATCGAGGTCGGGGTCGAGCAGGACTGACCCCGGCTCCGCGGCGTGGTCAAACCCAGTCGACGGACAGCGGGGAACGACGTCCCCACCCGACGGTCTGTAACAGTGGTTCGTCCAGCTCGAGGGCAGGGTACCCGAGGCACAGGTAGGCCAGAGGGCGTGCGCCCGGCGGAAGCCGCACGCTGTCGGAGAGATGGCCGGGTTCCACGAGACTCACCCATCCCATACCGAGGCCTTCCGCCGTCACCGCCAGCCACAACAGGGTGATCGCGGCGACCACGCTGTACTCGGTCGCCGCCGGGACGCTGGTGGTCCCGAGGATCGGACCCGGCGGCGGCACATGGCTGACCACCAGGCCCACGGGCGCCTGGAGGATGCCCTCCAGGCGGAGCGAGTCGTACAGTTCGCGGCGTTCGCCGCCGAACCGTTCGGCCTCGGCGGCGCGGACCGCGCGGAAGCCGGAGTGGATGGATTCCCGTACGGCGCGGTCCTCGACCACCGTGACGTGCCACGGCTGGCTCAGTCCGACACTCGGCGCGACCGCGAAGACCTCGAGCAGTCGCTCGATGGTCTCCCGCGCGACCGGTGTCGGGTGGAAGTGACGATGGTCGCGGCGGGTCGACAGGATGCGCCACAGGGCGTCGCCGTCACTTCTCATATCCGTACTCCTCGGACTCCACTCTCGGCCGGTCGCGGTAGGGGCCCACCGACTCTAGACTGGCGCCCCCGGACATGGAGGTACACGATGGCATTCCTACGCAATGCACTGAGGAGCGGGATCGCGCTCAAGGCCGTACAGGTGGTCAAGCGCGAGGCCTCGAAGCCCGAGAACCAGCGCAAGGCCCGCGAGTTCGCGGAGAAGATGCGCAACCGCCGGCGCTGATCGCCGTGGGCCCGGCCGGAGCTGATCCGGGCCCACGCCGGCGGGACTACACCAGCCAGTCGTTCGGGGCGAACAGCTCCGCGTGGAGCCGCTCGGCGGGTACGCCGGCCTCGAGGAACTGCGGGCGCAGTGACTGGAGGAACCCGGTCGACCCGCAGAGGAAGACGTGCGCCCCCTCGGGGAGTTCGACCGTCGCCAGGTCCATGAATCCCCGGTGGACCGCGCCCGGTCCGGCGACGGTGTCCGCGCCGTCCTCGTACCAGGTGTGCACCTCGGCGTCGGCGAGCAGCGAGGACTCGCCCGCGACCTCCTCGGCGAGGACGTGGTCGGCCGGCGAGCGGTCGGCGTGCAGGACGAGCACGCGACGGGTGTCCTCCGTCGCCGACAGGTGGGCGACCATCCCGAGCATCGGGGTGATGCCGATCCCGGCCGAGCAGAGGACCACGGGCGCGGCGTCCTGGTCGCGGCCGATCCCGGCGGCGTCCAGGACGAGGTCGCCGAACGGGAGGGTGACCTGGATCGTGGTGCCGACCTGGGCGTGGGCGTGCAGCCAGCCCGAGACCTCGCCGGCGGGGCAGCCGAGCCCGCCCCGGACCTCGGCGTCGACCCGGCGGACGCCGATGCGCCACGTGCCGTCGCCCGGTGCCGTCGACAGGGAGTACTGACGCAGCTGGCGCGCGCCGTCGGGGAGGACCACGCCGACGGAGGTGTACTGGCCCGGGCGGAAGTCGGGCAGCGGCTCGCCGTCGGGACCACCGAGGGTGAACACGGTGACCGAATCCGTCACGTCCTCCCGGGCGATCACGGTGGCGATGCGGAAGACGTCCCCCGGTTCCACCTGCGCCTCGGCGTAGAGGGCCTTCTCGAAGTCCACCAGGACGGCGGCCATGATCCAGTAGACCTCGTCCCACGCCGCCGCGACCTCTGGGGTGATCGCCTCGCCCAGGACCTCCACGATCGCGCCGAAGAGGTAGTCGTGGACCACCTGGTACTGGTCGGGGGTGATGCCGAGGCTCGCGTGCTTGTGCCCGATCCGGGAGAGCATGTCGACCGGGCTCCGGCCGTCCACCAGCAGGGAGGCGAACGTCGCGATCGACGCCGCGAGCGCGCGCTGCTGGGCGCCCAGCTTCTGGTTGCCGCGGTTGAAGGTGTCGCGGAGGAGTTCGGGGTTATCGGCGAACATTGTCCGGTAGAAGACGGGCGTGATCTCGTCGATGTGGGCGCCGATGACCGGCAGGGTCGCGCGGACGACGGCGGCGTGCTCCTCGGACAGCTCGCGGGGGTGCGCGAGGATCGACTCCAGGGTGGTGAGCGACGTGGTCATGGGGGATCTCCTTCTCGGGGCGTGACGGGGTGGCCCGGGCACCGTGGGGGCCGGGCTGTGGGGGCCTCGCCACCGCCCCACGGCCGGACCCCGGGCCGGGGTCCGGCCGTGGGGCGGTGGCGAGGCTGAGGGACACCTGCCGGGTGGGTGCCCGGACGATGCCCTCGACGGTGAGGGGGTCGAGGGCGGCGAAGAACGCCTCGCGGGCGTCGACGAGAGCTCGTCGCAGACCGCAGTTGCCCGCGAGCGGGCAGGGCGTCGGGCCCTCACACTGGACGACCTCGCCGGGGCCCTCCAGTTCGCGCAGCAATGACCCGACCGACTCGTGTCGGCCCGCCTCGGTGATGACGAGCCCCCCGCCCCGGCCACGCCGGGACTCGGCGAGGCCGAGGTCGACGAGTCGGGAGACGATCTTGGCCACGTGGGAGGTCGAGGCGTTCACCGACTCCGCGATCGCCGCGGCGGTCATGCGGTCGCCGCGCTCATCGGCGACGGCGAGGCGCATGAGAGCGCGGAGCGCGAGATCGGAGGACCGGGACAGCTGCACAACGCCGAGCGTGCCATATTGCGAGCTGGCCGGGCGCATTTGCTGCCGGTGATCTCAAATACCTTCTGAACTGGTCATTTGGGGCCACCCTCCGACCTGCGGGAACGCCCCGCCGCGGGCCGGTCAGATCCAGTCGATGATCTCCACGAGGTCGTCGGCCTCGGCCCCGGCCCCGGCGCCGGGTCCCCCGCTCTCGGGCACCACGGCCAGGGCGGGCGCGCCCGCCAGATCCGCCAGGTGCGCGGTGCGCACGCGGCCGGCCAGGTGCCAGCCGCCGGCGCCGTCCGGTCGGGCGGGCAGGATCCGCGAGCGGCCCGGGGAGGCCAGGCCGGCCAGCCCGGGGACGCGCCCCGACGCGGGCGTGCGCTGGCGTCCGGTGAGGGCGTCGACCAGCGCCCGGCCCGTGGTCGCCGCCGCGGACACCGCCGCCAGCGGATTACCCGGTAGTCCCAGCAGGACTCGATCGTCGGCGAGGACGGCCACGAGCTGCGACCCTCCCGGGCGGACACGGACCCCGTCGAGGACGATCCGCGCGCCCGCGCGCGCCAGGGCCGGGCGCAGCAGATCGGCCACCCCGCGGCCGGTGGCGCCCACCAGCACCACCACATCGCCGGCCGCCGCGTCCGCGGACCCGGGGCCGCCGCCGAGCAGCGCGTCGACCGCGTCCGGGGTGTCCGCGCAGTGCCCGGGCGGGCCGACGCCGGCGAACCCCGCCCGCGCCAGGACCCCGCCGAGCAGCGGGCCCACAGTGTCGCGGATCCGGCCCGGCGGAAGCGGCGCGGGCGTGTCGGCGGGCAGGACCTCGTCACCGGTCGTGACCACCGCCGCGCGTACCGGCCCCCGGACCCGTGCGGCCATCACCCCCGCGGACAGGGCCGCGGAGGCCAGCGCCGCGTCGAGCACCGCCCCCGCCGGGGCCAGTTCGTGACCGACCGGCCAGTCCTCGCCGACGGGGCGGAGGTCGTTCACCCCGTCGCCCCCCGGCAGTGCGGTGACCACCGGGGGGCCGGTGCGGGCCGGGGTCACCGTCACCAGTTCGTGCCGCAGCACGCGATCGCAGCCGGCGGGGGCCAGGGCGCCGGTCGCGATGGGCGCCGCCGTGCCGGGGGTCAGCGTCGCCGACGAGCCGTCCCCGGCGCGGCGGGCGGCGCCGGTCAGTCGCCACGGGCCGGGCCCGGCCAGCGCGTAACCGTCCATCGCCGACACCGGCCCCCGCGGCATCGGGTCCGCGGCGACCAGCGGTGAGGCGAGTACCGCGCCGACGGCTGCCAGGGGCGGGCGCACGTCCGCCGGCAGCGGGGTGAGCCCGGCGCGCAGGACCGCCCCCACCTGTGGGAGCGCGACCGGTCCGTGTCCGGCCAGGTCGGCCCACGTGTCCACGTCGCGCGCGGGGTCGCCGACGGGGACGCGGACGACCTCCTCGTCGTCGTACAGGGCCCGTACCGGTCGCCCGCCCACGCCGCCGTCGGCCTCCAGGGCGGCCAGGCGCGCGGCGAGGGCGCGGCGGTCCCACGCGGCGAGGAGGTACTGGTCGTGCCCGGCGACGTCGACAGCGAGTGCCGCGCCGGGGGCGTGGGTGGTGGCGGCGGGCCGGAGCGCGGCGAGGAGGGCGCGGAGGGTGGCGGCGTCGAGGTCCGGCAGGTCACAGGCGACGACGACGACGAGGTCGACCGACGGCGGGAGCGCCCGCAGTCCCGCGGCGATCCCGGCGACGGGTCCCGAGTGGGGCGGATCCTCGCGGGTGTCGCCCCCGGGGCCCACGGTGCGGACGGGGCCCGCCACCGCCCGGGCGGCGCCGAGCACCGCCTCGACCATCGGCCGACCCGCCACCGCCAGTCGCGCCTTGTCGACCCCGCCGAGGCGACTCGCGCGACCCCCGGTGAGGACGATCGCGCCGACGGCGACCGCGGTAGCACTGTCCGAGGTGCCGCCGTCCGTCATCCGGCGTCCTCGGCCAGGCGGCCGCGGAGGAAGTCGTCGACGAGTCGCTCCACGTCCTGATCGGTGTACGGGCGCAGGCCGATCATCCGGGCCAGGACGACGGGGCCGGCCAGCTGCGCCACGGCCAGATCGCGGTCGCCGGGGATGAGGGCTCCGGATTCCTCCGCATCGGAGAGGACGGCGTGCAGAGGCTCGGTATAGGACTCGACCACGCTGCGGCGGAGCCTGCCCACCTCGTCGTCGTCACCGGCGTCGCGGCCCATCGCCAGCCACCCCAACATCGACTGCTGGAGCGGCGCGTCCTGGATGAGCTGCGTCATCGAGGCGGCCAGGTGCACGAGCTGCTCCCGGACGGGCAGGTCGGCCGGGGGGCGTGTCGGGGTGGGCAGCAGTCGCCGGAACGCCGCGGCGATGAGCGAGTCCGTCGACGGGAAGTTGCGGTACAGGGTGGTGCGGGCGACCCCCGACAGCCGGGTCACCGCGTCGACGGTCACGGCCGCCGCGCCGCCGGACAGCAACAGCGACGCCGCCGCGTCGAGCAACTTGCCCTGCGAGCGGGCGCGCCGCGGATCCGGGGTCGACATGGCCTCCATTGTGGCCTGTCCGGTGCTCTAGGGTGGGCGCACCATGCGATACCGACGGTATCGTTTCCGTGGAGCGGGGGCAGATGTGTTGGAGATGAGCGCGGGTCGGCGGCGGTGGCTGCTGGTCGTCAACCTCGTGGCCGTGTCCCTGGTGGTGGCCACGATGTCCGCCCTGTACACGTCCCTGCCGGACATCGCCGTGGACATCGGGGCCACCCAGGCCGAGCTGACGTGGATCGTCGACTCCTACACGCTGGCGCTGGCGGCGCTCGTCCTCACCGCCGGTGCGCTGGGGGACCGCTTCGGCCGCCGGGCCACGCTCATCGTGGGCCTGGTGCTGTTCACCGTCTCCTCGGCGCTGCCCCTGTGGCTGGACTCGCCGCTGTGGGTGATCATGCTCCGTGCGGTGGCCGGTGTCGGTGCCGCCTTCGTCATGCCCTCCACGTTGTCCCTGCTCACGGCGAGCTTCCCGTCGGATCGCCGGGGTGCGGCCGTGGGCATGTGGGCCGGCTTCGCCGGGGTCGGCGGCATCATCGGCCTGCTCGGCTCCGGGCTCATGCTCAAGGTGTGGACCTGGAAGGCGATCTTCGGCGTGTACGCCGTCATCGGCCTGGTCGTCCTGATCGCCGCCTTCACCATCGGCGAGTCCGTGGCCTCCCGCGTCGGGCGGCCCGACGTGTTCGGGGCGGTCTTCTCCGCCCTCGCCGTGGGCGGGGTGGTGTTCGGGCTCATCGAGGGCGCGCACACCAGCTACTCCGAGCCGCTGGTCATCGGGGCGCTCGTCGTGGCGGCGGTGAGCGTCGTGGCCTTCGTCCTGGTCGAGTTGCGCGTCGCGGACCCCCTGCTCGACGTGCGCTACTTCCGCCGGCGCGGATTCACCACCGGCTCGGTGTCGGTGGCGCTGCAGTTCCTCACCATCTTCGGGTTCTTCCTGCTCATCGTGCAGTTCCTCCAGCTGGTCAAGGACTACGACGCCCTGTCCGCCTCGCTGGCCCTGGCTCCGATGGTCGTGCCGGTGATGATCTTCTCGCTGCTCTCTCCGCGCATCACCGCGGCCGTGGGACTGCGGGCGGTGTCCGTGGTGGGCGTGGGGGCCATCGCCGCCGGGATGGTCTTCCTCTCCCGGCTGTCGGTGGATTCCGGGTACTGGGACATCCTCTGGCCCATGCTCGTCGCGAGTATCGGACTCGGCTTGTCGACCGCGCCTGCCACGTCGGCGATCGTCTCGGACATCCCGTCCGACGAGCAGGGCGTGGCCGCCGCCGTCAACGACGCGATGCGCGAGGTCGGCGCCGCGATCGGGATCGCGCTGTCGGGCAGCATCCTGGCCGGGCGCTACGCCGCGGGGATCGTCGACGTCCTGCCCGGCGTCCCCGAGGCCGGCCGGCAGGCGGTCGAGAGTTCCTTCGCCGGTGCCCGCGAGTTCGGCGCCGCGGCCGGGCCGGCGGGGCAGGCCGTCGTCGACGCGGCCGCCGCGATCTTCGCGGACGGTATCTCGTCGGCGCTCTTCGCCCTGGGGATGGTGGCCGCGGGCGCGGCGGTCCTGCTGCTGTTCGTCGCGCCCGGTCGCGGGTACGTCGCGCTCGGGGACCCGGAGACGGACCCGGAGGAGAGCGTCTTGAGGGTGGCTCAGCGGTAGTTCGGATTGTTGAAGGTAGGGATCTCGATGGTGATCGGCATCCGTAGCTCGGCCATGTAGTAGAGGACGAACTGACGGAGGAGTTCGTCGATCATCCAGTACGTCTCGGGCGGGAGACCCGCCGTGAGCAGACCCTCCCGCATGGCGACGAACGGCCCCCACGCGGTCTCGAGCAGCGGGCTCCAGACCGGCTCGCGCGGGATGTGCAGCCACTCGGCGACCCGGTCACCGAGGATGAAGCGGGTCAGGGCCCCGAGGACCGGCCTGGAGAGCAGGGTCAGGTCGATGTTGTACCCGAGGTCCAGCAGCATGTCGGCGAGCTTGATGCCCTCGGGGGTCGGGGCGAGGATCGGGTCGAGCACCTGCTGTGCCTGCAGGTCGGCCGTGTCCCAACTCTGGGGGATGTACTGGTCCTCCACGCCGAGCAGGTAGGCGGTGACCTGCCACGAGTGCAGGAATCCCTCGGACTCGGCCGGGTCGAGTGGCACCTGCCAGGCGCGGAGATTGCGCATGACGGTGGTGGGCAGGCTGTGCCAGGTGACCATGATGTCCGCCTGGCTGATGGGCTTGGCCTCGTCCGCGGAGCGTTCCCAATGGGGGGACTGCGGGAGGAGGTGGCGGACGGCTGCGTGCGACAGGCGGGTCTTGACCGCGGTGACGGCCATCTCGCCGTCGGGCTGAAAGGCGTTCCGTGAGCCGACGTCGTAACCGAGCTTGGCCGTCTTGCTGATCCGCGACTTCATGTTCGAGCCGCCCTTGGAGTAGTAGACGGCCCTCGCCTCACGGGGGATGACGGTGCTCATCATGCCGCTGGCGAACCCGTAGAGCACGCCGAGATAGAGGCCGCGCTTCTCGTTGAACCGCACGGCGTCCGCGAGCTTGCGGTGGTCTGCCCACTCGGGGAGTCGGACAGCGCGTTGGAGGAAGTCCCGCAGATCGCCGGGCAACCCGTCCGGGATCGGCTGCGCATTCCTGGTCCAGCCCCGCAGGATGTCGTTGACCCGGGGGACCTCGCCCCTGTCGATGAGGCCCGCGACCAGGTCGTCGGCCTCTGGGTCCCACACGTGGTGCGGGTCGGCGCCGCTGCCCTGGCCCGGTAGAGACCAGGCGGGCGCCCAGGTCCACGGCACCGCCACCGCTAGTGCCCCGGCCGCGCCCAGCGTTCCCCCGGCGCGCAACAGGGATCGTCTGCTCAGTTCTTCCATCGGCGGTGTCCCGTCTGTCAGATGGTCGACGGCGAATGATGCAATGAAACATTCACCGTCTCGTAGTACCATTTCTAACAGTGTGTGACGTAGGACACAAGGGGGTGGTCGAGCTGACGGTAGAACTGATGGTGACGACACGGCCGGAGCGGGGAGGGGGGCGCATGGATGCTGCGCGGGTCGGCCCGGCCGACGGGCGCGACACCTCCACCGTGTCCGGCGCCGGATCCGAGGACGCCACCCGCGCGCGGATCCTCGATGCCGCCTACGACCTGTTCTGCACCCGCGGGATCCGGCATTCCTCCATGGAGGAGGTCGCTCGTCGCGCCAAGGCGGCCCGGATCACCGTCTATCGCAAGTTCGAGACCAAGGATGCGTTGGTCGACGAGGTGGTGCTGCGCGAGTTTCAGCGCTACTTCGACAGGTTCGCGGAGGAGGTCCGGCACTGCGAGACCGCCGCGGACCGGGTGGTCGTGGCGTTTGTGAGCGCGCTGCGCGCCTTCGGTGAGAACCCGCTGCTCGGCAGCCTGCTGGAGAGTGAGCCCGATTCGGTGATCGGCTCCCTCATCGGCAAGGACGGCCAGATGATCGCCACGGTCCGTCGTTTCGTGGCCGGGCGACTGGCCGCCGAACAGCGCGCCGGGCAGGTGCACCCCGATCTGGACGTGGACCTGGCGGCCGAGATGTTCGTCCGCGTTTCCGCGTCCTTCCTCACCATCCCCACCGACGTGGTCGACCTCTCCGACGATGCGGACCTCACCCGAATCGCGCGGCAGTTCCTCGTGCCGATGCTGGAGTATCGCCCCGGCTGACGCCGGTCGATCCGATCAGGAGGCGTCCGGCCCGGTGACCACGGGCCGTCCGCTCGCGGCCCAGGCCTTGGTCCCTCCGTCGACGCTGACGGCGGGGATGCCCCGGGCCTCCAGCGTCCGGCAGGCGGACTTGCTGCGATTGCCGGACGCGCAGATCACGAAGACGGTGGTCCCCTCCGGCGCGATGTCCGGGGCGGAGGCGACATCGCCCAGGGGGATCAGGCGCGCGCCCGGGACGTGGCCCGCGACGTACTCGTGGGATTCGCGGACGTCGATGAGCGGGGCGCCCTGCTGGTGGTGGGAGGCGAACGTGTCTATGTCAGTCGTGGAAACCATGCCCGAAATATACCCCAGGGGGTATCAAGTCCGCCAGGGGTGCGATGGAGTCAGTCGCGGATACGCTCGGGGTGGGAGTAGACGGTGGCGCGGTCGACCCGGCTGAAGGCGGCCAGGGTCACGCCGGTCTCGGCGGCGAGGTCCACCGCCAGCGACGACGGCGCGCTCACCGCGGACAGGAGCGGGATCCCCGCCATCGACGCCTTCTGCACGAGTTCGAACGAGGCCCGGCCGGAGACCTGCAGGATGGTCCCGCGCAGCGGCAATCGCCCCTCGCGCAACGCCCAGCCGACCACCTTGTCCACGGCGTTGTGCCGTCCCACGTCCTCACGCAGGCACAGCAGTTCGCCGGTGGGAGTGAACAACCCCGCCGCGTGGACGCCCCCCGTCTTGTCGAAGACCCGCTGGTGCTCGCGGAGCCGGTCGGGCAGGGACAGCAGGACCGCGGGATCGATGAGCGGCTCCGCCGGCTCGGCCGGGAAGTGGGTCGAGCGCCGGACCTCGTCGATCGAGTCCACGCCGCACACGCCGCAGGCGCTGCTCATCGTTGACGCCCGCGCGGAGCGGGGCTCCGGGATGTCCGGTGACAGGGTCACGGTGAGGGTGTTGTAGTCCTGTTCGGTCCGTCCGCTGACGGTGGTGCAGTAGCAGATCTCGGGCAGGTGCTCGCGGTTCCAGACGGCCCCCTCGGAGACCAGGTGCCCCGCCGCGAGGTCCATGTCGTCGCCCGGCGTCCGCATGGTCACGACGAACGGCTGGCCGCCGACCCTGATCTCGAGTGGTTCCTCGACGGCGAGCGTCGCCACCTCTCGTCTGACGTCACCCGCGGCGAGGATCCTGCGCGCCGGGTGTCGAGTCGTCCGCCGTCCCATAGTCGCGCAGCCTAGCGCCGTCCGGGCCGGGGCGTACGAGCAGGAGGGCGGCGAGCCCCACCGCCGCCGACCAGGTCAGCGGGTAGGCGTTGGTGATCACGGTGTAGATGACCGGCGGGATGTCGCCGCCGAGCATGAACAGGCCCATCGCCACCCAGCGGTCGTCCGGGAAGTTCGGGTCGGGGAAGCTCTGCACCCAGTTCGCGGTGGCCGCCCAGAGCAGCGCCGGCAGCAGCCAGAGATACCAGCGCCGGGCGGCGATCGCGTAGTGCACGGTCAGCACGAGTAGCGGGACGAACCACACCCAGTGGTGGCCCCAGGAGAACGGAGAGACCATGGTCATCGTCAGTCCGGCCAACGTCAGGGCGAGGAGCTGGTGCCCGGCGCGATGGGCCAGCGCGGCGACGCCCAGGCCGACGACCGCCACCGCCGCGGCCCCGAGCAGCCACGCCCAGGTGGGCGCCATCTCCGTGCCGGCGAGACGGGCCATGGCACCCCGCAGGGACTGGTTGGCCAACATGGCGTCGTGCCCGATCCGCTGGGACTCGAACAGGGTCCCCGACCAGTAGTCCGCGGCGTCGCGGGGGATCAGCAGGAAGCCGAGGGCGACGGTGCCGCCGAACGCCGCCCCGGAGACGACGGCCATCCGCCAGCGTCCGGTGAGGACCCAGTGCGCCCAGAAGAACGCCGGGGTGAGTTTGATGCCCGCGGCCAGGCCCGAACCGATCCCCGCCCACCGGCGGCCCGACCTCCAGGCGAGGTGATCGGCCAGCACGGCCACCAGCAGCACGATGTTGATCTGGCCCAACCACACGGTGGTCCGCACCGGCTCGGTGGACAGGGCGATGAGCGCGAGACACAGCGAGACCTGGGCGGTGACCCGGTCCGGGCGGTAGTCCAGCGCGCGTAGGCACATCCGGACCGCGAGGTAGAGCAGGACGAGGGTCAGCGCGAGCCACGCCGCTTCCATGAGCCGCGGGGTCACCAGGTCCAGAGGGGTGAACAGCAGTGCGGAGAACGGCGGGTAGGTGAACGGCATCTCCGGGTAGAAGCGTCCGGAGTCGTCACCCGTGAGCAGTCCGTCGTACAACGGGATCGAGTTCAGGACGGCGCTGCCGCCCCAGCGGTAGACGTTGACGTCGAGGAAGTTCCCGGTGATGCCCCACCACGGGGTCCGTTCGTCGGGCGCCCGCAGGACCATGACAACCGAGGCGAGGGCCAGCAGCGCCAGCGGGGCGCGCAGCCAGTAGGTGGTGGGAATCGTCCGCACAGCCGGAGAGCCTAGTCCGTCGACGAGAAGACCGTTCCGCACGCCGTCACTCGGACGATGCGTGCGGAACGGTCTTCTCGAGGGGATCCGGCTCAGATGTAGATGGCCGGGTCGATGTAGAACTGCGCGTCGCGCAGTTCCTCCTTGGTGGACCTGGCCGGCCGTGCCTCGCCCGGGATGCCCACGACGATCGAGTCGGCGGGGGCGCTCTTGACGACGACGGCGTTGGCGCCGACCGAGGAGTCGTCGCCGATCTCGACGGGACCCAGGATCTTCGCGCCGGCGCCCACGGTCACGCGGTCGCCGAGCGTGGGATGACGCTTGGTCTGCTTGAGCGAGACCCCGCCGAGGGTGACGCTGTGGTAGAGCATGCAGTCGTCGCCGATCTCCGCGGTCTCACCGATGACGACGCCCATCCCGTGGTCGATGAAGAACCGTCGGCCGATGGTGGCGCCGGGATGGATCTCGATCCCCGTGAGGAATCGGGCGAACTGGGACAGGACGCGTCCGGCGGTGCGACCGAACCCGCCCGCGTTCCACAGGCGGTGGGACAGACGGTGGATCCAGATCGCGTGCAGGCCGGAGTAGACGACGGCGTTCTCGACGTCACCGCGGGCGGCCGGGTCGTGGGCGCGCGCCGCGGCGAGGTCCTCGCGCAGGGTGCGCCAGAACCCCACCGGGCGGTCGGAGGTTCCCGACATCAGTCGCGGTAGTCCTCGAACAGCATCGTGGAGACGTAGCGCTCGCCGTAGTCGCACACGATGACGACGATGGTCTTGCCCGCGTTCTCGGGACGCTTGGCGATCTCGAGCGCGGCCCACACGTTGGCACCGGACGAGATACCGGCGAGAATGCCCTCCTCCTTGCCGAGACGCTTGGCGATCTCCAGCGAGTCCTCGAGGGTCACGTCGACGACCTCGTCGTAGATCTCGCGGTCCAGGATCTCGGGCACGAAGTTGGCACCCAGGCCCTGGATCTTGTGCGGACCGGCCTTGCCCTCGGTCAGCAGCGGGGAGTCCTTGGGCTCCACGGCCACGATCTTGATGTCGGACTTCTGCTCGCGCAGGTAGCCGCCGGCGCCGGAGATGGTGCCACCGGTGCCGATGCCGGCCACGAAGACGTCGACCTCCCCGGCCGTGTCCTCCCAGACCTCCGGGCCGGTGGTGCGGCGATGGACGTCCGGGTTCGCGGGGTTGGCGAACTGCCGGGCCAGGACCGCGTTCTCGCGGGTCGCCGCGACCTCCTCGGCCTTGGCGACCGCGCCCTTCATCCCCTCGGAGCCGGGGGTGAGGATGAGCTCGGCGCCGTAGGCGCGCATGACGGCACGGCGCTCGACCGACATGGTGTCGGGCATGACGATGACGGCCTTGAATCCGCGGGCCGCGGCGACCATGGACAGCGCGATACCGGTGTTGCCCGAGGTGCCCTCGACGATGGTACCGCCCGGCTTGAGGCCGCCCGACGCCACCGCGTCGTCGATGATGGCCGCGCCGATGCGGTCCTTGACGCTGGCGGCCGGGTTCGCGGACTCGAGCTTGGCCAGGACGGTGGCCTGCAGTCCCTCGGTCAGGGAGTTGAGGCGGACCAGCGGGGTCTTGCCGATGGTCTCGCTGATGTCGGAGTAGATCTGCGCCATGTGGGGGTTCCGTTCTGAAGAATGAACAGGTCTGTCTATCGGTGAGTGTACGTGATGGGACGACATGGCACGAGGATGCGATCAGGGAATGGTCCCCTGATTGCCACGGGCGCCCGACGGGCCGATAATCGACTGCGCTCCATTTTCGTCGTCGCCCGAAAGGCCGCCTCCGGCATGCGCGAGATCACCGTCCCCGCCCAGCGAACCTTCACACGTTCCGACCTGATCCCGGTGGTGGCGCGAGGGCGCGCCACCACCGAACCGCGCGCGGTCCCGTTCGAACACCACGGCGACGGCCGGTGGCGATCCGTCTCCAACGCCGAACTCGTCGAGCGCGTGGACGCGATCGCGTCCGGACTCATCGCGGCCGGCGTCGAGCCCGGGGACCGGGTGGCGCTCATGGCCGGAACCCGCCTCGAATGGGTGCTGGTCGACCTCGCCGTCTGGACCGCCGGAGCCATCACCGTGCCGATCTACCCGTCGTCCTCGGCGGGGCAGCTCGAATGGATCCTCGCCGATTCTGCTGCGAAGGTCCTCGTGGCCGAGAACGACGACCACGTCGTCGTCGTCGGAGATACCACGGTCCCCGACACCTGCACCCGGATCCTCTACCTCGACGACGGCGCCCTCGAGACCCTCGAGGCCGAGGGCCTGGGGGTCGAGGCCGAGACCCTCGACGCCGCGCTGGCCACTCTCGGACCCGACACCCCCGCCTCGATCATCTACACCTCCGGCACCACCGGACGGCCCAAGGGCTGCGTGATCACCCACCGCAATCTCCTGTCGGAGTGTCACGCGCTGCTCGACCACCCCATCGGGTCGATGGCGCAGCAGGGCAAGAAGGTCCTGATGTTCCTGCCTCTGGCCCACGTGCTCGCGCGCGCCGTGACCTACACCGTCTACCTGGGTGACGCGACCGTCGGCTTCTGGGACGACACCTCCACCATCCTCCCGCGCTTCGCCGATTTCCGGCCGCACATGATCCTCGGGGTCCCACGCGTCTTCGAGAAGGTGCGCGACGGGATCGCCACGAAGGCCGCCGCCAAGGGCGCGGTGCAGAGGCGGATCTTCGAGCGCGCCGAAGCGGTCGCCATCGAGGACAGCCGGCTGCGCGGCAACGACGGGCTGGACGACGCCCGCCGACCCTCGCTCCTGCACGCCGCCCGGTACAAGGCTCTCGACCTGCTCGTCTACAGGGCCATCCGCGAGGCGCTCGGCGGCCGCTGTGAGTACGCCATCTCCGGCGGCGGCGCCCTGCCCGACCGCATCTCGCACTTCTTCCGCGGAGCCGGCGTGCCCGTCTACGAGGGCTACGGGCTCACCGAGAGCACCGCCGCCGCCACCGTGAACGGCCCCGGCTGCCAGCGCATCGGCACCGTCGGGCGACCCGTGGCCGGGACGAGCGTCCGGATCGCCGACAGCGGTGAGGTGGAACTGGCCGGCGAGCTGATCTTCGACCGCTACTGGAACAACGAGGAGGCCACCGCCGAGGCCATCCGCGACGGCTGGTTCGCCACCGGTGACCTCGGCTCGCTCGACCCGGACGGCTACCTGACGATCACCGGTCGCGCCAAGGAGATCATCGTCACCGCCGGCGGCAAGAACGTCTCGCCGGGGCAGATCGAGGACGCGATCCGGGCGCATCGACTCGTCGGCCACGCGGTCCTCATCGGAGAGGCCCGCAAGTTCGTCTCCGCGCTGATCACGGTGGACGAGGTCGAGCTCCGGAACTGGGCGGCGGAGGCCGATCACGGCGACCGGCCGGCCGAGGACCTGGTCACCGACCCCGCGCTGCGCGCCGAGATCCAGTCCGCCGTGGACGATGCCAACCGGCAGGTCTCGCACGCCGAGGGCGTCAAGAAGTTCGTCGTACTGCCCCGCGACTTCACCGAGGACTCGGGCGAGTTGACCGCGACCCTCAAGGTCAAGCGGCACGTGGTCGCGGAGCACTACGCCGGGCAGATCGAGGGCATGTACGCGTGATCGGGCGGATGTGAGAGCGCCCGGACCCCGTCCGGGCCCGGGCGCTCGCACGGTCGGTGGATCAGGCGTCGGTGTACAGCGACTCGATCTCGCTGCCGAAGCGGTCGTGCACGATGTTGCGCTTGAGCTTGAGCGTCGGGGTGAGCTCTCCGCTCTCCACCGTGAACTCGGCCGCGAGGATCTTGAACTTGCGGATGGACTCCGCGCGGGAGACCGACTTGTTGGCCCGGTCCACGGCGTCCTGGATCGCGCCCACCAGGTCGCCGTCCCGGAGCAGGTCCTCCACCTCGCCGGTCTTGCCGTGCTTGTCACGCCACGCCGGGAAGGTCTCCTGGTCGATGGTGACCAGCGCCGCGATGTAGTTGCGGTTGTCGCCCACGACCACGGCCTGGCTGATCAGGGGGTCGGCCGAGAGGAGGTCCTCCATCTGGGACGGCGACACGTTCTTGCCGCCCGCGGTGACGATGAGGTCCTTCTTGCGGCCGGTGATCGACAGGTAGCCGTCCGAGTCGAGCTCGCCGATGTCGCCGGTGTGGTACCACTCACCGGTCCAGGACTCCTCGTTGGCCTTCGGGTTCTGCCAGTAGCCCTTGAACAGGGTCTTGGCCTTGGCGAGGATCTCGCCGTCGTCGGCGATCTGGATGGTGACGCCCGGGATCGGTCGACCCACGGTGCCGATCTTCGCCTGGCCGATCGGGTTGACGGTGAGCACTCCCGAGGACTCGGTGAGACCGTAACCCTCGAGGAGGTCGAAGCCGGCGCCGCGGTAGAAGTGGCCGAGACGGGCGCCCAGGGGGCCACCACCGGAGATGATGCGGTTGCACTCGCCGCCCAGGGCGTCGTGCAGCTTCGAGTAGACGAGCTTGGAGAACAGCTTCTGCTTGAGCGCCAGGCCCGCGGACGGCTTCCCGCCATCCTCGATGGCCGTGGAGTAGTCGATCGCGGTCTGCACCGCGGCCTTGAAGATCTTGGCCTTGGCGCCACCGGCGGCCTCGGCCTTGCCCGCTGCGGAGTTGTAGACCTTCTCGAGCACGCGCGGGACCGACACGAGGAAGGTCGGGTGGATCTCCGCCAGTCGCTCGACGACCTTGGTCGTGTCGGGCTCGTGGGCCACGGCGACGCGCTTGTAGAAGCTGCTCACCTCGAGGATGCGGGCCAGCACGTGGGCCAGCGGCAGGAAGATCAGGGTGCGGCTGTTGGGGACGAACGCGTCCTTGAGCTGCTCCTCGACCGCCATCACGACGCCGGCGAACCCACCGTGCAGGATCTCGCAGCCCTTGGGGTTGCCCGTCGTGCCGGAGGTGTAGATGATGGCGCATCGGTCCTCGTGGCCCGTCGCCAGCGAGGCCTGCTCGAGCTCCTCGTCGGTGACGGCCGCGCCGGCCTCGGTGAGCTGGGCGATCAGGTCGTTGTCGATGACCATGATGTCGCCGTTCCATTCGGTGCCGGACGTCAGCACCTCGCGGAGCTCGAGGTTCTCGACCACGGCGAAGGACGCGCCGGAGTCCGTGAGGATCCAGTCGCACTGGCCCGACGAGGAGGTCTCATAGATCGGCACCGTGACGGCGCCGACAGCCCAGGAGGCCCAGGCGATGAGCGACCACTCGTAGCGGGTGTGGCTCATGATGGCCAGGCGGTCACCGGGCTTGACGCCCCGGGCGATGAGACCCTTGGCGACCCCCTTGACCTCCTTCAGGTACTGGGCGCAGGTGACCTCTTTCCAGTCGGTCCCGACGAGCCGCAGTACAGCGACGTCGTTCGGGGCCTCCTCCGCGTTCTTGAACACGACCCGGCCGAGGTTCTCGACAGGGAAGGGCTTCGTTACCGGAGGGGTGGCGAACTCGGTCGTCATTGCGATCCTTAGGTCATGTGTGGCCTGTATCACTGTCAAGTGTAGAGGCAGAGTCGGTGCCCGTGTCGAGCACGGTGTATTTAGATCTGTTTACGAGGGGACCGTCATGTTGTGTGATGATCGTTACACTGGCGGCATGACGGCAGGGACGCCAGCCGCGGTGAGTGCGCTCGTGGCGCAGTCGCGGGAGCGCAGCAGGGTGCGGGGGATCGATCCGGAACGGTTCGACCCACCGGTGGACCTGCAGGGCGCCGACCTGGCCGCGCACCTCGCATCCCACCGGATGGCCGCGGTGCTGCCGGTGGTCGAGAAGATCCTCGTCTCCGGAGTCGTGGGCAGTGGGCACCTGGTCGCCGTGGCCGATGCCGACGGCCGCCTGCTCTGGCTGTTCGGGGACCGCTGTGTGCGCACGCGCGCGGAGCGGATGGCGTTCGTCCCCGGAGCACTGTGGAGCGACGACGCGGTGGGCGCCAACGCCCCCGGCCTGGCGTTGCGGCACGATGTCGCGGTCCGCGTCCGCCGCGAGGAGCACTACCTCGCCCCCGCCCACTCGTGGAGTTGCTCGGCCGCGCCGGTCCACGACCCGATGACGGGCCGGGTGATCGGGGGCATCGACGTGACCGGGAACGACGCCGCGGCATCGGCCGAGATGTTGGCCCTGGTCAGGGCGACCGCGCTGCTCGCGGAGGCGGAACTGCGGTCCGCGCCGACCGGGGGCGCCCGGCGACTCGAGGCCCTCGGGGCCCCACGGCCCGCACTGGCCGGGCACGGCCCGCTCACCGGCAGGCACGCGGAGATCCTCGTCCTGCTCTGCGCCTATCCGCAGGGACTGTCCGGCGGGGCGCTCGCCGGACTTCTCGCCGAAGGCCGGCTCAACGACGTGAGCATCCGCGCGGAGATGTCACGACTGCGCCGGGTCCTCGGCCCGGACACGGTGCACTCCCGGCCGTACCGGCTGGCGCCCGGGGCGGTGGAGACCGACGCCGCACGGGTGGCCGCGCTGCTCGACACCGACGTCGATGCCGCGGTGGCCGCCTACCCCGGACCGTTGCTGCCGACCTCGGACGCCCCCGGCGTGGTCGACCTGCGCGAGGAGCTGCACGCGCGGGTCCGCGCCGCCGCGCTGGCCGCGGGGTCGGCGCGGGCCCTGAGGACCTGGGTCGCAGGCCCCGGCCGTGAGGACCCCGACGCGTGGCGGGCCCTCGGGTCGCTTCCCGGACTCTCCCCGGCGGCGACCTCCTCGGCCCGGTCGGTGTACCGGGTGTTGGACGACCGCCTGGGAGCCTGACCGCCCTCGTCGTCGTCGCGCCTCTCGCCGTCGCCTCTCGCCGTCGCCCCTCGCCGTCACCCCCGCGGCGTGCAACGTGCATGCAACCCCCGCACGGATAGTGTCCTGGATCACAGTCGCCGGCCGAGTGGGCCGGCGTCCCCCGGTACGCGAAAGGTGCTCACCATGCCCGTCTTCTCCCAGCCCGGTTCCGCCGACGCGGTGATGTCCTACGAGAGCCGCTACGACCACTACATCGGCGGCGAGTGGGTCGCGCCCGTCAAGGGCGAGTACTTCGAGAACGTCACCCCGATCACCGGCCAGGTGTTCTGCGAGGTCGGGCGCGGCACCGCCGAGGACATCGAGGCCGCCCTCGACGCCGCGTGGGCCGCCGCCCCGTCGTGGAACGCGACCTCCGCCGCCGAGCGTTCGCTGGTCCTGCTGCGGATCGCCGACCGCATGGAGGAGAACCTCGAGAAGATCGCGCTGGCCGAGTCCTGGGACAACGGCAAGCCGATCCGCGAGTGCCTGGCCGCCGACATCCCGCTGGCGATCGACCACTTCCGCTACTTCGCCGGGTCGATCCGCGCCCAGGAGGGCGGGATCTCCCAGATCGACGAGGACACGGTCGCGTACCACTTCCACGAGCCGCTGGGCGTGGTCGGCCAGATCATCCCGTGGAACTTCCCCGTGCTCATGGCGGTGTGGAAGCTCGCCCCCGCGCTGGCCGCGGGCAACTGCGTGGTGCTCAAGCCCGCCGAGCAGACCCCCGCCTCGATCCTGTTCCTCATGTCCGTCATCGGCGACCTGCTGCCGCCCGGCGTGCTCAACATCGTCAACGGCTTCGGCACCGAGGCCGGCAAGCCCCTGGCCTCCAACCCGCGGATCCGCAAGGTCGCCTTCACCGGCGAGACCACGACCGGGCGGCTGATCATGCAGTACGCCTCCGAGAACCTCATCCCGGTGACCCTCGAGCTGGGCGGCAAGAGCCCCAACATCTTCTTCGAGGACGTCATGGACGCCGACGACGACTTCCGGCAGGCCGCCCTCGAGGGGTTCGCGATGTTCGGCCTCAACCAGGGCGAGGTGTGCACGTGCCCCTCACGCGCGCTGGTGCAGAAGTCGGTCTTCGACGAGTTCACCGAGCTCGCGATCGAGCGCACCAACAAGATCACCCAGGGCAACCCGCTCGACACCGACACCATGCTGGGCGCGCAGGCCTCGGGCGATCAGCTGGAGAAGATCCTGTCCTACATCGACATCGGCAAGCAGGAGGGCGCGGACGTGCTCACCGGCGGCGCCCGGGCGGAGCTCGACGGTGACCTGGCGGGTGGCTACTACGTGCAGCCGACCGTCTTCCGCGGCCACAACAAGATGCGGCTGTTCCAGGAGGAGATCTTCGGGCCGGTGCTGAGCCTGAGTTCGTTCACCGACTTCGACGACGCCATGACCATCGCCAACGACACCCTCTACGGACTCGGTGCCGGCGTGTGGTCGCGCAACGGCACCACCGCCTACCGGGCCGGCCGCACCATCCAGGCCGGCCGCGTGTGGACCAACACCTACCACCAGTACCCGGCGCACGCGGCGTTCGGCGGCTACAAGCAGTCCGGCATCGGCCGGGAGAACCACCGCATGATGCTCGACCACTACCAGCAGACCAAGTGCCTGCTCGTGAGCTACTCGGGCAAGCCGCAGGGCTTCTTCTGATGGACGACGTGTGCGGGCTGCCCTCGGGTGGGAGCGTGCGCATCGCCGCGCGGGCGCTCCCGCCGGAGGGCGCGCCCGCCGACCTGCCGCCGCGTCTCGTGGCGACCGAGCCGGCCGTCGAACTCATCCGCGAGCTCGTCGGCCGGCACGGCCCGGTGATGTTCCACCAGTCCGGCGGGTGCTGCGACGGCTCGGCGCCCATGTGCTACCCCGACGGTGAGTTCCGTGTGGGACAGCGCGACGTGTTGGTGGGGGAGCTGGACCTGGCGCCCGGGGTCCGGGTGTGGATCTCGGGCTCCCAGTTCGAGACGTGGAAACACACGCAGTTGGTGCTGGACGCGATCCCGGGACGGGGCTCGGGGTTCAGCCTCGAGAACCCCACCGGCAAGCGGTTCCTGTCCAGGGCCCGCACGTTCGACACCGCCGAGCTCGCCGCACTCGAGGAGTTCCCACCGAGGCTGGGCTCGGAGCTGGAGGAGTAACCCGATCCGGCGCGGATCAGCGGGGTTTCGGCGGTAGAGTCCGACCATGGACACGGATCGCACGGCCTCCGCTGACCCGCTCGACGCCCCCGTCGGGTTCCTCACCCCCGAGCTGCGGGCTGACCTGCTGAGACGCTGGAACGAACCGCAGCGGCGGTACCACAACGAGACGCACCTGCGGGCCGTGCTCCGGGCCGTGGACGCGCTCGAGGCGGACGGGGAGACCTTCGACGCCACGGCGGTTCGGTTGGCCGCATGGCTGCACGCCGCGGTGTTCGATCCCGCGGGCGCGGAGAACAACGAGAAGTCGGCGGCGCTGGCCGAGGAACTGCTCGACCCGGCCGCGCCCGTCGAGGAGGTCGCGCGCCTCGTCCGCCTCATGGGCGGGCACCGGGTCGAGCCCGGGGACCTCGACGGGGCCGTCCTCTCGGACGCCGACCTGGCCGTGCTGGGCGCCGACCCGGAGACCTACGACACCTACGCCGCGGACGTGCGGCACGAGTTCGCCCACGTCCCGGGCGAGAGGTTCGTCGCCGGGCGGATCGCCGCGCTCGAGGGACTGCTCGAGCGCAGGTCCGTGTTCCTCACCCGCGCGGGGCGCGACATGTGGGAGAAGCAGGCCCACGCCAACCTCAACCGCGAGCTGGGCCTGCTGCGCGCGGGGGCCGCCGGGAGCGACTAGTCCGGTTCGACGCCCGGCGGGGTGATCGCCGCGGTGTGCTCGGCGACGCCGGCGGCGACCATGATCTCGGTGACGGCCCGCGCGTCGTCCGGCCCGGGCAGCCCCCAGCCGTCGCCGTAGCCGTAGATCTCGGCGAGCGTGTGCGAGTCCCGGGTGCCGCGGGCGAGTTCGACGTCGGTGGGCCCGATCAGGCCGGGGTGGGGGACGCCGACGGCGCCCGCGACCTTGACGAGTTCGCGGCGCAGCGACCGGATGTAGTTGGAGCAGCGCTCGGCCATCGCGGTGGGCTCCACCCCGCGCACCAGCCACGGGTTCTGCGTGGCGACACCGGTGGGGCAGCCGCCGGTGTGGCACTTCTGCGCCTGGATGCACCCCACCGAGAGCATGGCCTCGCGCGCGACGTTGATCATGTCCACGCCCAGTGCGAGCGCGACCACGGCGTTCTCCGGGATGCCGAGCTTGCCGGCGCCGATGAACACGACGTCGTCGGTGAGTCCCGCCTCGGCGAAGACCGAGTACACGCGCGGGAAGCCGAGGCGGAAGGGCAGGGACACCGCGTCGGTGAACACGAGCGGACCGGCGCCGGTGCCGCCCTCCCCGCCGTCGATCGTGATGAAGTCGACGCCGCGGTCGCGCGGGACCATCGCCGTGGCGAGTTCCTCCCAGAAGGTCATGTCGCCGATGGCCGACTTGATGCCGACGGGCAGGCCGGTGCGGTCGGCGATGTCCTCGACGAGGTCGAGCATCGAGTCGACGTCGCTGAACGCGGTGTGCCGGGAGGGGCTCGCGCAGTCCTCGCCCATCGGGATCCCGCGGATCGCGGCGATCTCCTCGCTGATCTTGGCCGCGGGGAGGAGTCCGCCCAGGCCGGGTTTGGCGCCCTGGGAGAGCTTGATCTCGATCGCCCGGATCGGGTGCTTCTCGGTGAGCGCGACCAGCTTGTCGATGTCGAACCGGCCCCGGTCGTCGCGGACCCCGAAGTAGGCGGTGCCGATCTGGAAGATGAGGTCCGCGCCGTTCTGGTGGTAGGGGCTCAGGCCGCCCTCACCCGTGTTGTGGAGGGCTCCCGAGAGGGCGGCGCCCCGGCCCAGGGCCTCGACCGCGGGCGCGGAGAGGGAGCCGTAGCTCATCGCCGAGATGTTGACCAGGGAGTCCGGCCGGAACGCGCGGGCCCGGCCGCGGGCGGCGCCCAGCACCTTGGCGGGCGGGAGCGGGAGCTGCTGTCCTGAATGGGGGAGCGCGGACAGGGTGACGTCACTGAAGGTGCGCTGTTTGATGATCGGGTAGCCCTCGAGGAACTCGATATCGTTGTCCGTACCGAACCCGAACGTGGTCCCCCGGGACTCGGCGGACTCGTAGATCCAGTCGCGCTGATCCCGGGTGAACGGCCGTTCCTCGTCGTTGCTGGCGACGATGTACTGCCGCAGCTCGGGGCCGATGGCGGTCAGCGCCATGCGGGCGTGTCCGAGGACGGGGAACGTCCGCAGGATCGGGAACCTGGTCTGCCGCAGGTCCGTGGCCGCGACCGCGGCCAGGGCGGCCAGGGGCGCGCCGAGGAGCCACTTGCGCATGTCGACCTCCAGTCGGGGGCGGGGACGGTTCCATCATGGACCACACCGCCGGGCGGGGCCGCGTGGTTCGATGAGACCACCCCGACCGCGAACGAGGAGTTCTCATGAGCCGCGCCCGTGCCGACCGGGACCGACTGTGGGCGGCGATCCACGTGGAACGCGCGGCCCTGGCCGACGAGCTGGGGGCATTGCGCGACGCGGAGTGGCGCACCGGGTCGCTGTGTACCCGGTGGAGCGTGGAAGAGGTCCTCGCCCATCTGACGGCGGTCGCCCGGACGGGCCGGGTCGGGTGGATCCGCAGCATCGTGGGCGCGGGGTTCGACACCGACAAGCACAACCGGCGGAGGATGCGGGAGCAGCTCCGCGACAGCCCCGGCGGGACGCTGGAGAACTTCGTCGACTCGTCGTCGCTCCGCGTGTCACCCTTCGGGGACCCCGCGGCGTGGCTCGGCGAGACGATCGTGCACGCGGAGGACATCCGCCGGCCCCTCGGCCTGACCCGCGCCTACCCCGTCGATCCCCTGACCGGGGTCGCGCGGTTCTATACGTCGCAGGACTTCGCGGTGAACAGTGCGAGGCTCGTGAAGGGACTGCGCCTACGGGCGACCGACGGGCCGTTCGAGGCCGGCGCAGGTCCGGAGGTGGAGGGGCCGACGCTGGCGCTGGTGATGGCCATGGCGGGCCGGCCGGTGTTCCTCGACGAGCTGTCCGGCGGGGGAGTGGACGAACTGCGCCGGCGTATCGGCTGACCGCACCGCTGGTGACAACGCCGCCTCAGGGCAGGATGCGGGAGACGACCTCGGCGGCGACCTCCTCGAGCAGCGGGCCCGCGTTGGCGATGGAACGGGCCAGGTCGGGTTCCCGTTCGGTGAGTGCGGCCGCCGCCGCGAACCCGGCCTCGGCGACCCGGTCGGCCCCCAGATCCAGGCGGCCACACACCGCGACCACCGGGACGGCGTGGGACCGGCACAGGGCCGCCACTCCCATCGGGGTCTTGCCGTGCATGGTCTGGTCGTCGAGTCGGCCCTCGCCCGTGATCACCAGGTCGGCGGCGGACAGGACGTCCTCGAGACCGGTGAGGGTGCCGAGCACCTCGAACCCCGGGTCGAGGGAGGCGCCGAGCAGCTCACGGGCGATGAAGCCGACCCCGCCGGCGGCGCCGGAGCCGGGCGCATCCGGGTCGACGTCGAGTCCCTGCGCGCGCAGGACCCGCACCAGGCGGGTCAGGCCGGCCTCGAGCTCGTCGAGTTGGTCCGGGGTCGCGCCCTTCTGCGGGCCGTAGACGCGGGCCGCGCCCAGCGGACCGAGCAGCGGGTTGTCCACGTCGCAGGCGACGAGGATGCGGGCGGCGCGGACGGCCGGGTCGAGGCCGTCGAGGTCGATCCGGTCGAGGTTGACCAGCGCGCCGCCGCCGTCGGGCAGCTCCGTGCCGGAGGAGTCCAGGAAACGCGCACCGAGAGCGGCGAGCATCCCGGCGCCGCCGTCGGTGGACGCGCTGCCGCCGATGCCCAGGTGGATGTTGCCGCGGCCGGATCGCAGCGCGGCCAGCATCACCTCGCCGACCCCGCGGCTGGACGCCTCCAGGGGGCGGGCCTCGCCGCCGGGCAGTCGCAGCAGGCCGCAGGCGTCCGCCATCTCCACGAACGCGGTGTCGGGGTCGATGGCGGCGAACGAGGTCTCGACCGGCTCGCCGGTGGGCCCCGATGCCGTGACGGGCACGGTCCGGGCGCCGCCGGCGACCATCACCTCGAGACTGCCGCCCCCACCGTCGGCGACCGGGCGTTCCAGCACATCGGTGTCGGGGTGCGCCCGACGGGCGCCCTCGGCCGCGTGGTGGCACGCCTCGACAGCGGTGAGGGAGCCCTTGAAGGCCCCGCAGGCCACGACGATCGTCACACCTGCATCATCCCCCATGAGTGTCGGCGGACACACGACGGCCCGGGATCGTGAGGGGGAGGGTCACGATCCCGGGCCGGGAAGGCGCGTCGTGGACGCGGGGGTTATCAGCCCAGCGAGCCGAAGTTCAGTCCGGCGTCGGCCTCGACCTCGGCGCCGGCGTCGACGGTGGTGCCGTCGCCGTCCTCGGCGCCCGAGCTCAGGCCGGCGAGCGAGCCGCTCAGCGACCCGGTCTCGGCTGCGGTCTCGTCGGCGGGGGCCTCGTCGGTGGTCTCGTCGCTGCTGCCGAGCGAACCGCTGGTGGCCGGGGCCTCCTCGGTCACCGCGGCGGTCGTGACGCCGTCGGTGTCATCGGTGGTCTCGTCGCTGCTGCCCAGCGAGCCGAAGTCCAGCGAGCCGCTGTCGGCGTCGGCGTCGGTCGCATCCTCGTCGGCGGAGCCGGTGGCCGACCCGGTCGCGGTCTCGGTCTCGTCCTCGGCGGAACCGGAGTTGCCGTCGATCAGCGCGCTGCCGGTGTTCGGCGAGACGCCGAGACTACCCAGCTCGACGGAGCCCGGGTTGGGGGTCTCGGCATCGAGGTTGAGGTTGAACGCCAGGCTGCCCAGGTCGAGGTTGAGGTCGGTGCCCAGGGCGCCCTCGAGGCTGCCACCGTCGCCCGCGAGCTCGGCGAGGCTGCCGCTGTCACCTGCGAGGTCCTCGAGGCTGGCGGTGGGGTCGGTGGGGGCCTCGGTCTGCGCGGCGGCCAGGCCGGGGAACGCGATGGCGGCACCGAGTCCGAACGCGCCGACGGCGGCGATCTTCGCGGTGGTGCGGTTGGTGGTCTTCCGGTGAGTGTTCGTCATAGAGCACGTCTCCGATCTACATCGACCCCGATGTCTCTCATCGCGGGCACCCCGGTCGGAAGCGAGGTGCGTCGGCGACCCTACAAGCGGCCTGCGAGAGCGCAAGGGGTCCGAATCGTGAGGGCGCGTTGATGTAACACTCCGGTCACTCGCGTGTCCCCGGGGGGTCGGGCGGGTCCGTCGGAGGCGCCACGGGCGGCGTCGTGCCTGCCTAGGCTGGGTCCATGACCGTGTCCGGAGCATCCGATCCCGCGACGCCGGGCCCTCCGGGCCTCGTGGAGACCCACAGTGCGCTCATCATCCTCTGGGGTGACCAGGCTCACAAAGTGCGCAAGCCACTGGATCTCGGCTTCCTCGACAACACCACCGTCGAGGCGCGGGCGGAGCAGAGCCGCCGTGAGGTCGAGCTCAACAGTCGACTGGCCCCGGACGTCTACACCGGCGTGCTGGAGGTGAGGGGCCCCGACGGCGAGGTGATCGATCACGTCGTGCGGATGCGTCGCCTCCCCGCGCACCGGAGCCTCGCCGCGCTGGTGCGGTCGCGGCAGGAGGGCTCGACCGGGGACGGCGATCCGGACATCGTGGCCGGCATCCGCGAGGTGGCCCGGCAGATCGACCACCTCCACGCCGCCAGCCCCCGCTCGGAGGAGATCGACGCCGCGGGCTCCCCCGCCGCGGTGGCGCGGTTGTGGGCGGAGTCCCTCGACCACCTGCGCGGACTCGACGTGGGTAGGGACGCCCCGGAGATCGTCGACGACATCGCGGCCCTGGCGTCGGGCTACCTGCGGGGGCGGGCCCCGCTGCTGCGGTCCCGCGTGGCGGCCGGCCGGGTCGTCGACGGCCACGGGGACCTCCTCGCCGCCGACGTCTACCTCACCGACGACGGACCGCGGGTGATCGACTGCCTCGAGTTCGACGACCGGCTCCGGTTCGGCGACGCGATGCTTGACATCGCATTCCTGGCGATGGATCTCGACGCCGCGGGGGCGCGGGACCTCGCCGTCGTCCTCCTCGAGGCCTACCGCGACTTCTCCGGCGATGACGCGCCGCCCTCGCTGGTCCACCACTACATCGCCTACCGTGCCCTGGTCCGCTCCAAGGTGACCGCCATCCGCGCCGAGCAGGCCGACGACGGGGCCGCCGGCGGCGAGGCCCGCCGGGCGCTGGTGTTGGCGGACCGGGCGGTCGACTCACTGCTGCGGTGCCGTGTCCGTCTGGTGCTGGTGGGCGGGGTGTCCGGGTCCGGTAAGTCCACGCTGGCCGCGCCGCTGGCAGACGCGCTGTCGGCGGACCTGCTGCGTTCCGACGTGGTCCGCGGGGAGATCGCGGGCGCCGCCGCCGACCGGTATTCGGACGCGGCGATCGACGCGGTCTACGCGGAGATGCTCGCCCGCGCCGCCGGGCTGCTCGCGCAGGGGCGAACGGTGGTGCTGGACGCCACCTGGCTGGAGCCACGGCGCCGCGCGGAGGCCGAGACCGTGGCCGCGGACGCGCACGCCGAGCTGGTGGAGATCGCGTGCACCGCGCCCCGCGACGAGCTGGTTCGGCGGATCACCGCGCGGGCGGCCGCGGGCGCCGACCCGTCCGAGGCCACGGTGGAGGTCCTGGACTCCCAGCTGGTGGCGACGGCGCCGTGGCCGGACGCGATCGAGGTGGACACCGCCGGGCTCGACGTGCGCGACCGCGCCGCCGTGCACCCGTGGGCCGAACGCGAGCTGGGGCCGCTGCCCTGGGCGTGAGCCGTCAGTGCTCCTGGTGCACCGGGCCCCCGGTTGAGCCGCGATCCTGGCTCAGCCGCGCGGCGGCCGCGGGATCGAGCCGACGAACTGCATGGACCGGTACGGCCACCCGGCGGGCCCGGCGGCCGAGTCGTGGGTGTTCCACTGGCTCACCACGAAGTGCCACTCCTCCGGCGTGGACCCCGGCACCGGGCAGCCGCAGTAGAGCTGGGCGACCCGGGCGGGCCCGGCCCCGGGGTCGGAACCGTCGGACTCGTCGCCCCACGCACTCCCGCGCAGGAGCGTGGTGTGCGTGGTGACCGAGCGGTCGAGCAGGTCGGCCCCGATGTGCGGGAACGTCAGACAGTCGATGCGGTAGTGCTCGGCATCGAAGTAGGTGAGGGTCCAGAAGTCCTCGCACCGACGCAGGTACATCTCGCCGATCCGGCCGGGCAGCACGATGGTCGTGGGGTTGCCCCAGTTCCAGGCGCCCTTCCGGAAGCCCCAGGTCTGCCACCTGCGGAGGTCGGGATCCGCGAGGTGCTCCTCACGCACCCGCATGAGGATGACGCCCTTGTCCCGTTGGAACCCTGTGGACAGGACGTAGACGAACCCGTCCCCGCCGAGCTCCCACGTCCAGAGTTGGCGATGGCCGCCCTCGAGGAGCGGCGAGAACTCCGCCCCCGTGGGCTCCCAGGTCCGGCCGTCGTCGGTCGACCGGTGGATCCGGGTGCGGGTGACGGTGCCCAGGCCGTCGTTGACCATGACGTGCAGGTACATGGTGTCTCCGATGGTGAGCACGTCGCTCGGGAGGACGGTCGAGCAACCGCGGCCGTGCACATAGTCGATCAGCTGGGCGGCGTAGTCCCGCGGGCCCGGGCCGGCGGCGTCCGTCCACTCGAGCCCCTCGGACAGGTCGACGGTGTCGGAGAACAATCCGGCGGGGGAGCGCCAGTCCGGGTTTCCGGGTCCGGGACGCTCGTCCGTGGTGGGGGCACACTGCTCGATACCCGGGTGCGGACGCCCCACATGGGGGGCGCCCATCCCGGCGCCGGCGAAGGTGTCGCCGAACACCGCGAGCAGGCGCCCGGACGGGGTCCGGGTCAGGATGCCCAGATCCGTCCCCTCCATCCCGAAGGCCGTGGTGATCCCGGGTCCGGTGAGGTCGCGGACCTTGCGGGTGGCCGATGTGCGGGACGCAGTGGGCGGCGGCGGATCCGTCATGGGGCCGACGCTACCGCGCAACCGGTCGGGCGGCACCAGACTCGTTGTCAGGTCACAATTCTGGCGAAGCGGGCCCCACGCCCCGAACCGCGGGGCGTATGGTCATCGGCGTGACCCATCCCTTCGCACGGGCCGGGCGGGAGCTCGTCCCCGGCCACTGGCTCGGCCCCGCAGCCGTTCTGGCGCTCGGGTGTGCCACGGCGTGGACGCTCATCGGGTTCGGACACGGCGCGCCGTTGGCGGCCGTGGTGCTCGTCGCGGCACTGGTGCTGGCCCTGTGGAACTCCCCGCTGCGCGCCTCCGGTCACGAGCCACTCCAGACCGTGCGGTCCGTCGCCGACGCGGGTCGCGCCGTGGTGGTGCTGTGGAGGCCGGGGTGCCCTTATTCGTCGGCGCTGCGTCGCCGGGCCGCCCGTGAGGGACTCGACGTCCACTGGGTCAATATCTGGCGGGACGAGGACGCCTATCAACTGTGCTGCAGCATCAACGGCGGCTCGGAGGAGACGCCCACCGCGATGCTGCTCGACGCGGGTCTCGCCGCGCCGGTGGTGATCCCGGCCTCCGTCCCGGGCATCCGTGAGGCCACCGCCGCCCCCGCGCGGGGCGTCATCCACACGCGTGTCGTCTCACGCGCCTCCGGCCGCGTCCGCGGCCTCGGCGTCCGCGGCCACTGACCCGCCCTCCCGCCGGCCGGGCGTGGCCACCACCTCGTCGTCGTCGTCGTCCTCATCGCCCGTACCGAAGTGCCCCCCGCACGTCCCCGCACTCGGTGCCCACCGCCATGTGGGCGATCCGGCCCTGCGCGCGGAGCTCTGCCAGGCGCGGTACCACCCGGTCACGCAAGCCCCACGGGTCGATCGTGTTGACGTAGACGCCGGTCGCGCCCTCGAAACCGGCGGGGGTCGAGATGCGCCACTTCAGCACGATCCGCCACGGCATGGCCGCGACACCCCGTTCAGGCGGGCGGGTGTGCCACTCCTCGTTACACGGCACCAGCCGACCCGTCGCCGCGTGGCAGGCGTGCAGCAGATCCGAGACGCCGCGCAGCTCGGCCGCCGAATGCTCCCACGGCGCGCTCGCCGCCGACCGCGAGTAGACCACCAGCGCGGGGTAGCGGTGCCCCACGCCCACCACCGCGACCGCGTGCTCGTTTTCCGCCAGCACCAACCCCTCGGCCGCGGCGTGGTCCACACCGAGCCGGTTGTAGAGGTCGGGGTCGCCGCCCAGCGCGGCCGCCTCGCGGGCGGTCTTGGCGGGGATCTCGTCGATCGCCACCAGCTGTTTGTGCAGGTGCGCGAACGAGGCGCCCGCGGGCGCGAGCCAGTTCTGGAACACCGACACGTACCGCGCGTGTGCGTTGTCGCGGTACAGGCCTCGCATCGCGCGGACCGTGAAGGCGGTGAACTGCTCGTGCTCGGCGGGGGTCAGGTCGCCCGACGCGGCGTGGCGGTCGCTGGCGGTGGCGCCGTCGGTGAGATGACGGCGTGCCACCACCACGTCGTGACAGCCGCCGAAGAAGCTCTCCGAGTGCGCGGCCAGTTCGGCCGGGCCCATGGCGTCCACGGCCGACGGGTCGCCCTGCGCTGCGGCGATGCGGGCGCGGACCAGCGCGCGGACGTGCTCGGCGCCGGACGGGGTCGCCAGGTACGCGGCCTGGTGGGCGGCCGCGCGGGCCGGGATGCGGTAACCGTGCACGGCCTTCCAGTAGTCCAGAGAGACGATCTCGAAGAGATTGCCGAACAGCCGGAACTCCGGGGTCGTGGCATCGAGCTCGTCGGCGGCCACCTCCTCGAGCACCCGCCAGGTGTCGCCGTCGCGGATCACCCGCGCCTTCTCCGGGGTGGTCTCGCGCAGCCGGGTCACACAGAACGGGCAGTGCGCCTCCGCGGCGGACGGGTCCACCGCGGTGACCCGCCCGGGGGAGTGGTCGATGGGCCGGTGCGCCCGACCGGGCACGGTCCAGACCTCGGTGCCGGTGAACGGATTGGTCTGCTTGACCGTGCCGTCCGCCATGCGGCGAAGCGGCGGGACCGGGGACGACAGGGTGTGGGGCGCAGTGGTCACCCATCGAGCGTAGGTGGACGCGGGCCGCTGACGAGGTCAAATATATGTCGTTTCACCGGTAGTAATGTGATCTAGGTAACAGTATTCTGAGTTTTCAAGATATGTAGGCCAGGTAAGGGGATCGGTGCCAGCGATCCGCTGCATCCTCCGGCAGAAGCAAGGGACACCGAGAGAAGGATCGACTATGTCTTCGACACGCGCACGACATCTGAGGGCGGCGGCGCTCACCAGCGCAGCGCTGCTCGCCGCCGCCGGTTCGCCGGCGATCGCAGGTGCCCAGACCGGGTCGCTCAACGGCGAGCTCGGTCTGAACCTCGAACTGCTGCTCGGTTCGGCCGGGTCGGGTGAGGGCGGATCCCTGGACGGGGGCATACCGAGCGGCTCGCTGGATCCCGGCTCGCTGGAGCCGCTGTCCGCCGGTTCCGATACCGGCTCGGATGATCTGTCGGGGCCCGGTTCGGTGGACCCCGGATCCGTGCCGTCGGGGTCGTCCCCGGACACCGGATCGCTCAACCCGGGATCGCTCGACCCCGGTTCTCTTGACCCAGGGTCACTGCAGCCGCTGTCCGCGGGATCCGATGCCGGCTCGGACGACGGATCCACCGGATCGGATGAGCTGCCGGGCCAGGGTTCACTGGACCCCGGTTCGCTGGAGCCGTTGTCGGCGGGGTCGGATGCCGGCTCGGACGACGGGTCGTTGGAGCCCGGTTCCGCCGAGGGCGGATCGCTTGTGGCCGTGACTCTGCTCCTGGCGCTCGGATCGTCCGGTTCCGAGGGGGGTGATGGCTCGCTCGCGCCGCTGTCAGCCGGTTCTGAGGGCGGGTCGGAGGATCTGGGATCGGATGACGGGTCGTTGGAGGGGTCGCTGGATGCGGGTTCGCTCGCGCCGTTGTCGGCCGGTTCTGAGGGCGGGTCGGATGATCTGGGTTCGCTCGATGGGTCGTTGGAGGGGTCCCTCGATGGGGGTTCGCTCCAGCCGTTGATGACGGGTTCTGCTGGCGGGTCGGATGATCCGGGCTCGGATGACGGGTCGCTGGAGGGGTCGCTGGATGCGGGTTCGCTCGCGCCGTTGTCGGCCGGTTCTGAGGGCGGGTCGGACAACGAGCCCGGGGAGGGGTCGGTCGACCTCGGTTCACTCGCGCCCGGGTCCCTTGCTCTGGGCTCCCTGCCTCTCGCATCGGTGGGAGGATCGCTGGAGCCGTTGTCGGCGGGTTCCGGTGGCGGGTCGGATGACATGGGTTCGGACGACGGGTCGTTGGAGGGGTCCCTGGCGCCGTTGTCGTCCGGTTCTGATGCCGGTTCGGGCAACGGGACGGGAGAGGGTTCGCTCGACGGGTCGTTGGAGGGCTCCCTCGACGGGGGTTCCCTCGCACCGTTGTCGGCCGGGTCCGATGAAGGGTCGCTGGAGGATGGCTCGTCTGAGGGCTCCCTGCCGATGGGATCTCTCGAACCGGGATCGGCCACCGGCTCCCTCGCTCCCCTCGGGTCCCTCACGGCGTCGCTGGCCCCACTCGGGTCCGCAGGATCGGCTGCGGGGTCACTGCCGCTGCTGCTGCCTGTCGCGCTCATCGGCGGTTCCGTGGCTGCTGCACCGATGATCCTGCAGGTGGGCGCGGACATGGGGATCGCGCTTCCGCCGCTGCCGGGCCTCCCCGCTCCGGTCGCGGCAGCGCCGGCGGTCGCCGCGCCGCCGGTTGCGCCCGGGCCCTCGACGCCCAACGGGCGTGGAGGCGAACCGGGTGTCGCCGGAGTCGGAGGCGCCGCGGTGGGCGTCAATGCCGCCATCGTGATGACCGGCTCGCTGGGTGACTACGAAGTGGCGCTGCCGGACGGTGTCACGTTGCCACCAATGCCGTTCATTCGGTGAGTTATCTGAGAGAAGGCCCGCCCCGGGAGCATTCGCCCGGGGCGGGCCTTCCGCCATCTCGGGAGGGCGTGAGGCGCCTACCCTGAGAGAAATCTCACAAGGTGGACTCAGCTTCCCATGTCAGGGGCCACAGTTTGACTTTCCCGATTTGTGTGCTGCGCCCCTTCTGCCCATATTATTTCCGAGCCAGAGCACTTCGGTCCTCTGAGTACGGGTGCTCCAGACACCACGGAGTCCGCCCGTCGACAAGCGAAGGCGAATACATGATGACGACTCCCGGCCCCAAGAGCCTGTACCGCCCTGAATACGAACACGACTCGTGTGGCGTCGCGTTCGTTGTGGATATGTACGGACGCAAGTCCCGGGACATCGTCGAGAAGGCGATCGCCGCACTGGTGAACCTCGAGCACCGCGGCGCCGTTGGCGCCGAGGCCAACACCGGTGACGGCACGGGCTTGTTGATCCAGGTACCGGACTTGTTCCTCCGCGAAGTGATGCGTGAGGAGCAGAACGTAGAACTGCCTGAGGCCGGTGCATATGCCACCGGCCTTTGTTTTCTCCCCCAGTCCCGCATGCTCGCGATGGACGCCATGCGGATGGTGGAGCGGATCGCCGCCGAACAGGGCGTGTCCGTGATCGGGTGGCGTGAGGTCCCGGTCGACGACTCCACGGTCGGCGCGATCTCACGCGACGCGCAGCCCAGCATCCACCAGATCTTCGTCAAGGCCGCCGGCCCCGGAGGGGCGGTGCTCACGGAGCTGGACCTCGAGCGCAAGTGCTTCGTCGTGCGCAAGCGCTGCGAGCACGAGCTGGGCTCCAAGGGGCCCGGCAAGGGTGACCTCGGCTCGGAGACCGTGTATTTCCCGTCCCTGAGCCCTCGGACCTTCGTCTACAAGGGCATGCTCACCGAGAAGCAGCTCCCGGAGTTCTACCTGGATCTCCAGGACGAGCGTGTGGAGTCCGCCCTGGGCATCGTCCACTCCCGCTTCTCCACCAACACGTTCCCGGCATGGCCGCTGGCGCATCCCTTCCGCTACGTCGCCCACAACGGTGAGATCAACACCGCCCGCGGTAACGAGAACTGGATGCGGGCCCGCGAGTCACTCATGTCCAGCGAGCACATCGAGGACCTGTCGGCGGCACTGCCCATCTGCACCCCGGGCGGCTCCGACACCGCGCGCTTCGACGAGGCGCTGGAACTGTTGACGCTGGCAGGGCGCACCCTGCCCCACGCCGTGCTGATGATGGTCCCCGAGGCGTGGGAGCGCCACGAGACGATGGACCCGGCCAAGCGGGCGTTCTACGAGTACCACGCCTCCCTCATGGAGGCATGGGACGGACCGGCGTCGATCACGTTCACCGACGGCACCGTGATCGGCGCCGTGCTCGACCGCAACGGTCTGCGCCCGTCCCGGATCTGGGTCACCGACGACGGGCTCGTCGTCATGGCCTCCGAGGTCGGCGTCCTCGACATCCCCCAGGACAAGGTCGTCACCAAGACCCGCCTGCGCCCGGGCCGGATGTTTCTGGTCGATACCGCCCAGGGGCGGATCATCGACGACGAGGAGATCAAGACCGAGCTGGCCGCCGAGCACCCGTACCAGCAGTGGCTCGACGAGGGCATGGTCCGACTCGGGGATCTCCCGCAGGTCGACCACCCGTACATGCCGCACGAGCGTGTCGTGCTGAGGCAGCGGGTCTTCGGATTCACCGAGGAGGAGCTCCGGATCCTCGTCTCGCCGATGGCCGGGGCGGGTGCGGAGGCGATCGGATCGATGGGCACCGACACGCCGCTGCCGGTCCTGTCGGAGCGCTCACGGATGCTGTTCGACTACTTCGCGCAGCGCTTCGCCCAGGTCACCAACCCGCCGCTGGACGCGATCCGCGAGGAGCTCGTCACCAGCTACGGCGTGACGCTCGGCCCCGAGGGCGATCTCATCCACCCGGGCCCGGCGTCGTGCCGCCAGATCCGCCTGGACAACCCGATCCTCGGCAATGACGAGCTGTCGACGCTGATGGCGGCCGGCGAGACCCGTCCCGGTCTGCGATCGGTGGTCGTCCGCGGCCTGTACAACGTCGCTCACGGCGGCCGCGGCCTGCGCATCGCCCTGGAGCGGATCCGCCGCGAGATCTCCCACGCCATCGAGGATGGCGCCACGATCATCGTGCTGTCGGATCGTGAGTCGGATGAGCGCAACGCGCCGATTCCGTCGCTGCTCCTCACCTCGGCCGTGCACCACCACCTCGTCCGCGAGAAGACCCGTACCCGGGTCAGCCTCGTGGTCGAATCCGGAGACGCCCGCGAGGTCCACCACATGGCGGTCCTCTTCGGGTACGGCGCCGAGGCGATCAACCCGTACATGGCGTTCGAGTCCATCGACGAGCTCGTCAAGACCGGTCACCTCACCGGGGTGGACACCCCCGCGGCCTGCGCCAACTATCGCAAGGCCGCCGCGAAGGGCGTGCTCAAGGTGATGTCCAAGATGGGCATCTCGACCCTGGCCTCGTACACGGGTGCGCAGCTCTTCGACATCACGGGGCTCTCGCAGGAGTTGTGCGACGAGTACTTCACCGGCTCGATCAGCCCCATCGACGGCATCGGGCTCGACGAGATCGCCGAGGACGTGGCCCGTCGCCACCGCTTCGCGTTCCTGCCGCGGCCGGAGGAGGCCGCGCACCGCGAGCTCGAGATCGGCGGGGAGTACCAGTGGCGCCGGGAAGGCGAGTACCACCTGTTCAACCCGGACACGGTGTTCAAGCTCCAGCACTCCACGCGCTCCGGTCGCTACGAGATCTTCAAGGAGTACACCCAGCTCGTCGACGACCAGTCGGAACGTCTGGCCACCCTCCGCGGCCTGTTCGAGCTGAAGGGGACCCGTCCCCCGGTGCCGATCGAGGAGGTCGAGCCCGTCTCGGAGATCGTCAAGCGGTTCTCCACGGGCGCGATGAGCTACGGCTCCATCTCGGCCGAGGCCCACGAGACGCTGGCGATCGCCATGAACCGTCTCCACGCCCGGTCCAACTCGGGCGAGGGCGGCGAGTCGATCGACCGCTTCAGCCCCGACCCCAACGGTGACTGGCGCCGGTCGGCCATCAAGCAGGTGGCCTCAGGCCGGTTCGGTGTGACCAGCAACTACCTGGCCAACTGCACCGATATCCAGATCAAGATGGCCCAGGGCGCCAAGCCGGGCGAGGGCGGCCAGCTCCCGCCGGGGAAGGTCTACCCGTGGGTCGCCGAGGTTCGTGGCTCGACCCCGGGCGTCGGGCTGATCTCGCCGCCGCCGCACCACGACATCTACTCGATCGAGGACCTGGCGCAGCTCATCTACGATCTGAAGAACGCCAACCCCGAGGCCCGGATCCACGTCAAGCTCGTGGCCGAGCAGGGTGTGGGCACCGTCGCGACGGGTGTGTCCAAGACGCACGCCGACGTGGTGCTCATCTCCGGCCACGACGGTGGCACCGGCGCGTCTCCGCTGACCTCGCTCAAGCATGCGGGCGGCCCGTGGGAGCTGGGTCTCGCCGAGACCCAGCAGACCCTGCTGGTCAACGGCCTGCGGGATCGGATCGTCGTCCAGGTCGACGGGCAGCTCAAGACCGGGCGCGACGTCATCGTCGCGGCGCTGCTCGGCGGCGAGGAGTTCGGATTCGCGACGGCTCCGCTCGTCGTGGCCGGCTGCGTGATGATGCGCGTGTGCCATCTCGACACCTGCCCCGTCGGTGTCGCCACCCAGAACCCGATCCTGCGCGAGCGGTTCAACGGCAAGGCCGAGTACGTGGTGAACTTCATGGAGTTCATCGCCGAGGAGGTGCGCGAGTAC
Source organism: Dietzia sp. KRD202 (assembly GCF_017168155.1). NCBI lineage: Bacteria > Bacillati > Actinomycetota > Actinomycetes > Mycobacteriales > Dietziaceae > Dietzia > Dietzia sp. KRD202. The sequence continues at coordinate 177,193 of NZ_JABFAN010000017.1, read as the reverse complement.
CTCGCCGAGCTCGGGTTCCGTTCGCTGGACGAGGCGATCGGACACTCCGAATGCCTCGACAAGTCGCGGGCGTTCGCCCACAACAAGCGGGTCGCGAAGCTCGACCTGGCGCCGATCTTCGCCCAGGCGGAGTCCCCGTTCATGCACCAGGACCTGCGGAACACCAAGTCGCAGGACCACAAGCTCGAGGGCGTCATCGACCGCCGGCTCATCGAGGACAGCCGCTCCGTGATCGCTGATCCCGCGACGGGGCCGTTCGCGGGCAGCTACCGGATCTGCAACGTGAACCGCTCGGTGGGCACCATGCTCAGCCACGAGATCTCCAAGGCGCACGGTGGTGCCGGGCTCCCGGAGGGATCGATCGACCTGAGCTTCACGGGGTCCGCCGGCAACTCGCTCGGGGCGTTCCTCGCCTCCGGCGTGACCGTGCGGGTGTTCGGTGACGCCAACGACTACGTGGGCAAGGGACTGTCCGGGGGACGCATCGTCGTCCGCCCGGCGGAGGACGCCGCCCCCGATTTCGCGGCCGAGAACAACATCATCGCCGGCAACGTGATCTGCTACGGCGCCACCGCCGGCGAGGTATTCCTCCGCGGCATCGTGGGCGAGCGCTTCTGCGTGCGCAACTCGGGCGTCACCGCGGTGGTGGAGGGCGTGGGCGACCACGCCTGCGAGTACATGACGGGTGGACGCGTCGTCGTGCTGGGGGAGACGGGACGCAACGTCGCGGCCGGCATGTCCGGTGGCGTCGCCTACTTCTACGACCCGCAGGGCGTCCTGCCCGAGAACCTCAACGTGGAGCTCGTCGACACCGACGAGCTGACCAGCGAGGACGTGGAATTCCTCCGCGGCATCGTGGAGCGCCACGTGGAGGAGACCGATTCGGCCCGGGGCCGGGAGATCCTCGGTGGTTGGGCCCAGAACGTGAATCATTTCGCCAAGGTCATGCCGCGCGACTACAAGCGCGTGCTGCTGGCCATCGAGCAGGCGGAGAAGGACGGACGCAACGTGGACGAGGCGATCATGGAGGCCGCAAATGGCTGACCCGAAGGGCTTTCTCAAGCACACCGAGCGGGAGCTGCCCGAACGCCGCCCCGTCGACCTGCGCATCATGGACTGGAAGGAGGTCTACGAGTCGACGACCCTCCCGGAGGATCACCTGAAGACCCAGGCCTCCCGCTGCATGAGCTGCGGTGTGCCGTTCTGCCACCAGGGGTGTCCGCTGGGCAACATCATTCCCGAGTGGAATGACCTGGTGCACCGCGGGAAGTGGGACGCGGCGGTCGACCGTCTGCACGCGACCAACAACTTCCCTGAGTTCACCGGCCGGCTCTGCCCCGCGCCGTGTGAGGGCTCCTGCGTCCTGGGGATCAACCAGCCGCCCGTGACGATCAAGCAGATCGAGGTGGAGATCGCCGAGGCCGCGTGGGCCGACGGCGGCATGGCACCGGTGATCCCGTCGTTCCGTACGGGGCAGACCGTCGCGGTCGTGGGTTCGGGCCCTGCGGGTCTGGCCGCCGCGCAGCAGCTCACGCGCGCCGGACACTCCGTCACGGTGTTCGAGCGTGATGACCGCATCGGTGGACTCATGCGCTACGGGATCCCCGAGTTCAAGATGGAGAAGGCGGTCCTCGACCGGCGTCTCGCGCAGATGGAGGCCGAGGGAACGGTCTTCCGTTCCGGGGTCAACGTCGGCGAGGACATCACGGCGTCGCAGCTGCGGGAGCAGTTCGACGCGGTGGTGCTGAGCGGCGGCGCCACCATGAGGCGGGACCTGCCCGTGCCCGGCCGTGAGCTGGAGGGCATCCATCAGGCCATGGACTACCTGCCCCTGGCCAACAAGGCCGCGGTCGGCGACCCGGTGGTGGATGCCGACGGGTTGCCCGCCATCCACGCGCGGGACAAGCACGTCATCATCATCGGTGGCGGCGACACCGGCGCGGACTGCCTCGGCACGGCGACCCGTCAGGGGGCCAGGTCGGTCAAGAGTTTCGAGATCATGCCCCGCCCGCCGGCGACGCGTGCGGCCTCGACCCCGTGGCCGATGTACCCGCTGATGTTCCGCACGGCCTCCGCCCACGAGGAGAACGGTGAGCGCGTCTACGGCGTGTCCACCGCCGAGTTCGTGGGGGAGAACGGGCACGTCACCGCCCTCAAGGGTTCCGAGGTGAGGATGGTGGACGGGCGCTTCGAGCCCGTTCCCGGTACGGACTTCGAGTACCCGGCGGACCTGGTGCTGCTGGCGATGGGCTTCACGGGTGCCCAGAAGGCCGGACTCTGTTCCGACCTGGGGGTGGACTTCACCGACCGCGGAAACGTGGACCGTGACGGCACCTACGCGACCAATGTCGACGGCGTGTTCGTGGCCGGTGACATGGGCCGCGGGCAGTCGCTCATCGTGTGGGCCATCGCGGAGGGGCGCGCCGCCGCCGCCTCGGTGGATCGCTTTCTCATGGGGGAGACGGCGCTGCCGGAGCCGGTCCGACCGACGGACGTGGCACAGCGCTGAGATCCGCCGTGGCGCCTGACCTTAATGGAACCTAAGATCAGGTCTATTCTGATAGCAGGCCGCCCGGCCTCCGTCTCGGAAGGCATCCATGGTCCGCCGTCGCCCCGCCAGCATGATCGCCGCGCTCTGCGCTGCGGTCGTCCTGGCCGGGGCGCCGGTGGCCTCGGCCCAGCTCCCGGGACCGGGCGGCCGGGCCGTGGTGACGGACCTGCCCGTGCTGAGCGAGTTGCCACCACTGCCGTCCAGGGGCGAGTCCCCCGACGTGGACGAGCAGGAGGTCGACGACGCCTCGGGCATGTCGGGCGTGCAGATCATCGCGCTGGCGTTGGCCGCTGCGGCACTGGTGGCCGGCGGGACGGGGCTGGCCCTGGTGACGCGACGCGGCCGCGGGGACCTGCCCGGCGATCAGCCCGCGAGGACGGGTCCGCTCGCGTGACGGCGCGCCCGATAGGCTCGGGCGTATGAGCCGCCACATCGCAGGACGAGGACGGACCGGCCGGGCGACACCCCCGCCGGCCGGTCCACCCGTCGACGACGTCGAATGCGACCTGAGCAGCAAGCTGACGCTCGGGCAGTTCCTCAAGCTGGCATCACTGCTCGATTCGGGTGCCGAGGCCAAGGACGCGGTCGCCTCCGGCGCCGTGGCCGTCAACGACGAGGTGGACACCCGTCGCGGTCGCGGTCTGGTCGACGGCGACGTGGTGGAGATCGGGGGCCGCGCAGCCCGGGTGGTCGCGCGCGACGGACGGGGAGAGGCCTGATGACGGACGAGGCGCGGCGAACGATCCAGGCTCCGGTCGTGCTGCACGATGATGACCCCGGCGCCAGGCGTTACGCCGCCTGGCTCGCCGAGGAGTTCGACACCCGGGCCACCCATCACGACACCGTGGACCCGGCCGAACTCGTCGTCGCCGGGACGGTCGTCCTCGTCACCGGGATGCGGGCGGCCGGTGGGCTGGGTGGTTCGGCGTTCATCCGCGACAACTGGGAGGCGCTCGTCGAGGCCGGCCGCCGGGTCGCGGTCGTCATGGTGGGCCCGACCCCGGTCACCGATGACGCCCGGATCGAGCTCATGTCGAGTGAGTTCTCGGGCGATCAGCTCCGCGATCTCAAGCTCTTCCAGCTGCGGGGCGTGGTCACTCCGGACCAGCTGGGATTCCGGCAGCGACTGGGCGTGAAGACCGCTCTCGCGGCCCTGCGGCGCAAATCCGAGCGCACCCCGGAGGAGGAGTCCATGCTCGAGCTGGGTGGGTTGGATCTCACCGACCGGGTCTCGCTCGGGCCTCTGCTGCGCTGGATCCGCCGCGAGGCCTGATCGGCCGAGCGGGCCGGAAAGCCGCGTCGCGCGCCACCCGGGTGTGACCCCCGATACCATCTCCTGGGTGAGACCCCGCCGTGGGGCGGGGCGACGACCCGGAGGATCCCGATGCGCACGACCACCCTCGCCGCAATCGTCACGGCTTTCACCACCGCCGCGCTCGTCGCCACGGCCGGCCCCGCCGCCGCGGACGACGGCGAGCCCGTGGACCCGGTGGACACGGACGTGCCGGGCGGGTGTGTGATCATCGAGACCTACACGCAGGCGCTTCGGTGCATGAACCTCGAGCCCGCGGCCGCGACCGCCGCCACACTCAGCCTCGGATACGGCTCGCTGGGGACCGGGTCCGTCATGGATCTGCTCACCGGGCTCATCAACGCCGGTTCGGTCATCCTGTCGGTGGAGCTGCCCAACGCGACAGGCTCCTATGCGCCTGGGTCCCTGGGCAGCTACGGGCCCGAGGCCTCGATCGGCGACGTGCTCACCATCCCGGTCGCGAGCCTCGGGGGAGCCTCCTGAGCGACCCCGCCCGCGGGCACACCCCGCAGGCGCTCGGGCGGGTGCGACGAACGACCCGGTCGGGTCAGCGCACCACGATCCCGTCGGAGTCGGCGTAGAGCGTGTCACCGGGGACGAAGTCGACCCCGCCGAAGCTCACGGTCACGTCGCGTTCGCCGTCGCCGGTCTTGCTGGACTTGCGCGGGTTCGTGCCCAGGGCCTTGCATCCGAAGTCCATGCCGCCCACGACCGCCGAGTCTCGGATGGCGCCGTTGACCACGACCCCGGCCCAGCCGTGGGAACGGCCGAGCTCGGCGATGAGGTCTCCCACCAGCGCGGTGTGGAGGCTGCCACCGCCGTCGATCACCAAGACCCGGCCCTCGCCGGGCTCGCCGAGCACGCTCTTGAGCAGTGCGTTGTCCTGGAAGCACCGGACGGTCGAGACGGGACCGAAGAACTCCGTCCGGCCGCCGAGGTCGCGGAACTGGGTGTCACAGCTGCGGACGTCCTCGCCGATCTCGTCGACGAGGTCCGCGGTGGGGACGAATCCGGCGGGGGTGTCGGTCATGCGGGGCCTCCTGGGGCGTGGTCTGGTCATGGCAACGCTATCCGGCCGCGCTCCCGCGGGGGAGCCCGCCGTGGGGGACAATGTCGGGTGAAGGGTGCCCCGCCATCGTCCGAGAACCCGGAAGGAGCCACCCGTGGCCCAGTACGAACTCCTGATCCACGCCCGGCGCGCGGTCATCGACGATCGCATCCAGCAGGCGGCGGTCACGGTGGACGGGGGAGTGATCTCGTCGGTGCGGACGGGGTCGGAGGCGCGGGACATCGGTCTGGCGGGCGACCACACGATCGCGCTCGGTGATGACGTGGTCCTCATGCCGGGACTCGTCGACCCGCACGTCAGTACCGAGGACGTCGCGGTGGGCACGCGTTCGGCGGCCCAGGGCGGGATCACCTCGGTGATCGACTACGGAACCGACGGCGACCCGGTCGCGATCACCCCCGAGGACGTGGACCGCTGGCGGCAGGACGTCTCCGGCGAGTCCACGGTGGACGTCGGACTGTGGGGCGCGGCGGTTCCGGGGAATCTCGGCGGGCTCGGGACGTTGCTGGATCGTGGCGTGTTCGGGGTGTCGGGGGTGGCCGCCGGCAAGGGGGTCGCCGGCGCGCCGACCCTGGACTCCGCACAGGTGGTGGCGGCCGCCGAGGAGGTCGCGGAGGCCGGCGGGCTGTTCGCGGTGGATGCCGGGGTGGACGATCTGCCCGGGCTTCTCGAGGTCTGCCGGCGCACGGGTGGCCGGTTGCACGTCCGGGCGGTGTCCGACCACGAGGAACTGCCCCTGCTGCGCGAGGCCAGGGCGGACGGGCTGGCCGTGACCGCCTCCACCAGCCCGCACATGCTGGCGCTGGTCTCCGAGGTCACCCACGGCGGCGCTGCGGTCGCGCGGCTCGACCCGCCGATCCGGGACGCCGCCAACCGCGAGTTGCTGTGGGAGGCGTTGCGCGACGGCACGATCGACGCCGTGGCCTCGGCCCGCCTCGGGCTGTCGGTCGTGTGGACCGAGGCCCGTCGCCGGGGATTCGATCTCGCTGATGTCGCCGGGTGGATGGCCACGCGCACCGCCGGGGTCGTGGGCCTGCGGGACCGCGGTGAGATCCGGGTCGGCCTGCGCGCGGACCTCGCCGCGGTCGCCGACGACGACGCGTTCGTCGTCCTGCCCGGGACCCGTGAGCTGGGCTCTGCGGACTCGGTGTACGCCCAGCGTGCCCTGGCGGGCGTGGTGCGGTGGACGATGCGGGGCGGAACGGTGATCGACCCCCGTGCCCTCGCCCTCGGGACTGTCCTGACCCGACAGACGAAGTGAACCCCACAGTGGTGGGTCTCGACCTGTCCTTCCCGGCAGGGGTCACCTCGGGCCTGCTCATCACCGAGTACGTCATCAAGATCCTCGCGCTGGGGATGGTCCCCGAGAACCGGCAGCCGTCGTCGTCGCAGGCGTGGCTGCTCGCCATCCTCTTCATCCCGGTGGTGGGGGTGCCGTTGTTCCTCCTGCTGGGCAATCCCTACATCACCGGGCGACGGCACCTCATCCAGGCCGAGGCGAACCATCTCTATGCCAGGGCGCTCGAGAAGCGGCCCACCGTTCCCGACGGAGTGCGCGTGGGGCCCGGGGTGCGGACCATCCTGGAGATGAACCGGACCCTCACCGCGATCCCCGCCATGTCCGGGGATTTCATCGGCCTGCATTCGGACTACACCCGGTCGTTGGCGGCGATGACCGAGGCGGTCCGTGCCGCCCGGGACCACGTGCACATCGAGTTCTACGCGCAGTCGTGGGACTCCGAAACCGACGAGTTGTTCACCGCCGCGGTCGAGGCCGCCGAGCGGGGGGTCGTGGTCCGGGTGCTGGTCGACCACCTCGGGTCACTGCGCTACCGGGGGTTCACGAAGCTGCGGAAGCGGCTGCGGCCGACCCCGGTGGAGTTCCACCTGATGCTGCCGGTGAACCCGTTCCGCGGCCGGTTCCGGCGGCCGGACCTACGCAATCACCGGAAGATGCTCATCGTGGACGGGGTGCACGGGTTCATCGGGTCGCAGAACCTCATCGAGCGCCACTACGGCAGTTCGCGCAACGCCCGGCTCGGCCGTGAGTGGGTCGATCTGATGATGGAGGTCCGCGGGGAGATCGTCCAGGCGATGGACAGCGTGTTCGCCGTGGACTGGTATTCCGAGTCCGGCGAGGTGATCGGCACGCTGGAGGACGTGGCTCAGGGCGCACCACTGGCGCCCGGACGCACGGGCGGGGATCCCACGGCGGGCGACCCGGTGAGCGCGTTCCAGCTGGTCCCGTCCGGGCCGGGGTACAGGACGCAGCCCGGGCTTCGGATGTTCACCCAGCTCATCGGCCAGGCACGTGAGCGGGTGCGGATCGTCAGCCCGTACTTCGTGCCGGACGACGCTCTCCTGCACGCCATCACGTCGGCGTCGTTCCGCGGGGTGGGGGTGGAGTTGTTCGTCCCCGAACACGCCGACCAGTTCCTCGTCCACCACGCCCAGCGGTCCTACTACCGCGCGCTGCTCGAGGCCGGGGTGGTGATCCACCGCTTCCGCTCCCCGGCGGTCCTGCACACCAAGACGGTGCTGATCGACGACTACGCCGGGATCGTGGGCTCGAGCAACATGGACCAGCGCTCGTTCAACCTCAACTTCGAGATCAGTCTGCTGGTCCTGGGCGGCGAGGCGGTCGCGGAGCTCAACGACGTGGTGGACTCCTACCTCGAGGACTGCACCACGTTGGGCATCGAGACGTGGATGAGCCGCCCGTGGCCGGGGCGGTACGTCGACAACGTCGCACGTCTCACCTCCGCGCTGCAGTAGGCCGGGTCCGGCGGCGGATCGGGTCCGGCCGGACAGCCGGCGCTACGGGCGGGCGGCACCGCAGTAGTACGCTCAGCGTGCGCGGGTCGCACAGGCCCGCCCCTGCGACGAGAGGCTGTGCCCGATGCCCCAGACCCGTGGTTCCGGAGCCCGGACCAGGCGCCTCGGCGCCGCCGTCACGACCGCCGTGGTGGCGGCGGTCGCGGTCCCCGCCGTGGCGTACGCGCAGGAGGACTCGGGGTCGGGGTCAGCGCTGCCCGCCGAGACGGGCAACAGCAGTGTCGATGAGCTGGTCGGCCAGTTGCCCGAGGAGATCGTCATCGGCGGTGGGGCGCTCGGGTCCGAGGGGCTGCGCGAGACGGGCAGCGCCCCGGTCGCGGATGCCGGACTGTCCCTGGGGCAGACCCTCGGTTCGGTGGCGCCGCTCGAGGCACTGGGGTCGGCCGGCGGGTCCGCGGCGGCGTCCGTGGCGTCGTCGGGGAGCTTGCCGGGGTCCGTCTACGCCAATCCGACCGGGTCGATCGGGTCTGGCACCATCGGGCTGGGATCGATCGCGATCCCCGAATACATGTTCGCCGTCGTCGGCGTGCAACTCGCCGGCGGTTACTTTGCTGCGCTGGGTGAGCGGCAGGAGGCCGGCGCGCTCTACCCGCACGAGTTGGACTTCTGGCACGGGCTGGTCGAGGGCTCGGCCGAGGGCGGCGCGCTGCTCACCGACGCCGCGGACGCCGCCGGCACCGAGCTGCCCGGCGCGCTGGCGGGGAGCATCGAGGCGGTCCAGATCGCCGCGCTGCAGGATCCGTACGAGGACAACGAGCGCCGTCGCGCCGAGGCCGAGGCGGCGGCCGCCGACGGTGGGCAGGACGCGACGGACGAGGTCGACGACGGTGAGGTCGACGACGACGAGGCCGACGCCTCCCCGGTCGGCGCGAACGGTCCCGCCGGGGACACGCAGAGCGGAACCGGCGGTGTGGGCGCGACCCTCGGCGCCGCGGCCACGCCTGCCGCCATCGCCACGACCGCGGGGACCGCCGCCGCCGGACCCGGCGAGCAGTCGGCCCCCGCCGAGCTGTCGGCCCCCGCGGAGCTGGCCGTGACCGGCGTGGGGACCACCGCGCTGGTCGGCGTCGCCGCCGGGACGATTCTACTGGGCGGGTTGCTGCTGGCCTTCGCCCGCCGGCGCGCGTAGGGGCCCGGCCTCGTCGTCGTCCCCTCCACGCGGGCCCGGGCGGATCGTTGCGGGGCCACTCGGAAGGCCGGGCGGAAGGCCGGGCGGTAGGCCGCGCCGCCAGCGGTTACCCACGGGCGGTCACCCCTGCGGACTCACCCCTGACCACTCACCCCTGCGCACTCATTTCCCGGCAGCGGTCCCACAGCGCGGCCGCGACCTCGCGGTCGTGCGAGGCCTTGGTGGAGGTCACGGTCGTCGGGTACCCGGTGAGCTCGCCGGGGCCGTCGGGGCCGATGTATGCGCCGCCCGCGACGGACTCCACGGTCGCGGCGTAGAGCTGCGGCAGGGCCCCACGCTCGGCCGGTTGCACGAGGAACGGGATCTTCTCCACGCCCTTCATCAGCAGGTCCTGCACGCGACTGCCGCTGCGGTACTGCAGATTGGTCGCCGAGTACCCGGGGTGCGCGGCCACCGCCCTCAACGGCGACCCCGCGGCCTCGAGGCGACGCTGCTGCTCGTAGGCGAGCATGACGCAGGCCAGCTTGGAGGCGGCGTACACCGGCATCGGGGCGTAGCGGCGACGGGTCCAGTCCAGGTCGTCGGGGTCCACCGTGCCGAAGCGGTGCATCATCGAGCCCAGCCACACCACCCGGTCGGTGAGCGCCGGCGCGACGTGCTCGGTGAGCGCGAAGTGGCCGAGGACGTTGACGCCGAACTGCATCTCGTGGCCCTGCGCGGTGCGCGACCGTGGGATGTTCATCAGCCCCGCGTTGTTGATGAGCACGTCGGGCGAGCGGCCCGCGAGCAGCTCACCCGCCGCGTGCACGGACTCGAGGTCGGCCAGGTCGAGTTCGACGACCTCGGCGCGGTCCGGGTGCGCGAGCCCCGCGCGGGCCGTCTCGGCGCGGCCCGTGTCACGGCAGGCCATGATCACGCGGGCGCCCGCGTCGGTCAGCGCGCGGGTGGACTGCAGGCCCAGCCCGGAGTTCGCCCCGGTGACCACGAAGGTCCGGCCGGTCTGGTCAGGGATGTCGGCGGTGGTCCATCGGCTCATGCGGGCCAGGGTACGTCCGCCGTCCGACATCGCCCACCGGCTCATGCGGGGCAGTTCACTCCCAGGTGGCGGTGTCCGGGTCGACGCCGTGCGCCCGGGCGTTGGCCTCGACGGCGGCGACCAGCCACTGAGTCAGGCCCGGCTCGTGCGCGTCGTACGTCTCGGCGAAGCGTGGGTCCTCGAGGTACATCCGCGCCAGGCAGACCTGCATCGCATGCGTGCAGTCGTAGAACCGCCCGATCGATGCGCGGTGGCGCTCGGCCAGCTCCGCGGCCTCCGGCGCCCCCGGGTCCGTGCCGGCACGCTTGGCGGCGGCGAGGTCGACGTTGAGCGCGTCGCCCTCGGCCTTGACCTGCTTCCAGTCCTCCCTGGACATGCGCGCCGTGCGTTCCTGCGACTGCGCCCACTGCGGGGTGTCGCCCCAGCGGTTCTCGGCCTCCTCCTGGTACTCCTCCTTCCAGTCCGTGCCGAAGATCTCGGCCCTGTCCTGAGGGGTCAGTGGTGCGTTCATATCGATCGCCTCCTTCATGCGGTCGACTGCGGAGACCATCTCCTGCAGGTGCGAGATGCGTCTGACCAGCAGCTCCCGCTGGCGGGTCAGGTGAGCCAGGGCGTCGGCCTCCGGGTCATCGAGCAGGTCCCCGATCTCCGCGAGCGGGAAGCCCAGCTCGCGGTAGACCAGGATCCGGTGGAGGCGGGCGACGTCGTCGTCGTCATACACCCGGTAGTCCGACCACGTCCTGCCGCTCGCCGGCGCCAACCCGATCCGGTCCCAGTGGTGCAGGGTCCGGACGCTCACCCCGACGAGTGCGGCGACCGCACCCACGGTGAGCCCGTCTCTCGTCGTCATGTCTCCAGCATCTCTCACATCCACGAGCGTGGGGCCTGACGCGATGTCAGGGTCAAGCCCGGGTTTCCGCGACCGGCGGGCGAAGAACGGTGGCAGGCGGTACCGCTCTTCCTTACCCGCCGGTAACCTCGGTGCCATGAGCCGACCCGCGCCCCATGTGTACGACCGTCTCCGCGACCTCGTCGCGATCCCCGAATTCCGGGCCGATCCCTCGAGCCGCCCGTCGGCGATGATCACCGAGGTCTTCACCGGTGACCCGCTCGCGGAGATCCCCGCCGGCACCGCCGACGATGTCACCGCCGCCGTCGAGCGGGCCCGGGCCGCGCAGGTCGCGTGGGCCGAACGAGACGTCGCCGACCGGGTCGCCGTCATCACCCGCTTCGCCAAGCAGGTCATGCGGAACCGCCGCGAACTCATGGACATCGTGCAGGCAGAGACCGGCAAGAGCCGCGCCTCCGCACAGGAGGAGGTGCTGGACTGCCTCATCACCGCGCGTCACTACGCCCGGACCGCGCCCGGGCTGCTCGCCCCCAAGCGCGTCCAGGGCATGCTGCCGGGACTGACCAAGGCCGTGGTGCGCCGCCAGCCCAAGGGCGTCGTGGGCGTGATCGCGCCGTGGAACTACCCGCTCAACCTCGCCGCCACCGACGCGCTCGCCGCCCTGCTCGCGGGCAACGCCGTGGTGATCAAGCCCGCCTCCATCACGCCGTTCTGTGCCCTCGCCGCCGCCGACATGCTCTACCGGGCGGGCCTGCCGCGCGACCTGTTCCAGGTGGTGCCCGGTTCGGGCGGGACCGTCGGCGGCGCGATCGTGGAGAACGTCGACTACCTCATGTTCACCGGCTCCACCGCGACCGGCCGCACGCTGGGCCGCCAGTGCGGCGAGCGCCTGATCGGCTTCTCGGCCGAACTCGGCGGGAAGAACGCCATGATCGTGACCGAGGGTGCCGACCTCGACGAGGTGGCCGAGGTCGCCACGCGCGCGTTCTTCTCCAACTCGGGTCAGCTGTGCATCTCGGTCGAGCGGGTCTACGTGGAGCGCTCGGTCGCGCCGCAGCTCATCGAGAAGCTCACCGCGCGTGTGCAGTCCATGAGCGTGGGGCCCGGCTACGACTTCGAGGCCGAGATGGGCAGCCTCATCTCCCGTGACCAGCTGGACACCGTCTCCGCACACGTCGACGACGCGGTGGCCAAGGGCGCGCGCGTCCTCGCCGGCGGACGCGCCCGGCCGGACCTGGGACCGCTGTTCTACGAGCCCACCCTGCTCACCGACGTGCCCTCCGGCGCGACCTGCTACGGCGAGGAGACCTTCGGCCCGGTCGTGTCGATCTACCCGGTCGACTCGGTCGAGGAGGCGATCGCCGAGGCCAACGACACCGAGTACGGGCTCAACTCGTCGGTGTTCGCGGGGTCCGACTCCGAGGGCGAGCAGATCGCGGCGCGCCTGCGGACCGGCACCGTCAACGTCGGCGAGGGCTACGTCGCGGGCTGGGGCTCCGTCGCGGGCCCGATGGGCGGCATGGGCGCCTCCGGTGTGGGCCGACGCCACGGCGACGAGGGACTGCTCAAGTACACCGAGGCGCAGACGATCGCCACTCAGCGCGTCGTGCACATGGGCGGGCCGTCGTTCCTGCCCCGCACGCGGTGGCAGCAGTTGCTCGCGCCCGCCACCGACGCCATGCGCTTCCTGCCGGGACGGTAGGCGGGCGGCGGGAGCCCGCGGCCGCCCCGGCCCGCCTCGTGATACGGCCGCTCGAGCTCGTGATACAGCCGCGTCCGGGCATGGCGTCTCGCGCGCCCCGAGGGGCAGGCCAGACGCCACGCGCGGACGCGGGTGTGGCTGACGTGTACAGGCGCGGGAGCGAGACGCCGGGCAGGGGAGCGGCTGCACCGCTCGCCGCTCAGCGTGCCCGCTCGTCAGTTACCGCGGCGCAGCAGCACGAACGCGCCACCGATGAGCAGGATCGCCAGACCGCCGACGACCCAGATCGCGGGATTGATGCCGGTGTCCTCGCCCGAGGTCTCATCGGCGACGTCCGCCTCGTCGCCGGCCCCGGTGTCGGACCCGCCCGCCGGGGAGGCGTCTCCACCGGCCGCGGGCTGCGATCCGGACTCTGCGCCTGCCTGCGAGCCGGACTCGCCGCCGGACTGTGCGCCTGCCTCCGCGCCGGCGGCTCCCTCGGCCCCGCCCGCCACGGTGAAGACCGATGACCCGCTCACCACGTGACCGTCGGACGAGGTCACCCGGTATCCGACGGTGTAGGGGCCGGGCTCGAGTTCATCGACGTCGACCGTGACGGTCTCGCCCGCCACCGAGGGGTCGCCCACGACCCGGTTGGCCCGGTTCTCCCCGGCGGTCACGGCGACGGAGGCGAAGTTCTGGTTGATCTCCTCGTTGAAGGTCAGGACGATCTCGTCGGGCGCGGTGTCCAGCTCGGACCCGTCTTCCGGGTCGATGGAGACCAACACCGAGTGGGCGACGGCGACCGGTGCGAGCACCACCGAGGGAGCGGCCGCGCCGCCGACCAGGGCGGCAGCGACCGCGACGGAGGCCAGCCGCCCCCGGAGCGCCGTCACGCCTTGACGCCCAGGCGGGCGAAGATGTCCTTGTTGATGCGGTCGAGTTCGCCGGAGATCGACGAGTGGATCTCGCGCCGTTGCGCGGTGGGCGTGGTCTCGGCGGTCTCGACCGCGGTCCGCAGGTCGGTGAGCCGGGTCCGGGTGGAGGAGATGAAGTCCTTGACCTCACGCTCGCTCCCGCGGCTCACGTCGAGCTGGTCGAGGGTCTGCTCGAGGCGGACGATGCGGACACCGAGGGCGGCGCCGGGGCCGGTGGCGTTGATGCCGGCGGCCTCGAGGTCCACGCCCCCGGGGCCGGCGGGCTTGCCCGGCGACCCCTGCACGTTGGAGACGGCCTTGTAGACCATCGGCAACAGCACCGGGGTGGCGACCTTGGCCATGCTCAGCCACCGCTGCAGGTCATCCTTGTTGAGCTTGGTGCCCTCGAGTTTCTTCAGCTCCATCTCGGCGAGCTCGTACTCGTGCTTGCGGCCGGCGGAGTCGATCTTCTCGGCGAGCTTCCGGTCCTTGGCCAGCAGCTTGGCCTCGCGCTTGATGGTGGCGCGCTCCTGCTTGGCGTGGACCTTCTCGTTCTTGCGGTTCCGCTTGGCGGACCTGCGGTCGAGCTTGTCGCGCTTCTCGGCGCGCTTCTCGGCGCGTCGGGCCTTGCGGTCGGCGTTCTTGCGCTCGAGCTTGGCGCGCTCCTTGGCCTCGGCCAGTTCCACGCGGTGCGCCTCCTTGGCCTTCTTGCGCGTCTCCTTGGCCGCGAGCTTGGCCTCCTTCATGGCCGTGGACTTGAGCGCCGAAGCATGGGCGCGGAGTTCGGCACGCTTGTCGCGGTAGGTCGTCAGCTTGCCCATGGGCGTCGATCCTTCTCTCGTCGCGGACATCAGGTCTCCAGCCTAGGCGAATCGGCCCGCGCTGAGGACCGGACCGTCGTGCGGGGCGTGCCTGGTCCATGATGGACGGCGATGGAGGACGCCGGGAGCACCACGCACCGCGCCCCCGACGCGACGGTGGTGGGGCCGGCCTCGGGGGCCAGATGTCCGCACCGCGTGGCCCGGGAGCGTGATGCGCGACCGGGGTGGTGGCGGACCGCGCCGCTCGACGAGGGGGTGCGGCTGCGGGCGATGGCGGCGGCGGATCGTCGCGCGGGCCTGCGGGAGCGCGCGTTGCGCGACGCGCGCCCCGACGCCGCGGTGGTGGATGTGGTGGGGGATCACTGGACCGATCTGCCGGGGGACGTACCGGGCGACGACGACGAGAGGTCGACACTCCGGGCCCTGGCCGACGGGGCGACCCTGGTGTGGGGCGCGGCTCTTCCCGCCGATCCGCACGGGGGCCGGGCGGGCCTCCGGTGCACCCTGGCGGCCGTGCCCGGAGGTGGGTACGCGCCGGTGCTGGTGGTCAATCACAAGGTGGTCGATCCACGACGAGGCAAGAGTGCCTCGACGGCGACGGTGACCCGGCTGCTCGACTGGGCCCCCGCGCCCGATCCCTCTCTCCGGGTGCGGCGTCACCCCGCGGATCTGGATCGACTCGTCCACGCGTGGCGATTGTTACGGGCGGTGGGGCACGCGGCGGAGTCCCCGGTCGGTGCGGTGCTGGGGCTGGGGTCGGCGCGCGCGGTGGTGCACGACCTCGAGCCGGTACTCGACTCGGCCGAGCGGACCCACGCCACGCGGTTGGCCGTGGTGCGCGGTGAGCTGGACACCGCGCCCAGCCGGATCGGCGAGTGTCGCACCTGCCCCTGGTGGGAGGGCTGGGACGACCGGGACGGGCCCGTCGAGGGCTGCCGCGACCGGCTCGTCGTGACCGATGACGTCAGTCTCGTCGTCGGCGGCGGACAGGTCGGGTCGCTGAGGGCCCGGGGGATCCGGACGGTGGCGGAGTTGGCGGAGGCCGGACCGGACCGGCCCACGGACTGGAACGGCGAGCCGTTCTCGGACGCGGTCCTGCGGGCGAGGGCACACCGCGACGGCGAGGTCGTGGTGCCCAAGGTGGCACGGCCGAGCATCCCGCGTGCGGACATCGAGGTGGACGTCGACCTGGAGAGCCACCTCGACGACGGCGCGTATCTGTGGGGGACCCTGCTCACGCTGAGGGACGGGCGGCCCCTGGAGGCCGAGGGGTACAGGCCGTTCGCCACCTGGGCGCGGTTGCCGGATCCGGACGAGGGGCGTTCGTTCGCGGAGTTCTGGCGCTGGCTGACAGGCATCCGCGACCGGGCGGCCGGGCAGGGGCGGTCGTTCCGGGCCTACTGCTATTCACGATCCGCGGAGAACGGGTGGCTGCTCTCGTCGGCCGGCAGGTTCGGTCCGGAGGGCACCGTCGCCGTCGTCAAGGGGGTCCCGTCCGTCGCCGAGGTCCGGCGCTTCATCTCCTCCCCGCTCTGGGTGGACGTCCACGAGGCGGTCACCACCCAGTTCGTCTCCACCTCGGGCCTCGGGCTGAAGGTGGTCGCCCCGGCCGCGGGGTTCACGTGGCGGGATCCCGAGGCCGGCGGCGAGGCCTCGCTCGGCTGGTACCGCGACGCGCAGGCGGCGCGGGGCGTCGAGCGGGACGCTGGCCGCGACCGCATCCTCACCTACAACGAGGACGACGTGCAGGCCACCCGGGCCGTGCGTGAGTGGATCTCCCGCCTCGGCTGAGTACGCGGTGATATCCGCAGTGCGTGAGCGGATTTCGGGAGCTTCTTCTAACTAGGATTTAACTGAGTTCTCGCCGTTGATCACCTGAAAGTGTGGCTAGGGTGGGGCACGGACCGATGAACCTCGTTCTCGTAACGCTGTTCTCACGTCCCACAGACCCCGCCCGGGGTGGGTCGGCCACGAGCCTCCGCGCCTGGGAACCCCTTTTCCACACGAGGAGACGCAATGACGTTCACCACCCGCAAGGCGGCAGCGGTCGCGGCCGCCGCTGCCCTGGCCATCTCGGGCGCCACCGGCGTCGCCACCGCGCAGGACGGCGACGCGTCCGGCAGCATCGACCTCGGCAGCCTCGTCGGCGGCTCCACGGAGGGCAGCACCGAGTCCGCGGGCAGCGGCGATTCGGTCGGTAGCGGCGAGTCCGCCGGTAACGGTTCGGTCCCCGAGGACCTGGGTTCGCTCATCCTGGATGCCAACGCCACCGGCGAGGGCTCCCTCGACACCTCGGGTTCGGCGCTGCTCGGTGAGCCCTCCACCGGCTCGCTCGCGCCGCTGGCCGGATCCGTCTCCGAGGCCACCGGTTCGGTCGACATCTTCACCCCGGCCGAGGGCACCGGTTCGGTCGACACCTCGGGCTCGGCGCTGCTCGGTGAGCCGACCACCGGCTCGCTCGCCCCGCTCTACGCGCCCATCGCCGGCTCGCTGGGGATCGATGAGGGTGCGACCGTCGTCTTCGGGTCCGACGCGGGGTCCCTGCCGGGCACGGGCTCGCTCGTCCCCGCGACCCTCGGTCTCGGCTCGGTCGCCGCTGTCGGTGCGGGCATCTACTTCCTCCCGGAGATCCACGCGTCGCTCACCGCCGCCGGTATCGCCCTGCCCCCGCTGCCGCCGCTGCCGTGGGCGCCGGCCCCCGACGC